>JANXUJ010000208.1 GCA_025356295.1 Cyanobacteriota bacterium
CCCACTCTTTTGTTTTTTTAATACGGATGATGTAAAGTAGCGCCTGACTCTGCATCAAAGCCATATAGTTTATTCAAGTCAAATCGCCAGAAAGTGCGATCGCCGATCTGCCAATGCTGTTCTAACCCAATATCCGCTGAGACTCTTGCCCTTAACTCGCCATCTGGCAATTTTAATAACACAATTGTCTCAGAACCAAGCGCCTCGACTAACTCAACAGTGCCTTCGATATGAGCATTCTCCGCGATCGCAGGTTGCAAATCTTCAGGACGAAATCCTAAGGTAAAAGCGCGATCGCCTTTGATTTGATTAGTTACTTGATTAATTATTTTATGAATTGATAAATCGTGAATTGAGATTTTATTAAGCAAACTTTCACCACTTAGATGTCCATTAGCATCAACATCTACAGCCAAATTTACAGCTAAGAAATTCATCGGTGGTGAACCCATAAACCCAGCCACAAATTGATTTGCAGGTTTGCGATAAATATTCAGTGGCGTGTCCACTTGCTGAATATCACCTTTATTTAAAACTACAATTCGATCGCCCATAGTCATCGCTTCGACCTGATCATGGGTGACATAAATAGTCGTCACTTGCAATTGCTTTTGCAACTGCACAATCTGCGATCGCGTGTCACTGCGAAGTTGAGCATCAAGATTAGATAACGGCTCGTCCATCAGAAAGACTTGAGGATTTCGAGCGATCGCTCTCCCTAAGGCAACTCGTTGTTTTTGTCCGCCCGATAATTCTTTGGGCTTGCGATCAAGCAAATGTGAAATTTGCAGAGACTCAGCAACCTGTTGCACCCGTTGATCAATTTCAGCGCGTAGTTTTTTGGCGATCGGCAACCATGAAAACTTATGCGATCGCTGTCGTTTCAGACCAAAGGCAATATTGTTATAGACGGTCATGTGTGGATAGAGTGCATAGCTTTGAAACACCATCGCAATATCGCGTACCTTTGGCGGCAAATGATTAATTTGGCGATCGTTTAGATAGATTGAGCCGTCGGTTACTTCCTCCAGTCCAGCAATTAATCGGAGTAATGTACTCTTCCCGCAACCCGAAGGTCCTACCAAAACTAAAAACTCGCGATCAGCAACTTCGAGGTTGATATCTCGAAGTACAGTATTCTCTCCAGATTTTTGTCCAAATTTTTTGGTAACACCACACAAACGAACGGGAGCCATCGCCAAATATCCTCAAAGTCGTCTGACTAAATCTTAAGCCTAGAAATGAAAAGCACCGCTTTTCATTTCTAGGCTTTACAAGAAATCGCTATGCCTTTAGAGATAGTTGTTAAGGAATGTTACTTAGTTTCTTAGAGATGAGACTAAGTTGACCATGATCTTTTATGTTCAATATGTCTTGTAAATTACACAAATACAAGACCTTATTAATTAAAATAAACAATTTATTAAGGAGAGCGAAATGCTTGACGCTTTTTCTAGAGCTGTAGTTTCAGCCGATGCTAGCACCTCTGTTGTCGGTGATATTAATGCTCTTAAAGCTTTTGTTGCTAGTGGCAACCGCCGTTTAGATGCAGTTAATGCGATCGCCAGCAATGCAAGCTGCATGGTTTCCGATGCAGTCGCAGGTATGATTTGCGAAAACCAAGGCTTGATCCAAGCTGGTGGTAACTGCTACCCTAACCGTCGCATGGCTGCTTGCCTTCGTGACGCTGAAATCGTTCTACGTTATGTCACCTATGCTTTGTTGGCTGGTGATTCATCTGTACTAGATGACCGTTGCTTAAACGGACTCAAAGAAACCTACTCTGCTTTGGGCGTTCCTACAACTTCCACAGTTCGTGCAGTTCAAATCATGAAAGCACAAGCAGTTGCACACATCCAAGACAATCCTAGCGAAAAGTTTGCAGGTGCTAAACTTCGCAAGATGGGTTCCATCGTTGTTGAAGATCGTTGCGCTAGCTTGGTTGCAGAAGCTTCCAGCTACTTCGATCGCGTAATCGCTGCTCTTAGCTAATTAAAAGCTAGTAATTCGCTCGTTGCGATTTGCTCAAAAGGATTGAAATCAAGCTTACTGAATAAAAAGAATCCAATCTGGAGATTTAATAAATGAAATCCGTTGTTACTACCGTCATCGCCTCTGCTGATGCAGCAGGACGTTTTCCTAGCACCTCTGATCTAGAATCAGTACAAGGTTCTATCCAACGCGCAGCAGCACGTTTGGAAGCAGCCGAAAAGCTAGCTGCTAACCTTGATAACGTTGCTAGAGAAGCTTATGATGCTTGCATCAAAAAGTATCCTTACCTCAACAATGCAGGTGAAGCAAACTCTAACGATACTTTCAAATCCAAGTGCGCTCGTGACATCAAGCACTACTTGCGCTTGATTCAGTACAGCCTTGTTGTTGGCGGTACAGGTCCTTTGGACGAATGGGGTATTGCTGGTCAGCGTGAAGTTTATCGCGCATTGAGCCTTCCTACTGCTCCTTACGTTGAAGCTCTTAGCTTTGCTCGTAACCGTGGTTGCACACCTCGTGACATGTCAGCTCAAGCTCTGACTGAGTACAATGCATTGCTCGACTATGCAATCAATTCTCTTTCCTAATTGACGCTCATGGTAAGCGTCGCTTATCATAAAAAAAAGAAGAGAAGGTGTGCTTAGCACACCTTCTCTTCTTTTTTTGTTTATAGGTCTCAGGGCAACGCCCTGCAATGGGTTTTAGATATTTTTTTTCGCCTTGTTTTTGCGAGATAAAGACACTAGCGATTGATATAATTTGAAGATTATGGATAAACGCTTTTATAGTTTTTTTAATCTGACCGAAGATCAAGCGATCGCACTTTTAGACACACCTCAAGATCAAATCGGTGAAGAAGACTCGCGCTATATTGCTGCTTCTCATTTAATAAATTTTTCAACTGATAAATCAATCGCGGCTCTAATTCGTGCTGTTCAGCAAACTGATGACGCGATGGATAATCGGATCGTGCGGCGGAAGTCAGTCGAGACATTAGGAAGACTGCAAGCATCATCGGCGTTACCTGTAATTTGTGAATGTTTAGCCGATCGTGATAACTATTTAGTCGAAAATGCAGTTTGGGCGATCGCGGAAATTGGCACAGATAATGTGCAGATATTAGAAGAAATATCACAGTTATTAGATAAATCTGGACAGTCATATCGTGCGATCATTCAGACTCTCGCAAAGCTGGATTACCAACCAGCATTAACCAAAATTCGCAAATTTGTTGATAACTCCGATATACCGCTAAGCAGCGCGGCGATCACCGCAGTTTGTCGGTTGACTCGAGATAATGCTCAAATGGATAAAGTTGTCGATCTGTTGCATAACAGCAATGTGATTGCTAGACGCTTATCGATTCAAGATTTAATTGATGCCAAATACTACGTTGCCATTCCTGATATTTCCACCAGTCCCGTCTCCCTAGTTTTTCGATTGCGCGGGATCAGAATGTTAGGTGAGGAAGGGATTAAAGCGGGTGCGATCGCCTTCTCTGATGTGCAGCCTTATTTAGAAAAATCGTTGCGCGATCATCCCGATGATTTGATTTTGGTACATAGTTATGACGCTTTGCCAGCGCTTTCATTTTTGGTGCGAGAGCTATACGAGACCAACTTTGGACGTTGCTATCTTGCCATCAAGACTATTCTGGAGAACTATGCTGATGTTGCACCTGAAGCTTTGTTTAATACTTATGCTGAAGAAGCGAACAATGACTATGGCGCTCATTTTCATGTGATGAAGTTATTTGGCTGGCTCAAGTATGCGCCTGCCTATGCTCTATTGATAGAAGCGTTGCATAATAAACAGCCTCAGTTTCAAAAGTCACGCGCGGCGGCGGCGATCGCTCTTGCTGAGATCGGCGATATACGCGCTATTCCTGAAATCAAAGCTTGTCTCGAAGCCAAAATTTGGGATTTGAAGTACGCGGCTCTTTTAGCACTCGAAAAGTTTGGCGATCGCAGTGGCTATGAAATACTAGCCAACGACAGCGATTTGCTGATTTACGAGAAAGTTAAAAGTTGCCACTTTTAGCCCTAAGTCTACGATTATATTTCTCTAGCTCAACTTTCCCCCTTAAGTAGCTAGGCACAATTAAATATAAAACCCTAAAATCTATACCGCCCGCTATGCGGGCGGTATAGATTTTAGTTCTAGGTTTTTAATTATATCGGGGTACTCAGAATACTTTGCCAATTAGCGATCGCCCCATGTAATTACTATTTCGAGCTTGAGAAGCGATCGCTTGATTATTTGCTATCCATTCCCAACTCGGATCGAAAAGAGTTGAGAGTTTTGGTGTTGCCATACCTAGACATTTCGCAGGATTGCTGCTTAGCGATCGCCAAAGTTCAGTTGCGGTTAATAATCCTGTGACAACTAAGTTTTGCCACAGGACAGGAATTGCAAATTCTAAGCCGATCGCGCCTGTTGGTGCGACTTCAAAGGGAACGACTTTTTCTTCATAAGCATAGGGAGTATGATCGATCGCAATGCTATCAATTGCACCTGATTTGATACCCGCAATTAACGCCATGCGATCACTTTCACTGCCGAGTGGCGGGCTTAGGCGCAGGTTGGGATCGTAGGTATCAAGATCGCGATCGCAATGGCAGAGATGCAACCAAGTTGTACTAGCGGTAATTGGCAATCCATCATTTTTAGCTTGAGCGATTAGTTCTACACTTTGAGCGCTAGAGATTCGCATAAAATGGGTTGTCGCTCTAGTCAAACGGACTAATTCGATGAGGGACGCGAGTGCGGTAGTTTCGGCAGCCGCAGGATAACCTGTCATCCCATATTGCAGTGACCATTTACCTTCACGGATTACGCCACCATTTGCCAATTCAGGATTTTGAGGGAACAAGGCGATCGCTTTGCCGAGTGGTCTGATATATTCCATCGCGCGGCGAACTAACAAGAGATTAGCTAGCGGTTTGCCATCGGTAAAGCCGATTACAGACTCAGCAAGTTCTGCTATGTCGGTGAGTTGTTTGCCTTCTAAACTCTTAGTAATTGCGCCCCAGGGTTGGAGTATATCGCCATGTTTGCGGCTGATATGGCGCCAAAATTCTAGAGCCGCAATATCATCGATTGGTGGTTGAGTATTTGGCAAAATTCCCACATTAGCAAAACCACCATTTTTAGCAGATTGAATCAGTTCTGTAATAGTTTCTCTAGATTCATGCCCTGGTTCACCACTGGTACTATAAAGATCGATCGCTCCAGTTCCTAAAACAACGCCCGAGCGCTCATAAACATTTGTTTGTGCAGGGATTTGGGTTTGATCAAAATCAAGATGAATCTGGCGATCGCGATCAACAAATACATCAGCAAAAGTTTTTGTGATAGTTGACGATAAATCTGGATCAAGAATGCATACTTGCTTGAAAAGAATTGGATACGCGATGGGATTTTCTAAAGGCATAACAAAAACAACAAATGACTTCTTTTATTGAACAATATTAAGCGATCGCTGATTTTGGTAATAACTGCGCCATTGCCATTTGCCTTGTGCGTCTACAGTAGGTGTAAACACCCGCACATCGAGGGAATTCAACCCAATTTCCTGCACAACAATTTCAGGATAGCGATCGCCATTTAGTTCCTGAATCCCACATAGCGCGTAACTACTCACGCTGTCATTGATATATGAAAGCGCCCGCGTATGCGTCAAAATTGGCTCAGCATTCCATTCACCACTTTCAGATTTTTTTAACATCACTAACATGCTGTACTCTTGACGCTCTAGGACTGGACGCGACAAAAATTCTTTCCAGAGTTGCGGATCAAATCCCGCAGGACGGATCGGATTATCAAGACGCAGCCCAGCAATTATTTCAGGTTGATTATCGCCATCAAGATCAGCACATACTAACGAAGCGATCGCTACTTGTGAGACCGCGACTTGACTTGCACCAAGTTTGACAAATAAATTGCGTGATTTGTCCAGCACCAGCGGCTGAATTTTATTAGGACAATTGAAGAAGTAAGTGCGATCGCTTTGATTTGGGCTTTGACTATTATTCAGGCGATCGCTTGCCACGATCGTTAAATTTGATTGACGCAATACCGTAGGATCAAGCCCTTTCGCTGGTTGATTTTTATCTCCTTCAACCTGTACTTTAAAACTAGCGATCGCCCCAAAAGCATCAGAACCACGCACCTCACTAACTTGAAACATTCCCAGCGGTTTCCCAAACTGCATCAACGAAAACTTGCTGCCCACAGGAATTGATTGGATCACCCGATCCAAACTACCTAAACTTTCTACCAGATCGGAAGGAACGATCCCTTCAATGGTTTTGCCATCAGGAGAAGCTTGGATAAACAAAAAAACAGGAATGGGCGACTTAGTCTCTTCAGGCTTTTTATTATTATTGGGACTAACGCAAGCATTTAGACCAATGGCAATTCCTAAAATTACGCAAGACAAGGAATTCTGAATTTTTTTTCTGAATTGTCCAAATGGCATCATATGCAGGCAGTTTAGAAAGATTTTTCTCACTTAATAAATCAGTCAATAGAATATAAGTGGGTGCTTCGCGCACACTTATATTCTATTATTCTATTTGGATTCCATTACTTCCGCTAAACGTTCGACTGCCAAAGTCAAACGTTCTTGAGGATCGGGCTTGACTTCAACTACAGCTTCTTCACGTTGTTCTTTACGCTTTGCCACCTCAAAGGAACGAATAACCAAGAAAATCACAAAAGCAATAACTAAGAAATTAATCACCGCGGCAAGAAATACACCGTATTTAATTCCGTTGATTTGCAGCTTTGCCAAGTCTTCTACATTAGCAGCTTTAAGTGCAGGATTCAGCAGTACAGGAGTAATAATATCTTCGATTAAAGATGTGATGATTTTGCCAAAAGCACCACCAATGATCACCGCAACTGCTAAGTCGATCACATTGCCTTTGAAAATGAATGCTTGGAAGTCTCTAATAAATCCGCCAGCCGCACGTTTACCATTTTGCAAAGCCATAAAATAATTCTCCTAAAATCAAGTCTGGTTATAGTTAGCAACGCAAAGCACTGTTAACTATAACTTTAAATAAACAGGCTCTAATTATCAAGCTTTTGATCACGTTTTGCTGATCGTGTTTCTTTACGTTCTGGATTATTTTTTAACCAAGGCATCGCGATCGCTTGATGGCGATATAACCGATACATCAAATACATACAGATCGCAAAATAACCTGAAGTAAATGAGCCTTTAAGTAGTTCTGAAGTAACTTGCAATGTTTCGCCCTCAGTTGGCACACCGCCCATTGCCCCATAAGCGATCGCCCAAGTAATCATTAAGGCGATCGCAACTTGGCTGACATCACGCACTTTGCGACTGCTTCTCTGTCGCACCAGTGCGATCGCAGAAGGAATCAGCCCAAATATCGGCATCAAGCAAAAAAACATTTCCACTCGTTCTTTAGTCGAGTCACGAGAGATATGTTCAGGAGTTTCGATTTGGCGATCGCGCTTGAGGTAACGACTCATAAATTTACCTTGGCTGCTATGACAATTGACCCAGCATAGGTCAATTGTCATAGTTTATGACTGGGAGCAAATAAAATTCAGGTAATTCCACTAGATAACATTTATCTTTTTGCAATGCGATCTCCTTAATTTCTGGCTATTCATAGTGTGACCATACAGAAACAACTCTGATAATTTTAGTTTCATCATTGACTGAATAAACTAAACGGTGCTTGATATTGATTCGCCTTGAGCAATATCCTTTCAAGTTGCCTGAAAGTTTTTCATAGGGAAGTTCATAAGGATTCTGCTTGAGAATTTCTAGTAAGGTTTTGAGATTAGAGTCCAAATTTGCAGACTTCAACTTTCTTGCCTCCTTAATCACATTTCGACTAAATTCAATCTTCCAATCCATTCAAGGCTCCTAGAAAATCATTTTCAGAAATCCAATCATCTGCTTGTTCGGCGGCTCTAATTGACTCAACTAGATTAGGAATAGACTGTAGATAGAGAGTTTCCTGTATGCTTTCCCAATCAGATTTAGACAGGAGTACCGCGTCACCTTGCCGACTCGTAATAAATCTTGGTAAATGATCTTTGTTAACTTGCTCAACTAAGTTAAAAAATTTAGCTCGCGCTTCACTTGCGTTAAGAATTTTCATTGAGAAACTCAAACTCGTACAGTTTATAGTACCACTTTTTTTGTTAAAGCGATCGCTACTTTTGAGCATAAGAAATCAACAAATCGCACATTGTCTCTGTCAGTGGAATACCAGTTTCTATCTCTAACCAAAGATACTGTCCACAAGGAGAATATTATTTTCTTAGGAAATAATATTCTCCTTGTGGTGTAACCATAAAATCCATTGCACCACAAACTAGACCTTGCTTATTAAGGAAGTCAATACAGAACTTTTCGATAAAGACCCTTTCGTTTTCTAAAAAATTAGCAAATCATATCGGTGCTATTTTTCTCTTTGCTCATCATTACCTCTTTAACACTACAAAAAAATCAAGTTTGCATTATTGGGGTTATCTTTGCGATCTTCAGCAATAGGCTACTATAGGAGACTAAGCGATTATGTAATCACCATAGCTAGCTTAATGCAAATTAAATTTCAGTATAATTACTCAGGCAGAAGTGCGTGCAAGCATTAGACCCACAAGAACTATATCCGTTTCAACTTGATCAGTTCCAGCTAGAGGCGATCGCCGCTTTGCAGGCAGGTCGGTCGGTCGTTGTTTGCGCGCCCACAGGTTCAGGCAAAACTCTGATCGGTGAATATGCAATCCATGCCGCACTTGCAGGTGGTCGCCGCGTTTTTTATACCACCCCGCTCAAGGCTCTTTCCAATCAGAAATTACGCGATTTTAGGCAACAGTTTGGTGATGAGAATGTCGGGTTACTCACAGGGGACATATCTGTAAATCGTGATGCGCCGATTTTAGTGATGACCACCGAGATTTTTCGGAATATGCTCTACGGTACGCCGATCGGTGAAGTTGGCACATCGCTCACTGATGTAGAAGTCGTGGTGCTGGACGAATGTCATTATATGAATGATCGCCAACGCGGAACCGTATGGGAGGAGTCAATCGTTTACTGCCCTGCGGGAGTCCAGCTAGTGGCGCTCTCGGCGACTGTAGCAAATAGCCAACAGCTAACCGATTGGATACATAAAGTACACGGCGACACTGAGCTAATCTATTCTGATTTTCGTCCCGTTCCACTTGAGCATTCCTTCTGTAATAACAAAGGCTTTTTCCCTCTACTTGATAGTTCCAATCTTAAGATTAATCCTCGCCTAAAGCCACTCACTAATAAACCGCCATCTAAAGAAGAACGACATAAAATCGTTCCTAGTATTGGAGCCGTGATTTCGCATCTGCGTCAAAGAGAAATGCTCCCCGCGATTTATTTCATCTTCAGTCGGCGTGGCTGCGATAAATCAGTCACCGATTTAGGTAATGTCTCTTTAGTCAATCCCACAGAAGCGCTAAGACTAAAACCACAAATTGATGCTTTCATTGCCGTTAATCCTGAAATTGGCAAGCCTGCTCATATTGATGCGCTTTATCGCGGTATTGCTGCACATCATGCTGGGATTTTACCCGCGTGGAAAGGCTTTGTGGAAGAACTTTTTCAGCAAGGTTTGATCAAAGTTGTATTTGCCACCGAGACCCTAGCAGCGGGAATCAATATGCCAGCCCGAACCACAGTGATATCTAGCATTTCTAAGCGCACTGATCGAGGACATCGTCTGCTCAATGCGTCTGAGTTTCTGCAAATGGCAGGACGAGCAGGAAGGCGCGGTATGGATGAAGTTGGCTATGTGGTCACGGTGCAGACTCCCTTTGAAGGCGCAAAAGAAGCCGCGCATCTGGCTACATCTAGCGCTGACCCTCTAGTTAGTCAGTTTGCGCCGAGCTATGGCATGGTGATGAACTTGCTGCAAACTCATTCGCTCGATCAAGCTAGAGACTTGGTGGAACGCAGCTTTGGGCAATATCTTGCCGATCTTAATCTCGCGCCACAAATCCAAAACTTAGAAGCGGTTATTGAACAAATCGCCAAGCTAGAGACAGACCTCTCGACTGTGGATATCAAGCAATTAGAAGTCTATGACAAGTTGCGCGATCGCCTCCGCGAAGAACGGCGCTTGTTGAAGCTGTTGGTTAGTCAATCAGAAGAGATTCGCTTACAAGATTTGGCTTCCTATGCGCCATACCTGCTGTCAGGTTCACCGCTGACGATTCGGACTTACAAAGGATTGATTGTGCATAGCGTTCTGGCGGCTAAAGTGCAAGGCTCAGGACAGTTCCCGTGGTTTGTTTGCCTCGGTCGCAATAACATTTGGTATACCTGCGGTTACAAAGACATTATGCAGGTCGGTAGCGATTTATTACTTGACGGCGATATTGAATATCCTGCCAAGTTGCAATTGCGAGTTGGACAATCCACTGATGGTGATGAGATCAGTTTAGCGATCGCCCAAAAAATCATGCTATTACCTGAGCCAGAACTTGCCCCCGAAGTAATCGCTCAACAAGCAAGAATGATGGCGATCGAGTCACAAATGAATGATCATCCTGTCTCGAAAATGAGCGATCGCGGGGCTGTATTCAAAAAGATTAATCGTCTCGAACAACTGCAACGCCAGATTGACTTTCAGCAAAAAGTGGTCAACGAACGCCGACAAAGGCATTGGCAAGAATTCATGAGTTTAGTAAATATCTTGCAATCCTATGACTGCCTCCAAGAGACGAAACCCACCGATAATGGCAAGGTTGTAGCCGCCTTGCGTGGTGAGAATGAACTATGGCTCGCCCTATCGCTAATCTCAGGAGAACTAGACAACCTCGCGCCGCATCACCTCGCCACCGTATGCGCCGCGATTGTCAGCGAAAACAGCCGCCCTGACAACTGGATCAAGTTTGGTCTGTCGCCAACGGTCGAAGATGCTCTCGATGGCTTGCGCGAAGTGCGCCGTAACTTGATGCAAGTCCAGCGCCGTCATTTGGTCGAGATTCCTGCATGGCTAGACTATGAACTCACAGGGCTGGTCGAACAATGGGCGCTGGGAATGGAATGGTCAGAGCTATGCCTAAATACCAATCTTGATGAAGGCGATATTGTCCGTTTAATGCGCCGCACCATCGACTTGCTATATCAAATTCCCCATGTACCAAAGTTGCCGACTCACATCTATTCGGCGGCTAAGCAAGCTGCTCAACTTATAGATCGGTTCCCTGTTAATGAGGTGATTTAACTAAAGAAGATAGAGTTTGGGAAATTTGCGATCGCGAAATTACGAAAAAATCGTAGGGTAGAATATTAGCTGCTGTTGTGTTTACGGTATATGTGCGTCAACCATGGAATACAAAAAACTTGGTGTAAGTGATCTCTTGGTATCGGAAATTTGCTTAGGAACAATGACCTATGGACAGCAAAACACGATTTCACAGGCGCATGAGCAACTAGATTATGCGATCGCGCAAGGAATCAACTTTATCGATACAGCGGAAATGTATCCAGTGCCGCCTAGTCGTGAAACTCAGGGGCGGACTGAGCAATATGTTGGTGAGTGGTTAGCGAAACCGCATATCAAACAACAGCGCGATCAATTAATCATCGCTACGAAAATTATTGGCACAGGTCGCAATTACAAATGGCTACGGGATGATGCGATCGCCGCTTTGAGTCGCAAAAATATTTTGCAAGCGGTCGATGATAGTCTCAAACGTCTGCAAACTGACTACATTGACCTTTATCAAATTCACTGGCCAGATCGGAATGTGCCGATGTTTGGGCAAGTTGCTTTTGATCCCAAAAACGAACGTGAAATCGTTACTGTTGCTGCGCAATTAGAAACTTTTGCAGAATTAATTCAGGCGGGTAAAATTCGGCATTTGGGCGTAAGCAATGAGACTGCGTGGGGTATTAGCGAATTTAGCCATATTGCCAAACAATTAGACTTACCGAAGATTGTATCGATCCAAAATGCCTATAGTTTGCTCAATCGCGCTTTTGATAGCCACCTTGCCGAGGCTTGTTATCGTGAACAGGTGAGCTTGCTAGCATATAGCCCACTTGCCTTTGGTCATCTATCAGGAAAATATGTTACGGGTTTAGCCCCAAATACTCGCATAAGTTTATTTCCTAATTTTGGGCAGCGTTATCAAAAAGTCAATGTCCGCGCCGCGACTGCTGAGTATGTGGCGATCGCTCAAAAATATGAGCTAACTCCCACCCAATTAGCTTTAGCATTTGTGCGCGATCGCTGGTTTGTTGCAAGTACAATTATTGGCGCGACCACGATGGAACAACTCAAAGAAAATATCGACAGTGCTAATGTTTGGTTAAATAATCCGACTTGGGCTGCGACTTGGGCTAAGATTTTGGCAGAAATTGAGATTGTTCACGCTCGCTACTTTAATCCCGCGCCTTAAATTACGTCTGATCCTCATGAAAATGACATACCGTAACCCGCTAACTCTTCTTCTTGCCACTCTGTTTAGTCAATTAATAATTGCTGACAGCGCTCCTGCTGTGACCATACCTGACAGTGGATTTGTGATTCAATTAAATGGGCAAACTTGGTCAGGGCGATGGATCAGGAAAATGGAGCAGGGGCAGCAAAGTTTGTATGTGCAGGAAGATTGGCTAACGGGAGGATTGGGAGTGCAGATGTTGGATTCGGACAAAGCCGATCGCCAAAGATTGCGCTGGTTTTCCAGTCCTACTTTCTCGCGAGTTACTTTTGATGGCACAGGTCGATTTCGCTATCTCGATCTTTCCCCATTTGCTGAACAATGGCGGACTGAAATCACAGGAAACACCCTGAATATTTACACGCCTGATACCACGATGCAAGCTGTAAGACGTAGCAAACAAACTTGGGGCGATCGCATTGTTATTGATCTCAGTCGGCGGACTCCTTATCGGGTCAGTCAGCAAGGCAATGTGATTAATCTAGTCGTATCTGCTGAGATTGCGGCTGACTTATCAACGGGGACGAATGCGATCGCTGGAAATCTAGTCAAGTCCGTGACATTGCAGCCGCAGGGAAAACTAACCCAAATACAGATTCAATTAAATGAATCTATTCACCCTGCGATCGAGATGCTCAGTACTCCCACGCCGCGCATCGTGATTGACCTGCGTCGCGACTATATACCGCCCAGCTTGACGGTGCAGTGGACAGAAGGATTACGAAGAATTGAACGAGTTGTCGAGATTCCCAATCAGCCTAAAACGGCTAAAGACCCTAAAACTATTAAGTTCTCAGTTACGGCTCTAGAAGTTGATCTTAAACAACCAAGCTTAAAACTACGTCCAATTTGGAGCAATCCCGATGGCTCACCAAATGGAATCCTCGGCTTAAGCCCTGTTCCGCAAATGGTGGAACAATCTCAGGCGCTGGGAGCGATTAATGGTGGATTTTTTAATCGGATTAGGCAGTTACCTGTCGGCGCAATCAGGGAAGGAAATCGCTGGATCGCTGGTACGGCTCTAATCAGAGGTGCGATCGCGTGGAATGAGAAGGGAGAAACCTTAATTGACCGTCTTAATTTTAGTGAAGAAATCTCTACGACTGACCAGCCCAAAATCATCCTCACAAATCTCAATAGTGCTTATGTGCAGCGAGGGCTTGCTCGCTATACATCCAACTGGGGTAGCGTTTACAGCCCGTTGACTGAAAATGAGCTTCTGATCGTAGTGCGTGGCGATCGCGTAGTGGCTCAATATCAAGGTAATGCAGTCGGTGTAGGACAGATTACGATCCCTAGCGATGGATACATCTTAGTCGCCAGACAAACCCCTGAAGCAGCCAAACAATTACCTGTCGGTATGATCGTCCGTGGTCGCCAAGCTTTTGTCCCTGAGAGGTTTGCAAATTTCCCTAACTTAATCGGTGCGGGTCCCTTGCTGCTTAAAAATGGAGTTATATCTCTAGATGGCAAGCTAGAAAAATTTCAAACGGGATTTGATACTCAAGCCGCTAATCGTAGTGCGATCGCAACTATAAAAGAGAAAGGCAAGCTTCTGCTGGTCACCGTCCAAGCCGCACCTGATGGAGTTGCGCCTAACCTCTTGCAAACTGGAGAAATCCTCAAAAAAATCGGTGCAGTAGATGCGCTTAATCTCGATGGTGGCAGTTCTTCGACATTATTTCTGGGTGGCAATATTCTTAATCGTCCTCTAACTGAGATTGCCCCTGTGCATAATGCGATCGCCATTTTTATTACTCCACCTTCTGTTAAACCTCAATTCTAAGTATCCATTAATATGACCATTTTTGAAGTTTCTGTTCCTGCGACTACGGCGAATATTGGTGCTGGGTTTGATTGCCTCGGTGCGGCTCTATCGCTATATAACCATTTTGAGTTTTCCTTAACTGATCGGCTAACGATTACTGCATCGGGTGAAGGTGCGGACAAAGTAGAACGGGACGAAACAAATTTGGTATATCAGGCGATCGCTAAGTTTTATCAGCACATTGATCGCCCCATACCAGCGATCGCTTTTCATACTGATACGATGATCCCTCTGTCGCGCGGATTGGGTAGTTCGGCGACAGCGATCGTGGGCGGGCTTTTTGGCGCTAACTTGTTGGCAGGTTCGCCATTGGATCGTATGCAACTATTGGATTTAGCGATCGCGATGGAAGGGCATCCTGATAATGTCGCACCTGCGATGTTGGGCGGTTGTCAACTAATGGCATCAAATCAAGCTGGGGGATGGGAATTTTGTGATTTGCAATGGCATGAAGATATTGCGATCGCGGTGGCAATTCCCGACTTTGAGTTATCGACTGCCAAGGCGCGACAAGTTTTGCCAAAACAATTTTCGATGGCGGACGCGGTTTTTAATGCTTCACATTTGGCTTTGCTCACGCATGGGATCAAGATGGGTAATGCGAGTTGGCTAAAAGCTGGGCTGCAAGACCGCTTACATCAGCCCTATCGCGAAAGCTTGATCATAGGGCTGGCAAATGTGCAGGCGGCAGCGATCGCGGCGGGAGCCTATGGATTGGTGATTAGTGGTGCGGGTCCTACTCTGCTTTCTTTAGCGCCAATGGGTACAATAGGGTCAGTCGCTCAAGCAATGCAACTTGCATGGCGAAAAATTGGAGTCACGGCGGTGACAAAATGTCTAGCGATCGCCAAAGATGGCACAACATTTAAAACCCATTAATATTCAGGCGTTGTACACCTGAATATTAGTTAGATAGTGTAGGAATCTTATGTCTAAATTTCAATTTTTACTAATCTCAGCGCTGATTTCTTCAGTTGTGATGCTATTTGTAGGCAGTCGTGATGGAAATCCTTTTGATTCGATATTCCCGATCGCGGTTGTGATTGGTTTAGCGATCGTGGCGCAGCGCTATCTGTCTGAAAAAGTGTGGAGTCGTTTTGCGCGTTGGGTAAACGAGACGACTGGACGCAAAATATTTTATGTGCGATCGCCTCGTCAAAAAGTTGCTCCAGAGCGCAAACTATTACCACCTTCTAAATTAAACCGCCTTAAATAAAACCACAATAAGACCATAAAATAATAGAAATATGACCAATTACGCGACTTTACATCAACCTTTGCGAGTTGGCATTGTCGGCTCTGGCTTTGTGGCAAAGTTACGCGCCGAAATATTTAGTCAAGATGTACGAACTCAGCTTGTGGCGATCGCAGGGACTCTCGAAAAAGCTCAGGCGATCGCTCAAGAGTTCTCAATTACTAACTTGCACCAATATTGGTCAGAACTGGTCGTGCGTCCTGATATTGACTTGGTAGTAGTTTGTAATATTAATCGTGATCATGCGGCTGTAGTCGGGCAAGCTTTGCGATCAGGCAAGCATGTCATTGTTGAGTATCCACTAGCTTTTAGCTTTCAAGAAGCATCAGAACTTTTCCATCTTGCGAAACAAAACAACTTGATGCTTCATGTCGAACATATCGAACTATTAGGTGGTGTGCATCAATTGGTGATGGAACATCTAGATAAGGTTGGCACTCCTTTTTATGCAAGATATTCGACCAAAAGTCCGCAGTATCCTGTACCCGACAAATGGACATATAAGCCAGAACTATTTGGATTTCCGCTTACTGCGGCAGTCTCACGCCTAAATCGGATTATTGCTCTCTTTGGGAAAGTCAAATCTGTCTCTTGCCAATTAAACTATGGCGGTGATAATTTGCCACGTCAGTTCACCTCTTGCACTTGCAATGCTCAACTTCAGTTTGAGAATGGAGTTCTTGCTGATGTGAGTTATAGCAAAGGTGAAAATTTTTGGTGTTCTGAACGGGTTATGGAGTTACAGGGAAGTCAAGGAGCGATCGTATTTTCAAATGACAAAGGCAAACTAATTTCAGAGGATGGTGAGATAGAACTTGATGCGGGAACAACGCGAGGCTTGTTTAAAAAAGATACCGAAAGTATTCTCTCGCATTTGCTTTCAGATATGCCTCTCTATACTAATCAAGAAAGTATTTTGCATTCTCTAGCAGTTGCTAACGCTGCTGAGAAGTCAGTTGCGACTAACCAAACAGTGATGCTTTAACGGAAGAGGATTATGAATTATTTTAGTTCCCGATCGCAGACTTCGCCTTGTCCTGTTTGTATGCGTGGCGCGATCGCAGAGATGCCGATGATGGAATCTCTCGCTTGCAACTTTTGTAATCATATTTTCACTCTCGAAAATCAACTAGAATCGCAGCCAGACTCAGATCGCAAAATCCTAAAAATGGCGGATACGATCTCCACATTGCGATGGATTTGGACAGGTAAGCGTTGGGAAAATGCTAATGCGGTACAGGTCTATACCAGCCGTTGGTTAAGCATTCTAGGGATTTTGTTAGTATTAGTACCAACTGCGATCGCTTCAATCTCTGCCTATATTTTTCAACCAGAACCTGATGTACCTTTGGCATGGTTTCCCAAATTTTGGGCGATCGCCACATTTTGCGGTCATTTATTTGTGCTGTTATCAATTACTCGTGATTACACACAGTTCCCGATTCAAGCATACTGGAGATCAATTAAGCGATCTTGGTTGGGTTAGATAGCTTCATGTGCAACCCGCATCGCGGTCTGTATATCGCCTAATTGAGCTATTTAGATAGGAACAAATCAAATTGAAAAAGAAATCATTAAAAAAAAGCTTTATAAAGTCTCTATCAATATTTCGATTTAGTGGCAAGGCTTTGGAGTTAGTCTGGACGACTAGCCGAGTTTGCACCTTCGCGATCGCTATTTTTACGCTGATTAATGGACTGCTACCTGCGGCGGTCGCTTATGTTGGCAAATTGATTGTCGATAGCGTGGTGTTAGCTTCGCAAAATGGAGCCATGAGCGATCGCTATCTTGCATTGAGTTATGTCGGACTTGAGGCGATCGCCCTGATCGTTTTGGCAGCTTCTCAAAAAGGTTTGAGCATATTCCAAGCATTGCTGCGAGTTCAGCTTGGTCAGAGAGTGAATGTTTTGATTTTAGAAAAAGCGCTCACACTAGACCTAGCTCATTTTGAGGACTCAGAATTTTATGACAAAATGAGTCAAGCGCGATCGCAAGCTTCCAGTCGTCCGCTATCTCTGATCAGTCGAATTTTTGGATTAGTGCAGTCAGCGCTAACTTTGCTAACTTTTAGCGGATTGTTATTACATTTTTCGATTTGGGCAGTCTTAGTACTGGTCCTAGCCGCGATTCCATCTTTTATTGCCGAGACCAGATTTTCAGAACATGCTTTTCGGCTATTTCGATGGCGATCGCCTGAAACACGTCAACAACATTATTTAGAAACTTTATTGACGCGAGAAGATTATGCAAAGGAAGTACAGCTTTATCAGCTAGGCGATATGCTATTGCAGCGTTATCACAATATTTTTGATCGCCTTTATGATGAGGATCGCCGTCTCACGATTCAAAAAGGGCTATGGGGATATCTGTGGGGATTGCTGAGTACAGGTGCATTTTATGCGGCTTACGCATGGATGGTGATAGAAGCAATCGCGGGCAAAATTAGCTTAGGTGAGATGACGATGTATCTGGTTGTATTTCGTCAAGGTCAATCTACTTTTGCCTCAACCCTAACTTCCATCGGTGGCATGTATGAAGACAATCTTTATCTTGCTAATCTGTACGAATTTTTAGAGCAATCAATCCCGCAGTCTCATGGCAAAATCAGGCAGGGAATTTTGCAAGAGGGAATTAGATTTGAGCATGTTTCTTTTCGCTATCCTGAAAGTCAACAGCCTGTTTTAGAAGATATCTCGCTGCATTTGCATCATGGCGAAAAACTGGCGATCGTGGGTGAAAATGGCTCTGGCAAAACTACTCTAATCAAGCTATTGACGAGGCTATATCAGCCGAGTAGTGGCAAAATCTTGTTAGATGGAGTGGACTTAAATGATTGGGATATTGATATATTGCGAAAAAGGATTGGCGTAATTTTTCAGAATTTTGTGCAGTATCAATTTACAGTGGGAGAAAATATCGGTGTCGGTGATATTGAACATCTCAATGACGATCAAGAATGGGAAATTGCTTCTGAAAAAGGGATGGCAAAGCCATTTATTAATAATATGCCTCAAGGATTTGGAACGCAGTTAGGCAAGTGGTTTAAAGGTGGTCAAGAGCTATCGGGTGGGCAGTGGCAAAAGGTGGCGCTGTCACGCGCGTTTATGCGATCGCAAGCTGACATTCTCGTACTAGATGAACCGACTGCCGCGATGGATGCCGAAGCTGAGATGAACATTTTTAATCATTTTCGTTCTCTAACTAAAGATCAGATGGTGGTTTTAATTTCCCATCGATTTTCGACTGTACGCATGGCTGACAAAATCATCGTGATGGCAAATGGAAGGATTATCGAGCAAGGAAGTCATGAGCAGTTATTGGAAGCTGCTGGACGTTATGCTCATCTTTTTTCGCTCCAAGCCGCAGGTTACAAGTAAAAAAAAGCGGCGCATTGCGCCGCTTTTGTGTCGATCTAGACAAAGCTAGCCGAAAAAAGACTAGCAATGCAGACCATACTGACCGCCCACATTGGCGATCGCAAAAACGGTAAATTTAAGATGTAGAACAAGCTAAACAAAAATCTAGCCACTAAAAAGGCAAGTATGTATAGCGAAGTTTTATCAGAAGCGACATTGGTTACATAAGCCGTCAGAGCCGCCGCCGCAAATAGGGTAAATGTCTCAAATGAGTTCTGATGCGCCCATGTCGCACGTTTGGCATAGTCGGGTAAGCGATCGAACATTGCTCTGGGTGCATTCATATCCATACCGACAGTCACGCGTCCATAGGCAACAACCATGTAGGGCAAATATACAAGTCCCGCCGCGATCGCAATACCATATAGCAATATTTGAGATGGAGAAATAGTCAGATGCATGATGCCTTATTTTAAGTGGTAAGTGGTAATGTTTTTGGATGTTTGACGTCCAAAAACACCTACTATTATGACTCAAGTTGAATTCACAATCCGTCCTGCAATTATCAGCGATATTCCTGCGATTTTTTCGTTGATCTTGGCACTTGCCGACTATGAAAAGCTCACCCATAAAGTAACAGGCAATATCGAAGCCTTACAAGAAGATATGTTTGGCTCAAAACCCTGCATCGAAGCGATAGTAGCTGAAATGGAATCTAATCAGAAACCCGATCAACAAATTATTGGATTCGCACTCTTTTTCACCAGCTACTCTACGTTCCTAACCCGCAGAGGTATTTATTTAGAAGATTTGTTTGTGCTATCTGAATATCGCAGTATGGGAATTGGCAAAGCGCTAATTACCAAGCTTGCTCAACTTGCCGTTGCTAGGGAATTTGGTCGCTTTGAGTGGTCGGTCTTAGATTGGAATGAGAGTGCGATCGCCTTTTATGCTCGCATTGGAGCAGAGGTTCTCCCAGATTGGCGTATCTGTCGAGTCACGGGCGAAGCATTAAAGCATCTGGCAAGTTAAGCTCCAGAGCTTGAGTATCGCCACTCAATCTCTGGAGCTTTGAATACGAATCGAAACTAAAAAAACAACTATCGAAATTAGATATATAACTAAAGCAATTGGGAACGCAGACTCGACTAATTGCCAATGATGGGGATTGTTAGCAGAAGTCCTCAGACTTACGGGGCTTAAAACATCTTGAATAAGAGAGTAGCAACTTCTCCCTCCAGTCCAACCGTAGCAACTTGCAGGGCTAGCTAAAACGGTTACGAGTTGAGACACAAAGATGGGTACAAGTAAAAATTTAGAATATCTGACTTTGGCGCTACGGTTTTTAAAAGTAGTCCAGAGCATGACAATCAAACAGATACCATAAACTGGTGAAACGATAAATAAGGTAATCAGCCAACTGGGAATAGAAAAAGAAGTGGTTAGATAAATAATTAGACTGACAACAAGATAAGTTATGAAAAATACAGTGAAGTCTTTAAGTTTGATCGCTTGTGACATGACTAGACCAAATTGATTAAAGGAGAAGTTCTAACAATCTAACAATCACGATTGGATATCAATCCATTTGACAAGACCGTTTTGCATAGCTTCGCTTGGGCTAATTGTGCTTCTGATATGGTGGCACTGGTAAGATCGGCTTCTGTTAGGTCAGTTTTATTAAAAATGGCGTTGCTAAGGTCGGTCAATAACATTTTGGTGTGCTTGAGATTGACATAGCTGAGATTGGTTCCATTAAGCCGCGCGCGACTGAGATTAGAGAAAGTGATACTTGCACCTGATAGGTTTGCCTGACTGAGATCAGATGCAAGTAAATAGCTGTAGTCCAAGTTACTAACTGGTAAATACGCGTTTCTCAAATCGCAAACTTGACAGTTTTTAGTGGATTGTAACTGCACAACTTGACTCGGATTTGCGGCGAATGCGGGTAATGGAAGTAATATCAGGAGTAGCGCGATCGCTAAAGTAATCCAATATCTCAGGTATTTCATAACTAGAACTCTTACGAAATTATCTAGTTTTGATTAAAGCTTAAAATGCTCTCTTTAAGTAGCTAGGCAAAATTAAATATAAAACCCCAAAACCTGTACCGCCCGTGTAGCGGGCAGTACAGGTTTTGGCTCTGGTTTTTTAATTATGCTGAGGTACTTAATCAATGGTCACAATCACAGGAGTATGATCGCTGGGTTGAATGAGTTTGCGTGGCGCAATATCGATCGCACAACTTGTCGCTCGGTCATAGAGAGCCTCGGTGACGAAATGGTAATCAATCCGCCAGCCACGATTGCGCTGAAATCCTGCGGTTCGATAGTCCCACCAGCTATAGTAACCAGCGTCAGATGTAAATTTCCGAAATACGTCTTTAAAGCCAAGATTTAAAACCTCGGCAAGCGCTTCACGCTCGATATCAGTAGACATCACTTTATTTTCGCGACCTTTGGGATCATAGATATCAAGATCAGCGATCGCTACATTAAAATCACCACAAATCAGCACATGAGCATTTTTGGCTAGTAAAGTTTGCAAATATTCGCGTAACAAATTCAACCAGCGTAATTTATATGCATATTTCTCGCTGCCCACTTCTGAGCCATTCGGTACATACATATTCACAATCTGGACATCACCAAATTTGCAGGTAATTAATCGCTTCTGTTCATCTAAGCTGGGGTCTAAGATATCACCTAATACCGATGCAAAGCCAGTTTGAACGTCTTCTAAAGGCGATCGCGAGATCAGCGCTACACCGTTATAGGATTTCTGTCCATAGATATAAGTTTGGTAGCCTATCTCGGTGAATGGCGATCGCGGAAAATCAGCATCAATCACCTTTGTCTCTTGCAAGCACAAGATATCAACTTCAGGATTTGCTTGCAACCAATCACAAATATGCGT
Organism: Cyanobacteriota bacterium; assembly: GCA_025356295.1. Lineage (GTDB taxonomy): Bacteria > Cyanobacteriota > Cyanobacteriia > Pseudanabaenales > Pseudanabaenaceae > Pseudanabaena. The sequence continues at coordinate 21,824 of JANXUJ010000208.1, forward strand.
AATCCTTGTCCGAACTGAGTTTACGTTCCACGTGGCAATTTGCATAGAATATATTTCTCCTTAATTAATTATTTTTTGCTAAAATTTCTGTAACTTCTGTTGCGATTTTTTAGGACAGTTTCTAAAAGAAATATAGAACCCATTGGACATCTTAATTGGATAAAAATAAGCTTATATGCAAAGCTCACGCTTTAAATGGTTTGCTCAACCACTGGATCGCTATGCACTAGCAATAGTCGCGATCTTAAGTGTGGCGATCGCCTTATTATTGTGGATTGGCGATCGCACTGCGCCACAGGTACGAGACTTTAGTTGGCAAGGTCAAAGAATTGATGCCAATGACATATCTTTTTCGTTGAGCTTTAATCGTCCAATGGATCGCGAAAGTGTGGAAAAAAATCTTAAATTTGAGCCGCCGCTCGTAGGTAAAATCAGTTGGTCATCGCGGCGAATGTCTTATACGCCACTGGCACCTGCGACCTATGGCAAATCTTATCAAGTTAAGCTCGAAAACGCTTACGATCGCTTCGCTGCTGAGTCTGGCAAAAATAATAAAAAGACCGCGATTGATCCTTTTACAGGCAGTTTTAAAACACCGAGTCCGCGTTTTGCTTATATCGGCTCACAGGTTGAAGAGAAAGGTCGTCTTGTAATTTACGATATTTTATCAAAAGAAAAACGAATTTTAACACCATCCACTCTGATCGTCACCGATTTTCGGATTTATCCTGATCGCCAAAAAATTCTTTTTGGGGCGATCGCCTTAACAGGACAAAACTTACTCGATCAAAAACTTTATACCGTAGCGACAGGTATTGATCAAAATGATCGCTTAACTCCTAATTTAGCCGATAATCTATCAGAAATTAAACTAATACTTGATAGTGATGACTATCAAAACTTTAAATTTGATCTATCCCCCGATGGTAAAAATATTTTAGTGCAGCGTCTCAGTCGTCAACAAGTTGGACGCTATGGACTTTGGCTGATCAAAGAAGAGCAACCAGCGCGATCGCTAGAAAATCAACCAGGTGGAGATTTTATGTTCACGCCTGATAGTGCGTCAGTGGCGATCGCCCAAGGTGAAGGAGTGGCGATTTTGCCACTGGAGCCACAAGCGCCACCGTTAGACTTTTTACCCAGATTCGGTACAGTTCTAAACTTTGGTCGGAGCGGAATACAGGCTGCTACGATTAAGTTTAATAAAGACTATACGCGATCGCTTTATTTAGTTAATAATCAAGGACTGCAAAAGGAACTCACTAAAATCAGTGGTTCTATTATCGGCGCTCAGTTCGATCCTCAAGAAAAAACTCTCTATTGCTTACTCACTGATGTCGAGCAAGATACAGCAAAAAATATCTTTCGTGAGAAGCCATATCTTGCAGCAATTGATCTAGAATCTGCTAAATTACGCCGCATTCTAGAACTTCCTGCTCAAAGAGAAATTCAATTTAACATCTCTCCTGATGGACAATCAATTTTGCTTAATTCAGTAACTCCCAATAACACTCTCAACAGCAATGATTTTATTAATTCTGAAGATACTGCCAGAGCCTCCAGAAGCTCTCGGACTCCACAAGTGCCGACCCAATTAATCTTGTTATCAATTAATAATCAGAGTAGTAATCAAGATTTATCTCAACCAAATGTATTATCAATATTTGGTACTTCTCCTCGCTGGCTTCCTTAAAAACTAGAAGCTCGTCAGTCTTGTTGAGACACAAAATCAGAAGACGAGTTGCGGCGCAACTCGCTTCTTGGGATTTGAATTGTCTTAAAGCAAGTGACGATAGCTATTTAAACAACATAAACATTTATAAAAAGTTAAAGTATGAGAGCCAAGATCGATAACGAAGTTGTCTTTATTCATCGCGATGATGTGCCGAAATATAATAAACAAGGTTCTATTGTTCGGAATAGTTATTTTTGGGCTTTGAAATCGATCGCTGGTCGCACTCACTCTCGCTATGATTGGGAATTTGAATCAGAAGTTTGGATTGCTTTGCAGAGATTGCTAATTTCATTTGCTGAATCAGGATATTTGTCCACGCGTGAAACTCAGTTAGAATTTGATGCTGAGACAGAAGCAATTCCTCAACTTTTACGATTAGTTTCTACCCGAAGAGAATAGCTAAAAGCTGCCCCGCAGCGAGCAATCTTTAGCTATTCTATTCGGGTGGAGCGATGTAAAAACTGCTGATCAAGGCGATCGCTAACCACCAAAGTAACTGCACTTGAGGTCGATACCAAACTGTATCGACTAAACCATGAATCATCATTCCCACAAGTGTGGCGATCGCCGCAATGATCCATAAGCCAGTAGCTTCGCGATCGCTTCGTAACCGATTGAGCGCAATCCAGCCCTGACTAAAAATTGTGAAAATCAGCCAGCCATAGCAAATTAAACCAATGATCCCTGTCTCAACTGTTAACTCTAATGGCACTGAATAAGCCCCCAGAGCGCTATATCCTGATCGCTGATATTGCGGGTAGATTTGGTTAAAAGCTTTGTTTCCAGGACCAATTCCTAAAATTGGTTTTGCCTTAACCATATTCAGTACCGCTGCCCAAACATTGACCCGAAAAGCATTACTGCTATCTTCAGTCCCAAAAATACTGCCGACTCGCTTACGAAGTGTCGGTACAAGAATTGTCCCTAAAGCGATCGCCCCAGCCGTGCTACCAAAAACAGTCGGCAACGTCCAAGTCGGTAAGCGCTTGCCCCACCAATAAACTAATAACAGCACAATTACAAAGCTTTCGGCAGCCAAGCCCATTAACCCGCCACGGCTCTGAGTTTGAGTAATGCAAAATGCCCCTAAAACCGCCACGATCGCACTCAATACCTTCATACTCCAACTGCGCCAATAAATAGCCGCGATCGCACCCATCGGTAAGGCAGGCATCAGATATCCCGCGAGTAGATTAGGGTTGCCCAAAAAACTATAGACACGAGTAGTTCCCGCCGTCTCGGAGGTGACATCAGTCCATGTCGCCAGTTCAGGCGCGCCGAGATACCATTGCTGGACGGCATAGGCAATTACTACTAAGGCTGTAACCAGATATGTGCCGACCAAGAGCGATCGCCAACCCAATCGCATCAATCGACTCAGGGACACAAAGGCAAGCATATAAATAGTTAGCTTGACCATGCCATCCAGCGCCGCGACACGCACGGGTGAGAGCAGCGTGGCAACTAGCGCGATCGCCCAATAAGTAAGTAGAGGTGTATGAATTGGTGTCCAGATTGGAGTTGCTTGCTCCTGACCGTCACGGCGATCGCTGAGCCACAGCATCAACCATGCGATCGCTACGGCTCCACCCATCACCCCAGTCTGAGAATTTTCTAAAAAAGGGAGGGTAGCTAACAGTAAAACTAACAAGCCACCCAAAAACTTCGTACTCAGCAAGCGACTACCCAAACGCCAGTCTTGTAATGGACTGATCAACTCAAAAAATGTCGTTTGGCTGCGATGCCACCATGACTGTAAAAATTCAGGAATTGGTAGTTTAAGCTTGAGATTCATACAAAGAGATTAAGAAAGAGCTGGAGATAGACAGACTTGTTTCTAGTATCTTATAGTATTTGCAAACCTAGAAGAATGCGCGAAGCGCGTTCTTCTAATCTTCTCTAACTCTTTTTTTAACAGATGACAGACAAACTAGATTCAGCCGAAGCTTATAACGATCGCGGTATGGAGCGTGCTGAAAATGATGATTTTGAAGGCGCGATCGCTGACTATAGCCACGCGATCGCTCTCGATCCCAGCTATGCCGAGGCTTACTACAATCGCGCTTATGACCGTTCAGAAATTAGTGACTATGTGGGTGCGATCGCCGACTATACCAAAGTAATTGAACTCGCCCCCGATGCCGCCCCCGCCTACTTCAATCGTGGCTTAGCCAAAGCCAAGCTTGGCGATACTGAAGGTGCAAATGCTGACTGCGAATATGCCAAAAATCTGGAATCATAAGATAATCACCCAGTCAAAATATGCATAACCAAAACATGCGTAACATTTAGTTACAATGGATTTATCTCTGAACGACTGAGCCTCAACACTATGACCCGTGACTTGCGATCATTTCTAAAACTTCTCGAAGAACGTAAACAACTCCATCGCGTCAAAGCCCTTGTCGATCCTGAGTTAGAGATTGCCGAGATCAGCAATCGCCTTTTGCAGTCAGCAGGACCCGCACTTCTATTTGAAAATGTCAAGGGTTATAAAACTCCTGTAGCTGTGAATTTGCTCGGTACAGTGGAGCGCGTCTGCTGGGCAATGGGAATGAAAGAACAATCTGAATTGGAAGTTCTCGGAGTCAAGTTAGGAAAGCTCCAAAGCCCGAAGCCACCTAAAAAGATATCTCAAGCGATTGAGTTCGGTAAGATTCTCTTTGATGTTGTTAAGTCTCGTCCGCAAAAAGTTCTTTTTGGGAACGCGCCTTGTCACGAAGTAGTTTTGCAAGGTGATGATGTTGATCTTGATTTGATTCCAATTTTACGCCCCTATCCCAAAGATGGTGGACGCGCTGTCACTCTCGCATTGGTGATTACAAAAGATGTCGAGAATGGCATTCCGAATGTTGGGGTATATCGCTTGCAGCAGCAGTCTAAGAACACGATGACCGTGCAGTGGCTGTCAGTGCGGGGTGGAGCGCGACATTTACGCAAGGCGACTGAGGCGGGTAAAAAGCTAGAAATTGCGATCGCAATCGGTGTTGATCCAGTGCTAATCATGGCAGCAGCGACTCCGATTCCTGTTGATTTATCAGAATGGATTTTTGCGGGACTCTATGGCAATGAAGGCGTACAGCTTACTAAATGTAAAACGGTAGATTTGGAAGTTCCTGCTTGTGCGGAATATATTTTAGAAGGAACGATCACCCCTGGCGAAGTGGGAACCGATGGTCCATTTGGTGATCATATGGGCTACTACGGCGGGATCAATGAGGAAGCACCATTGCTGAGATTCCATTGCATGACTCACCGCAAAGACCCGATCTATCTGACCACCTTTAGCGGATTGCCTCCGAAAGAAGAAGCGATGATGGCGATCGCCTTGAATCGCATTTATACGCCGATCCTGCGCCAGCAAGTTTCGGAGATTACCGACTTCTTTTTGCCAATGGAAGCTCTCTCTTATAAAGCTGCGATTATCTCAATTAAAAAAGCATATCCAGGGCAAGCAAGACGAGCTGCCTTAGCCTTTTGGAGCGCGTTGCCACAGTTTACTTATACAAAATTTGTGATTGTTGTTGATCACACGATCAATATTCGCGATCCGCGTCTAGTCGTTTGGGCATTGAGTTCCAAAGTTGACCCGACCCGCGATGTATTTATTCTGCCCGACAATCCCTTTGACTCCCTCGATTTTGCTTGCGAGAAAGAAGGTTTAGGCGGACGCATGGGTATAGATGCAACTACAAAAATCTATCCTGAGACTGATCGCGACTGGGGCGACCCACTAGAGAGCGATCCTGATGTCGCAGACATGGTAACGCGCCGCTGGGCTGAATATGGCTTGGCTGATATCAAGTTAGATGGAGCCGATCCTAACTTGTTTGGATACGACATCCACTAACAACCCAAACCCAAAGCCTATATCGCTCGCGTAGCGGATGATATAGGCTTTGGGTTTTAGATCAGATATTCTCAATCGCGATCGCTTCAATTTGATCCGCAGGTGCAAAGCCAAAAACTTTGGCATAAAAATAAAACTCACCATCCAGCGCGCGTTTAATATTTTCAGCTTTGCGAAAACCATGCTGCTCACCTTCAAAAGCAACATAAGCAACGGGCAAGCCTTTTTCGCGTAAAGCGTTGACCATCATCTCAGCCTGATTTGGCAGCACGACTTTATCCTCTAGCCCTTGAAAAAAGGCGATCGCACAGGAAAGTTTTTCTGTAAAATGAATCGGCGATCGCTCTATATAAATCTCCTTTTGTTCAGGATATTTGCCAATCAGACTATCGAGATAGCGCGATTCAAATTTGTGAGTATCAGTGGCAAGAGCTTCTAGATCACAGATGCCATAGTGACTAGCACCCGCTTTAAAATCATCGCGGAAGGTCAGCGCACAAAGTGTCGTGTATCCACCCGCACTTCCACCAGAAATCGCCATCCGATCGCCATCAACCAAGCCTTGATCAGCCAGAAATTTGGCTCCATTAGCACAGTCATCGACATCCACGATACCCCAATTCCCTTTGAGGCGATCGCGATATTCCCGACCATAGCCTGTACTGCCGCCGTAATTGACATCTAGCACCGCAAAACCACGACTCGTCCAATACTGAATACCGAGGCTTAAGCTTCCTGAAGTTGAGGCGGTCGGTCCACCATGACTTTTGACTAACAAAGGTGGTTTTTCTCCATTTTCAGCTTCAAAGTCTTTGTTTTTAGGCGGATAGAAAAGTCCATAAGCCGTTTTTCCATCTTCAGTCGGAAATTCTATAGACTGTGCTGCCGAAATATAATCTGGATCAATTTCTAAATTAGAAGCAATGCGGATTTTTTGCCAAGTTCTAGTTTTCAAGTCGAGCAGCACGATCGCAGTCGGCTCAGTTGTCGAACCACCATGAAAAACTACGCGATCGCCTTCACAATGTAGCCCCGAAATCGAAGTAAATGGTACAGCCACTTCTTGTAATCCCAAATCAAGCTGATCAGGATCAAGAATTGCTAGATGAGATTTACCATTTTGAGTATAAGTACAGATGATCTGGCGATCGCCTGTAAAGTCATAAGTGGTCATGCCAAATACCCATTGTGGCAAGCCAAACTCAGCTTCCATAGGACAAAGTGGCTGGATGGTTCCATCTACTTTAGTTTTATATTCAGCCTTATATAAATTCCACCAACCAGTGCGATCGCTAACAAAATGAAGCTCATCATCGGGCGACCATTCTGGCTGAAAAATTGACTCATTGACTCCACCCGCAATTAGTTTTTGGTTCTGCACAGTCAGAACTCCCGATTCCGATTCCACTAGATCGCCAACCCATAGTTCAGTTCCATCCCAGGGCATATTGGGATGTTGCCAACTAATCCAAGCAAGTTTATCGCCAGTGTGATTAAGCCGTGGTGAGGCATAGAAATCTGCACCTGTTATAAGTACCTGAATATCTTCGCCATTAGTGGTGCTTACGGCGACTAATGTATTAATTGGCTCGCCTTCACCCGTATGATCTTCACGCACACAGATTAACTTGCCATACATCCGATGCCAGATAAAATCAGCATAGCGATAGGCACTTTCAGCAGTTAATGGTTTACACGATCCGCCGCCAACTTTGCGATAAATGCAGCGATCGCTAAAGTTAGAAAAATAAATCCGTCCATCTTCGACCAGATACTCACCGCCGCCATATTCATGGACTTGCGATCGCACATTGACTGAGGCAGTTGTCATCTCGCGATAGTTACTATCATCGCTATAGCGCATAAGCACACTGCGCCCGCCTTCGGTCGGTCTACCTTCATTCCAATAGACATTACCACTATCGATGGCGATCGCGCCGAGGCGAATGCTATTAGAAACTATTAAATCAGAACTAATCGGCGATTTCCAAGAACCGTAAGGAGTAGCAGACATAAATTATTGAGAACTATCTATTTGTAAAGCTATTGAAATTATATCTTTTCGCGATCATGCTCTAAAGAATACATAGCTCAGCGTCATTAAAAGTCATTAAAAAATAAAACCTAGAAGCGTGAGTCGACTGCTAAGCGGGCGACCCACGCTTCTAGGTAACTTACAAAATCAATCGACTAAAAATCTGTTCAGGTGTAAGTTCCAACCCAAATCCTTTCGGAACAGGTAATAACTGATTGCCCCGAAACTGAGAAATACGCCGATCGCGATCAATTACCAAAATACTTTCATCTTTAGCATCTAGCAACCATCCAAACTCGCTACCATATTCCACACAATGCAGTAATTTTTGAATCACTTTGGCAATACTTTGATCAGGTGAGAGAATTTCAATCGCCCAGTCTGGAGAAATTTCAAAACGATTTGCGATGCGACCAGTTTCATGAAGTGGAATCCGATCCCATCGAAAAACAGCAATATCGGGAACAATTGTCATTCCGCCAAATACACAACGCAATTCAGGGAACGCGATCGCTAGTTTCTGAAGTTCGAGGACTTGATTAATCAGCAAGCAGAGAATATATTGCAGCCGACTATGTTCTCCTTGTGGCATAGATTTATAACTAATTTCTCCATTGATAAATTCCGCAGCAGGTTGAGTTTCTGGCATATTCAGAAACTCTACAAGAGTTATTTTTTTTTCTATAGCAAGAATCATACAAATATCCTGAATAGATATCTCAAAACCAATGTCTCAGGTTTCGACTAGGACATTAGTCCCCAACAAGTTTAGCAAATCTTCTTCAGAAAGAAGTGAAACACCCAAAGATTGTGCTTTTTCTAACTTGGAGCCAGCATCTGCACCGACAACTAGATAATGTGTTTTTTTGCTGACTGATTCGGTTACTTTGCCACTTGCGGATTGAATCAGCGCTTTAGCTTCATCGCGCTTCAGAGTCGGTAATGTCCCTGTGACCACAAAGGTTTTACCCGCAATATTAGGATTTATCGCGATCACACGATTATCTTTCTGCTCACTGACAAACTGTAAACCTGAAGCTTGCAAACGTTCAACTAGCTGCTGATTAGTATCTTTCCGAAACCATTCACAAATTGATTTAGCAATCTCTGCACCGATGCCATAGATAGAAGCGATCGCTTCAGGGCTAGACCTAGCTAATAACTCAACATTAGGAAAATTATCAGTGATATTTTGAGCATTAACGCTGCCCACTTGCCTAATCCCCAAGCCGTAAAGCACGCGCCCCCACGATTTAGTTTTTGATTGCGCGATCGCCATAATAATTTTATCTGCCGACTTCTCACCCATCCGATCGAGAGATCGCAATTTTTCACTGGTCAATTCATAGAGATCAGCAACAGAAGTAACATGATTCTCAGTCACTAATTGCCTGACTAACTTCTCGCCAATTCCATTGATATCCATCGCCTCACGACTAACCCAATGCTCGATCGCACCACGCACGATCGCAGGACATTCTAAATTTATACAACGAGTTGCCGCTTCATCTTCAGGCTTGAGAACGGGTTGACCACATTCAGGACAATGAGTTGGCATCACAAAACGCATGGCTCCACTGAGACGCAACTCAGGCAAGATTCGCACCACTTCAGGAATGATTTCCCCAGCTTTACGGACGATCGCCGTATCGCCAATATGCAAATCTAGCTCAGCAAGACGATCGCTATTGTGGAGTGTCGCTCGCGAGACAGTCGTACCAGCCAGCAACACAGGACGCAACTCAGCAACAGGAGTAAGCGTACCTGTCCGCCCAACTTGGACAGTCACCGCTTCGATGATCGTGGGCATCTCTTCAGCAGGATATTTCCAAGCGATCGCCCAACGTGGAGTCCTTTGTGTGAAACCGAGTTGCTCTTGTTGCATGAAAGAATTGATTTTAATGACCATGCCATCGGTCATATATGGCAATTTGAGCCGTGCGGTTGACCAATACTGGTAATAGTTCTGTAATTCCTCAATAGATGTGCAGAGTTGCTTATTAGGATTAACTCGAAAGCCAATTATTTCTAAAAATTCGAGAGCTTCCCATTGACTTTGAGGATTTCTGTCTGAGGGGGGAAGATGGAGTGTATATGCAAAAAAGTCAAGACGGCGCTTAGCAACGATGCGCGTGTCTAACTGGCGTAATGTCCCTGCAGCGGCATTGCGCGGATTAGCAAATAGGGTTTCGCTAGTTTGCGATCGCTCTTGGTTTATCTCGTCAAACACCGCGATCGGCAAAAATGCTTCACCTCTAACTTCAAGGCGATCAGGAGGATTTTCTAAATTTAAGCGTAAGGGAATCGAACGAATTGTCTTAATATTTGGCGTAATATCTTCACCTGAAATCCCATCGCCTCTAGTTGCACCGCGCACTAATAGACCATGCTCATAGGTTAAGGCGATCGCCGATCCATCGATTTTTAATTCACAAACACTGTCTAAAAATCTGCCTAAAAATTCATCGGGAAATGCTGTCGTAGATAATCCCTTCTGACAGCGCTCTTGCCAAGTTGCGACATCATCATCTGTGAAGGCATTATCTAAACTATAAAGCGGAATGTGATGTTGCACCGAGCCGAGCTGAGTATTCGCTTTCTCACCCACGCGCTGAGTCGGGCTATCAGATGTGATCATCTGCGGATATTGTGCTTCTATCTCTTTGAGTTCATGATAGAGCGCATCATAAACAGAATCTTCCATGATTGGTGCATCAAGCACATAATATTCATAGCTAGCGCGTTGCAACATATTTCGCAATTCGATCGCCCTTGATTGGATATCAGGATTGAGAGAGAGTTCGGTCACAATATTCATCACAATTTGATTTATCGCAATTTCTAAGCTACTAAATAATTTTTAAGCAAGCTCACAAAGTGAGCTTGCTTAAAAATTATTTAGTTCTATTCTTAACTTCTTTTTTAATCGCTTGCAAAGTGTCACCTAGAGCATCTTTAAAAATGCTATAAAATGCGTCAGCAGGTGTGGAACCATTAGGCTGTGCGTTGATTGAATAAGTAATCAAAACTTGAGTGGGGGGACGGCGTGGCACAGTGGAAACGGGTTCTATTTTCCAATAGCCTTCCATTTTTGCGAGATCGCCATCAATGAGACGAAAATCAATCTGTCTGCGATTGGTTTCAGTGATTGCTAGTTTAGTTCGCGAAACAATCGGAACCAAGAATACTTGACGCGAATCAACTTGCTCAATGACCTTGCGATCGCCCCGATTTTCTAGAATTTTGCTCGAGCTCATGTTGGGAATAAACTTGTAAAGATTGCCATAATCAGTCAAAACTCGCCAAACTGCATCAGGGGAGGCAGTGACTAGCACTCGTGCCACATATTTACCGCGATCGCCTGTAACTACTGTCTGCCCCTTACGCAATGAGTCACGCTGAACTGATGGTAAACGATCAACGGGACCATCAAAGAGGTCTGCATGGGCAGGCATAGGCATAGTGGGAACGCTGCAAGAGATCGCGATCGCCATAAAAATAGCTGATCCTGTAGAAAGTTTGGTCATAAATTTTGTGGCTAATTTTTGTGAATAAGACATTTAGAGTAGTTGCAGTTGTTGAATAGGATGAATACTTGAGTTATCGAAGTATGTTAGGGCTGATGTATGTATATCAAAATTTGTGGAATTACGAAACTTGATCAAGCTCAAGCGATCGCTCAAATGGGAGTCAATGCGCTTGGTTTTATTTGTGTACCATCTTCACCACGATATATCAGCGCCTCAGCGATCGCTCACATCACCGCTAGCCTCGACCTAGATTTAGTCGGTGTATTTCTCAACGCAAGTGCGCGTGAAATCGACCAAACCGTGACGCGAGGAGGACTAAATGCAGTGCAGCTGCATGGTGATGAATCTCCAGAATTTTGTCGTAGGTTACGATCGCATCTTGATCAAATCAAACCGCAAGTTAATTCCAAAATCAAGCTGATTAAAGCGCTGCGGGTTAGAAACCAAGCAGACTTAGCACAAGCTCAGCTTTTTAGTGACTTGGTTGATGCAATCTTGCTTGATGCCTACGATCCACAAATGGCAGGTGGCACTGGCAAAACTCTAGACTGGCAAATGCTACGCGACTTTCAGCCAAATTGTGACTGGTGGCTAGCAGGAGGGCTAGCACCTAGCAATGTGGCTGAGGCGATCGCACTAGTAAGCCCCATTGGTATAGACGTATCAAGTGGGGTAGAACGTTCCGCAGGTGATAAAGATTTAGTTAAAGTCGAGAAATTTTTGGCGATCGCCAAGTCTCCAAGTTAGAGTGAGGTCAGAGCGAGCGAGCGCTATACTTTTCTACGGTCGTTAATAATTCTTTTTCCCCAAACGGTTTAGTTAAATATTCCGTAGCGCCAACCATCCGCGCTTTAACGCGATCAATAAAACCATCCTTTCCAGTCAACATGATAATTGGCACTTTAGCAAAAGCACTTGACTTACGCAGCATTCCACATAACTCATAACCATCTAGCTCTGGCATTGTGATATCGCACAAAATCAGATCGGGCTTTTGTTGAAAAATTATGCTTAAAGCCTTGGTCGGGCTAGAAATCGCTATAACTTGATAGCCATGATTGTGCAGAATATATTCAACGGCTCGGCAAATAGTCACACTGTCATCAATACACAAAATCCGCGGCGACTGAACCTTCAACTGTGGTGATACTCTCATCGCTACAGGCTTAATTGCAACTTGTCCAGAAGCGATCGCCTCATAAATAGCTTGCCCGATCTGGCATATATCCCAGCCTGAATATCGTGACAGCTGACGAATAGTCGTTTTGCCATCGATCCAAGTATTTAGGTGGGGTAAAGCCTCATTTGCCAGCAATACGGGACATTGGTTAATCGACTGTAAAACTGGATAAAATTGCTTCCATATTTGTATTTGTTGAAAGCATTCAGAGCTAGTTTGCGAAAATTTGAGCTTAGTTAGCTTTGGGGTAAGTGCAGGACTAATTTCAAAAACAAAGGTGCCTTGATATAAACCGAGAATATCAAAAAGAACTTCTCGGATTGTATTTTCAAGAATTGACTTAGCTTGATCAGGGTTTAGTATCTTCGATTCTAATAGCGCCCAAATCTGTCCATATTCTAGGACGTTAATTCCTAGCTTTGAGGTTTCTAATTGATCAAGAGCATTGACTAGACCCAGACCATGTAAATAATCTCGGAGTCGATTTAGATTGCTGTCAGTATCAGTGGCGTAAATCAGCTCACCGTTATCAAAAAACAAAAACCAGAATTTTCCTGTGCTGGACTCAATCAACAACTCGCCAGTTCGTTGCCCAAACTCAATCAGGTGAATAATCGTATGTACGTCGATCTCTCTGAGCGTGCCTTGCATGAGGTATTACAAATTTGAACTTTGTCTTTAATATTTAAAGGGACTTGTCCACAGTATCAGAATTTCGTTTCGCTCCTTGATTTTAAGATTTTATCAAGCCTAAAAAATAGAGTAAGTGCAAAGCACTTACTCTATTTTTTAGGCTTGATTTGACGGTCAGGAATATTACAAGTCGGGTGGCAGTAATACGGTGTCGATTACATGGATAACGCCATTTTTAGCTTTTACATCTGCTGCAATAACTTTTGCGCCATCAATAACGACAGTTTTACTGGTCTTAGTAACTTTAATCGAAGAGCCTTCAACGGTGGGAACTAGAACAGAGCCAGATTTGATGTCTTTGGCAAGAACCTTACCTGAGACGACATGGTAAGTCAAAACTTTGACCAAAGCAGCTTTGTTTTCTGGCTTTAGTAAAAACTCTACCGTTCCTGCTGGCAACTTGGCAAATGCATCGTCAGTCGGTGCAAATACAGTGAAAGGACCTTTGCCAGAGAGGGTATCTGCCAATCCCGCGGCTTTGACTGCCGCAACTAGGGTTTTGAAGGAGCCATTAGCAACAGCAACTTGTACGATGTTGCCAGTAGGGGCAACGGCGACCTTTTTTACGACAGGAGACGTAATTGGCTCATTGGCTAGAGATGGAAGACTAACCAGAAGACTAGCCGTAGCGATCGCAATACCAGCAGTCTTGATCAAAAAGTTGGAAGGATTTTGAATTTTCATAGAAGAAGCATTAAAGAATAGATAAGTTTTATTACCTATTCTTAATAATACATTAACAATCTGTTTTGTCAGTATTCTAGATTGCTTAGCTTTATAAAGACAACCAGAGCAGATGCTAGATGCTTGCTTTGGTCGTCTCTATAAAGCGGGTATACGGGCAATTACGCCACTCTTTAGTGGCTCAGGACGTTCTTTCCATCCCAGTATCCCATCAGCGCGATCGCAGTACATTTCTGCACAAGAAAATATAGCTGCTGCAGTTTTAGAAATATTTTCACTGTCGCTGGGTAAATCACCAAATAAGTATGAGTATTTACCTTGAGATGCAAAAGTAACCACACAAGCATGACTGCAAGCGCTCATACATGAAACAGCACGAATCTCCAGCGGCGATCGCTTTTTCCAGTTTTGATGCAATTGAGAAAGCTCTTTCAGGAGTATTTCACCACCACTAACACCTACTTTTTTGCCGTTTTGCCAAGTGCTGGCACAGGTAGTACAAACTAATAAACTATGGGTCATTAAACTATCAGTCATGCGTATCTTTATTTGTCTCCACTAGGGGAGGAGTTGTAGAGGGCATCAAGTTTTGAGCGGGCATCATCGACATTAATTGATTTGATGACCATTAGTGGCTCATCAATATATTTGCCATCTTTGTCCCACAACTCAGGATGGTTAAATTGAGGAGATACACGGCGATTGCGGTTGTATTGATAGCCGCGTGGATCATTTTGAGATAAAGCAATCATGCTACGGATCAAGTTACTGATTGCAAAAAATGAAAGGACAGTAAAAGCGAGTATGTAAATAATTTGTACCATGTCTGCTTTCCTTAAAAAATTATAAACTTATATAAACTAAATGGATTAAGAGTGTCTTAAAATGAAAATCATGTAAAAAAGATGAGCGCAATTGTCACAGGTCGTACACAGATCGCAGTCAAAAATTTAAATTGCTTGATTACGATAGTAACGCATTCCTATAGCTTGACATTCTACAAGTAGTTCATGCCAGGGTCTCATTGTTGCCATGTCTACGCCAACTTGATGTCCCGTGACTCGAAATAAGGCGATCGCCACATTTACTTCTTTGAGGGCATGGTCTAGTCGTTCTAACAACTTTGCTTGATGGGTTTCTGTCAAAAAATCTAGTTGTTGACTCGAAAGTAGTTTTTGAGCGCGATCAAACCAATATGTAAAATCTTCTAGTAATGGTTCTAGAAGTTTTTTGAGCATTTCAGGATCAGGACTGGCAGTGTTACTCATGGGGATCAATCTTAAGCGGCGACTTTAACGCTATATAGAGTTTGGTAAATGCAATTATTTTATACTGCGTATTATAGCATTTCGTTACTTTTCTTAACATCAAACAAATTTTATGAGTGTTGATTCTTCAGATAATTTAGTGGCGTTCCAGCATTTGATCGATGTTGTGGCAAAATTGCGATCGCCTGATAATGGATGTCCTTGGGATTTGGCACAAACACCTGAAAGCTTGATCCCTTATGTGATTGAGGAAGCCTATGAGGTGGTGGATGCAATTCAGGGTGGTGATACTAAGGCGATCGCGGAGGAGTTAGGTGATTTATTGTTGCAAGTGGTTTTGCAGTCCCAAATTGCTAGTGAGTCTAATCAATTTACGATCGCGGAAGTCGCCGAAGGGATCGCCCAAAAGCTAATCCGCCGCCATCCTCATGTATTTGCGGATGTTAAGGCTAAAAGCATAGAGGAGATTCATCAAAACTGGGAAAGGATTAAGGCTGAAGAGAAGGGCGAAGATGTAGCTACAACTCAGAAACTGACTTATAAGCTCAAACGCTATGCGCGATCGTTGCCGCCGTTAATGGCGGCGACAAAAATTTCCAGTAAGGCGGGCACACATGGCTTTGATTGGGACAATGTTGCAGGTATATGGGCAAAATTTCAGGAAGAGTTAGATGAGTTGCACCACGCGATCGCCTATGAGTCTAAGGAAAATCAACAAGCGGAGTTAGGGGATTTATTTTTCACGTTGATTCAAGTGGCGCGTTGGTACGATCTTGATCCTTCAGCAGCAATACAATCAACCAGTCGTAAATTTATTCAACGCCTCGAAGTAATTGAATCATTAAGCGATCGCCCTCTCGACAGCCTTAGTCCCGAAGAATTAGATAATCTATGGCAACAAGCAAAAGCAAAGCTCAAAAAACAAAAATAGAGGGCAAACGATGAAAGCTTGTGAAGCTTGTTCTCAACTAAGCTCGATCCGTTATCGTATCCAGTTTGATGATACGAAAAGTTGGGTCTTAGTCTGCCCTTCTTGCTGGCAGAAACTCAGCCATCTTAATCCCCATTATCGATACGGTGGGACTTGGAAAGCCAAAAAATAAAAGAAGCATTTTTCGCGCCTCTTTTATTTTTTAATATTTTTTAATTGGTTTTTTAATTAAAATTATGCGGTCAGAGAGATTTGAACTCTCACAGCTTTCGCCACTACCACCTCAAGGTAGCGTGTCTACCATTCCACCACGACCGCAAGCATTTTTAAGTGCTTAACTATATTACAGCAATAGTGCAAATATGCAATATTTTTGATTAGAGCCAATTTTGGGAACTAATTTCAAGGTTTCCAGCGTATTACTTAAAAACCAAAGTGTGGGTTGAGGCGGGCGACCCACACTTTGGTTTTAACATCTAAAATTGATTTTATATTAGGAACACAAAGGTAGTTCAATGTCTGAATCATCTCTAGAATCATTGAAACATCCGCAAATTGAGAAGCGATCGCCCAAGCGTTGGGTACGCCCAGTCGCGATCATAGGAATAGCGATCGCTAGCCTTTATGGGGCGGTTTGTGCAGGACTTTGGTTTGGGCAGACAAAGTTAATTTTTGCGCCTCAAAAAGAAATCACGACTACGCCTGCCACATTTAATGCGAAGTACGAAGATGTATTAATCCCTGTCAAGAATGTTAATGGTACGAGTGAAAATATTTTTGGCTGGTGGTTGCCAAATGCTCAACAAGAACAGAAAGCGATCAGCGATCGCAAGGTGTTGCTGTACTTACATGGCAATGGCAAAAATATCAGCGCCAACGCGCAGCACGCAAATCGCTTAATGGGGATGGGGTTCTCCGTCTTATTAATTGATTATCGTGGTTATGGGAAGAGTGAGGGTGGATTCCCTTCTGAATCTAATGTTTATACAGATGCTCAGACAGCTTGGGAATATCTGATCGCGAAAGGTTTCAAACCGAATCAGATTATGATTTATGGGCATTCGTTAGGCGGGGCGATCGCGATCAATCTCGCAACTAAACATCCTGATGCTTTGGGAATGATTGTCGATTCTTCATTCACTTCCATGAGCGACATGGCGATGCTTGATCCTAAATTTAGAGTATTCCCAATTGATTTGCTGATCCACGAGAGATTTGACTCACTTAGTAAAGTGCGATCGCTATCTATGCCAGTACTTTTCATTCATGGAACTGCGGATGAGGTAATCCCAACAGCAATGGGTCAGCGTTTATATGACGCAACATCGACAAAAAAGAAACTGGTTATAGTTCGCAATGCTGGGCATAACACCACTGCCGAAACTAATGAATTTTTATATCGAGATTCCATTCTGAGTTTCTTTAACCTATAAAAGGTAGATAGAGCGCAAAGCGCTCTATCTACCTTTTATAGGTTATTCAGCCAATTTATCGACAATCAACTTATTAGTTGATTGTGGCTCCGCACGTCCTTGTGATTCCTTCATGACTTTACCAACAAAGAAACCCAAGAGCTTAGTTTTGCCACTCTTGTACTGTTCTACTTCTTTAGGATTAGCAGCAATTACTTCGTTGACGACTTTCTCTAAGTCCGCACCCGCGAGAACCGTTAGCCCTTTGGAGGCAACTAAATTTTTGACTGAGCCACTTTTAGCGATCAATTCAGGCAGAATATCTTTCGCAATCTTGCTGCTAATCGTGCCATCAGTAATCAAGGCAATCATTTCACCTAAAGTGGCAGGAGTCAGAGCGATATCGGCAATCTTCAGCTTGTTTTCATTGAGATATGCCGTAACGTCACCCATTACCCAGTTAAAGACTTGCTTTGGTTCGGCTCCTGTATTGATCGTGGCATCGAAAAATTCGGCAATACTGCGATCATCAGCAATCAAAGCTGCATCATAAGGAGTCAGTCCGAACTGCTCATGATAGCGTTTACGTTGCGCCGCAGGGAGTATAGGAAGCTCAGAGCGATACTTCTCTAAGGTGTTAAGTGGAACTTCGATCGCCATCAAGTCAGGCTCAGGAAAATAGCGATAGTCGCTTGCGCCTTCCTTAGAACGCATACTAATTGTGCGCTGAGTGTTCTCTTCCCAAAGGCGAGTTTCTTGTTTGATAGTTTCACCCGACTCGATCGCTTCGACTTGACGATGGATTTCAAAATCAATCGCTCTTTGAATTGCATTAAAAGAGTTCATGTTTTTGATTTCGACCTTCGTGCCGAACTTTTCTCGACCGACAGGACGTACCGAGATATTTACATCACAACGCAGCGATCCTTCTTGCATATTGCCATCACAAACACCGAGGTAGCGGACAATCCGTCGTAATTCTTGGGCATAGGCAGCAGCTTCTGCACCTGTCCGCATATCTGGCTCAGAGACAATCTCACATAAAGGAACACCTGTACGATTGAAGTCTACTAAAGAGTGACTGGAACCTGATAAGCGATCGCTTCCTGCATGAACTAGCTTTCCTGCATCTTCTTCCATATGCAAGCGGGTAATCCCAATCCGCTTCGTGCTGCCATCTTCGAGTTGAATTTCTAGCCAGCCATGTTCAGCGATCGGTAAATCAAATTGCGAGACTTGATAATTTTTGGGAAGATCGGGATAAAAATATTGTTTGCGATCAAATTTGCTATGCGGTGCGATTTGGCAATTTAGGGCGAGTCCAGTTTTGACTGCATATTCCAATACTTTTTCATTAAGAACAGGCAACACTCCCGGCATCCCCAGACAGACAGGACAAACATTAGTATTTGGCGGCGCGCCAAACTGGGTTGAGCAACTGCAAAAGATTTTTGAGTTTGTGGTCAACTGACTATGTGTTTCTAAGCCAATGACGGCTTCGTATTGGGTTTTAGTTGTCATGTTTGTGGCGGTTGCAGTCATAACTGGTGCTTTTAAAAGGCTTTTTAGCAAATATATTTACCTGTGTTAGTTAGATTGTAATGTTTTAACTACAGTCTTGCCTAGTCATTAACTAGCTAATCCACTAAAATTCTAAAATCCCATCCTCAAATATCGTCCCAGAATATCAAATGAGTTTTATGCCAAATCAGTCATCAGCTCAATCTTGGCGATCTCTTTCATTTTGGATGATTTTGGGATCGTTTGGGCTATTGTTTGGCTTAGAGATTGCCACACCACCCGACTATATAATCAGTTATCTTTACGTTAGTCCCATCCTGCTTGCTAATGCGCGATTAAGCCGCACGGTAGCTTTCCAATTTATATTTACAGCGATTATTTTGACACTATCGAGTATCTGGATGCCTAATAAAGGCACAATTCAGACCGCAATGGTTGTAAATCGATTGATTACGGTATTGGCTTTGATCGTGACTGGAGTTTTAAGCGATCGCCATCGGCAAACTCAGCAAATTTTAGTCGGACAACAGACAAAACTACAGGCTCAAGAAAAAATCATGAACATGCGCGAAGATTTTGCTTCGACCCTAGCTCATGATTTAAAAACGCCGCTACTTGGTGCGATCGAAACGCTTAAAGCTTTTGATCGCGAGCAATTTGGGATCATCCAATCCAAGCAAAAACCAGTATTAGCGACCATGATTCGCAGTCATCAGAATAGTTTGCACCTAGTTGAGACCCTCCTCGATGTCTATCGCAATGAAACTGAAGGTTTACAATTGCAATTAGCGCCCATAAACCTTGCAGTTTTGGCAGAAGATGTCGCGACATCTCTGCTCACTTTATCGACTAGTCGCCGTGTTTATCTAAACTTGAACTATGGAGATTCCGACTTTCGTAAATTTCTTTGGGTAAACGGTGATGCTTTTCAATTGCGGCGCGTCTTTACCAACCTGCTCACTAATGCGATTAATCATTCGCCCAGAGGTACAAAAGTGGAAGTTGTTCTCGAAACACAGTCTTCGTATCAGGTTGTTCAAGTAATTGATATTGGCGCAGGGATTAAACCCGATGAGAAACCGCATTTATTTGAACGTTTTTATCAAGGGCAAAGCGATCGCCTAGCTAGTGGCTCAGGGCTAGGTTTGTACTTAACACGGCAACTAATCGAAGCCCATGACGGTACAATCTGGGCAGAAAATCGACTTCCCCATGGAGCTATCTTTGGCTTTCGTTTACCCGCGTTGCCCTATTCATCTCCCCCTAATATAAGTACAGAGCCTAGAGACGCATTCAAGTCTAACCATCAAAATGACTTTAAACAATCTAAAAATACTTCTAGTTGAAGACGATGAACTATTTCGTTTGGGCTTACAAGTGCGCTTGCAGCAGGAAACCAAAATTGAAGTCTTAGTTGAAGCAAATGATGGTGAAACTGCGCTTGACCTTGCTAAGCAACAACCTTTTGATCTAGTCCTACTTGATATCGGCTTACCCGGACTTGGTGGGATGGAGACTTGTCGTCAACTTAAGCTCAATCATCCTAATTTGCCAATTTTAGTTTTAACTTCGCGCAACGAACGATCGCTTGTTGCCCGATTAGTCACCGCAGGCGCACAAGGATATTGTCTAAAAGGAGTTGCTGCGGAAACGTTAATTCTCGCGATGCGCTCCGTGATTGCTGGCGCATCTTGGTGGGATGCGACAGCTACTGCCGAAATTCATAATATTTTTCAAAATCAATCCCCAGAACTTAGTCAAAACATTCAATCTGCTGTCAAAGTCAATACTCTCACGCGCCGCGAAAAAGAAATTCTCATACTGATGTCTGACAGCAAAACCAATCAAGAAATTGCCGATCTGCTTTACATTTCTTCTGGCACAGTGCGAGTACATATTCATGCAATTTTGCATAAATTTGGAGTTGGCGATCGCAAACAAGCGATCGCGATCGCCATTCAGAATAATTTTTTCGATATGTCTAACTAACGTGGTTCAGATTAACGCTGGTCAGGATGACAAATCATCGGATTACCACTATTGCAAGTGTCATTAATCGCAGCAATTAACTCATACAAGCGCCCAAAATCATGTTGGTTAAAATGCATAATTAAGCGTGGCAAATTAATCACATGAATCTCATTTGCTTCTATCGGTAATGCTTGACTGCGTTCAATCTTACCTTTGAGCAAGATATCGCTAAAGTTCTCATTTAGTCGCGTCAAATGTTCATCTGTAATTTCAATATGCAAACGAATTACGAGTAAATCACCAACTCCTCGACAAGAATGATAAACGCTATAAAAAGAATTAATAAACTGACAAGCAACATCAACATCATCAGTGATTTTGTATAGACTGCGATCGTCTTCGGTAATTAAGCCTCTGTCGAGCAGATGATTCTCCACAAAAACATCCCAACCTTTCCAATATTCACCATTTTTCTTGTCCATTAACACGATCGGACGCGGCGTTGTCCGTCCTGTTTGACAGAGCGTCAAACATTCAAAAAACTCATCCTGTGTCCCAAATCCCCCAGGAAAAAGCGCGATCGCATCACTCTCTTTCACAAAATACAATTTGCGAGTAAAGAAATAACGGAATTTGACCAATCGCGAAGCCTCAGATACAAATCCATTACTTGATTGCTCAAACGGCAAATTAATATTTAGTCCAAACGAATTATCGCCAGCGCCCTCATTTCCAGCCGCCATGATGCCGCCGCCCGCACCCGTAATTATCATAAATCCTTGCTTAGTGATTTTTTCGGCAAACTCATAGGCTTGCTGATATTCAGGCGCATTCTGATCAGTACGCGCTGATCCAAAAATACTCACCTTGCGATTAAAGCGATAAGGATAAAACATCGCGATCGCCTTCTGCATATCTTGCAAAGAGCCAGCTAAAATTTTCCAGTCAACTCGCTCAACTTTGGTCTGACTAATTTGAGCGATCGCCTGTAACGCTGTATAAATTAGCTCCCCATGCTCAGTTGATTCAAGATTTTCAACTAGCTCATGCAATTCATCAGTAAGAGCTTTAATGTCTGAATGTGAAGGAAATGTCGCCATAATTACTATTTTAAGATGTCAGACTGAGATGTCAAGAAAGCAAATCGTGATCCCTTGTGCTGATAAGATAATGATTAAGTAATAAAAATTAACAAAGAATTAACAACTAGCTATGGCAAACATTAAGTTTGTGAATGAAGCCAAAGAAGCGATCGCCATGGATGGCGCAAACCTGCGGATGAAAGCTCTCGAAAACAACATCGACATCTATAAATTTATGGCAAAACTCTCTAACTGCAATGGTTATGGACAATGTGCTACCTGTGTTGTCGAAATTGTCGAAGGGCTAGAAAATCTCTCTCCTAAAACTGAATTTGAAGAGCGTAAACTCAAAAACAAGCCTAAAAATTATCGCCTTGCTTGCCAAACATCGGTAAACCAAGGAAATGTGAGTGTAAAAACTAAACCTTAAAGTTATTAGAGACTTTATTAGAAACTATAAAAAGTTAAAGATGTACGGTAAAACGTATTTCTGATCAACATCTACAAATAAACGATAAGTGCTAGGTTAGACTAGAACTATTGTCCATGAATCCTTTTAGGCGACAGAGAAACCCCCTATGGCGCGTGATTATTACGAAATTCTCGGAGTCGATCGCAGTACTGACAAAGAGGAGATCAAACGAGCATATCGACGCTTAGCTCGAAAATATCACCCCGATGTCAACAAAGAAACGGGGGCAGATGAGCGTTTTAAAGAAATTAACCGTGCTTACGAAGTCCTCTCAGAAGCAGAAACTCGCGCAAGGTATGACCGCTTTGGTGAAGCTGGTGTATCAAGCGGCGGTGGCGGCGCACCTGACATGGGAGATATGGGCGGATTTGCTGATATCTTTGAAAGCTTTTTTAGTGGCTTTTCTAACACGGGGCAGCAGCAACAAGCTCGCCGCCGTAGTGGACCGACTCGTGGTGAAGACCTCAGATTTGATCTAAAGCTCGAATTTCGCGAAGCAGTTTTTGGTGGCGAAAAGCAAATCAAAATTTCGCATCTAGAAACTTGTGCCACTTGTACTGGCACTGGCGCAAAGGCTGGAACTCGACCACGCACTTGTGGTACTTGTAGCGGCACGGGTCAAGTAAGGCGAGCTACACGCACACCATTTGGCAGTTTTACCCAAGTTTCTACTTGTCCAACTTGTAACGGTACAGGACAGACAATTGAAGATAAGTGTGAAAGTTGTAATGGCTTAGGACTAAATCAAGTTACCAAAAAGCTGAAAATTACGATTCCTGCGGGTGTTGATAGTGGCACAAGACTGCGTGTATCGAATGAAGGTGATGCAGGACAGCGTGGTGGACCTTCAGGTGATCTTTATGTATATCTGTTTGTCCAAGCCGACAATGAATTTGAGCGTGAGGGTATAAATGTCTTGTCAGAAATCAAGATTAGCTACTTACAAGCAATTCTCGGTGACAAGATTGCAATCAATACTGTCGATGGCAAAAAACCGCTGACGATTCCTTCAGGCACACAGTCGGATACAGTCTTGACTCTAGAAGGTTTAGGTGTTCCCAAACTTGGCAACCCTGTCGCTCGCGGCGATCATCTGATCAGAATCAAGATTGATATTCCCACCAAAATCGGTAGCGAGGAACGAGAAGCACTTGAGAAGCTCAAAGAAAAGCTGATTGGTAATACAGCCAAAGGTGGTATCGGTGACATTTTAGGCGGCATATTTGGCAACCAAAAGTAAAATCCAATAGTCTCTGCAATAATTTTCAAAAAGCCTCGCAACGCGAGGCTTTTTGAAAATTATTGCAGAGATGCAGAGATATAGAGAGTAACCAGTTATATCGGGAGGATATATGTGCATCAAGATAAGCAAGTCAATCGATTTACGCGGCGTTCCTTGTCCACTTAGCTTTGTACGCGCAAAATTGCATCTAGAAAAGCTAGAAATAGGTCAATTGCTGGAGGTGCTGCTAGATGGCGGTGAACCAATCGAGCAAGTTCCTAATAGCCTCATGTCTGATGGACATAAAGTCAAAGGCATCGAAGAGCGCGATCGCTTTTTTGCGCTAACAGTTCAAAAAGCATG
This sequence comes from Cyanobacteriota bacterium, assembly GCA_025356295.1. GTDB lineage: Bacteria > Cyanobacteriota > Cyanobacteriia > Pseudanabaenales > Pseudanabaenaceae > Pseudanabaena. The sequence continues at coordinate 45,773 of JANXUJ010000208.1, forward strand.
ATTCAAAAAGTTTTGTTGCAAATATCCTCATTAAATTTATGTTGGCTTTAACAGGCACAGTCTTGGCTGTGCAAGCCAATTTTTATCGGGTGATGCTAGATGAAGCTTTTTATCTAGAGCAGCTTTTTGATAATGGGCAGAGCGCTAATCAAATTATTCACGAACTGCTCTGTACTAGACGCGCGCGACTCAAAAAAATCGGTCAGCAGATATGTGTTGGCGATCGCGTCACGATTGAGGAGCCAGATTGGCAAGGCGGACGAGGAGCCATCTCAGAAGTTGCGCCACGCCACAACTTACTTGATCGTCCGACTGTGGCAAATTGCGATCGCATCTTATTAGTTTTCTCTTTAGCTGAACCAAGCCTCGATCCACATCAACTAAGTCGTTTTTTAGTCAAAGCTGAAAGCACTCAAGTCGAAGTCCTGCTCTGTTTAAATAAGCGCGATTTAGTTAGTGACGAGATTTGGGATAGATGGTGCGATCGGCTAAGGTCATGGGGCTATCCACCGATTGCGATTAGTACCTATACCCATCAAGGGCTTGACGATCTTGCTAAACATTTACAAACTGGCGTAACTGTGGTTGCGGGACTTTCAGGCGTTGGCAAATCTAGTCTAATTAATTTGCTCATCCCCAATATACAAATCCGTGTCGGAGAGGTTTCACAACGACTAGGGCATGGACGACATACCACCCGACATGTTGAGCTATTTGCCTTACCTGCGGGTGGCTATCTCGCAGATACCCCTGGATTTATGCAGCCCAATTTGACCGTCACGCCTCAAGAGTTAACCGATTGTTTTCCAGAAGCGAGACAGAGACTTGCCCTAGGAGAAGATTGTCATTTCAAAAATTGTTTGCATCGCCGCGATGAACCCAACTGTGTCGTGCGTGGCGATTGGGAGCGATACGACCATTACATTGCTTATTTAGAAGAAGCGATCGTTTATCAACAAAAGCTCAAAAATATTGCTAATGCTGATGCTTCGCTCAAAGTCAAAGATACAAGTGATGGCAAGCAACAACAGGAACCCAGATTACTCAAAAAACGCTATCGCCGTGAGTCTCGCCGTAGCGAGCATCAAGATTTAGATATAGATTTTGAGAGCGATGAGTAAAAAGTAAGAGAGCGCACTTTGTTAACTCTCTTACTTTTTGGTAATGCGATTGCAAGGCGCGATATAGTAGCTAACGAGCTTTATGCTTATCACTCAACTGAAGGTCGTATCTTAAATTAGACATGAAAAAGTATATTTCCGTTGCTGCGGGTTTAGTCTTGTTTACAGCCAGTGCTTGCACACCATCTACTCCTATAGCTGACAATGCAAATCCCACAAAAGCAGCATCGGCTGCACCCTCAGGGAAGCCGACTAGCACCTCCACAGTCAAAACAGACGAAAAACCAACAAACACTGCGGCAGGTTGGCAAGATTACAAATCAGCGGCTGGAAAATTTAGCATTCAACTTCCTAGTAAGCCGCAAGAGCAATCTCAAGATCAAAAAACTGATGTGGGAACGATCAAGCTCAATATGGTGATTGCGGAATCTAATGATTCTGGATACTTTGTGGGCTATGCAGACTTCCCGAATAAGATTGCTAACCCTGCCGATATCCAGAAAGGGCTGGCGGACTCGGTCAAAGGCTCAGTTGCAAATATTAAGGGAGAAATCAAGTCTGAGAAGGAATACTTACTTGGTGATGTGCCATGTCGTGATTTTGAAGCGGGTGGTAAGGTGCAAACAACAGATGTATCCATCAAAGGACGTTTTTGTCTCGCTGACAACCGACTCTATCAAGTATTTGCACTAGGGGCTAAAGATAAGATTGCTACTGCTGATGTCGATCGCTTTATCACTTCTTTTAAACTTGAAAAATAATCAAAAAAAAGAGCGCTTTGCGCTCTTTTTTTTGATTTTAAAAACTTGTGCAAGTCTAAACATGTCAAGCTTCTTCATATTCATCATCATCTCTAGTTAGCCAGTTACAGAGTGCCAACAGAATAGATACCGCCACAACTGAAAAGATTTGCGAACCATCCCCTGCGTGCCAATACTTAAAAGCTTCTGCTTGCGAAGATATTATGACCAGTAATGCAACTCGTACAGAATTAACGATAAAGGCGATCGCCATGGCAGCAGGAAATAAAATCCACTTATGAAAGTGGGATACAGGAAAAACCAAAACAAACATCAGGGTAATCCGCAGCAGCATTAAAATCGGTGGTAGTCCTGCACAACCTCGCGCTACCTCGACTGCACCATATTGGCTAAAAATTGTAACTCCTTGTTGAGCTAACTTCTGCACACCGCCGTACCACAATACCGAATGGGCAAATTGTGCCGTGAAGACATTTACAGGAACTACTTTTTCGCTCGCTGAAAATAAGAAAGTAACAGGTATGCCAAGTGTTGCCGACAATAAAATTGCTTGCCAATATTGTCTTAAACCTCCCCAGCCTGAAGCGATTAAGGCAATTCCAATCGTTGCCATAACTGGAGTCAAGATGAACAAAACATCATAAACTCGGCGAGTCAATAAGCTTTTGATCAATACCCAAATAATTAACAAGACTCCAACTGCGATCGCGGATGGCGTAGTCTCAAACTTGAGATTTGCGCGATCGCGAACCACTAATAAGATGGCGACTGCCCATGTCAATATCTGGATCGCTGGCTCATCCACACTATCAGCTAGTCGGGCGACAAGAGTGATGTTAATCGCGATTAGACTTACCCATGTTGCAAGTAGCCAAAACTCTAATTTACAGCTCGCTTTTTGTAATGAGCTTTGTAGATTAGAGAAGTCACCGCGCAAAATATTTTCCAGCATGGCAAGTTAAAAAATGATTAGTAATGCAAAACCTGTAGGCGGCGCGAAACGCCGCCTATAGTTATTTAAAGGATGTAAAGTAGCAAAAATAAAACGATCCAGACAATATCAACGAAATGCCAATATATCGATGCAGCTTCGATGCCAAAGTGACTAGTGTTACTGTAATGTCCAGCTTTTAGCGATCGCACTAACACCGTGCCAATCAGAGTCAAGCCGATGATGACGTGCAGTCCATGGAAGCCAGTTAGTATATAAAAAGTGCTGGCAAACAGGTTGGTGGTATACCCAAACTCTAAATGTTGGTACTCATAAATTTGTCCAGCAATAAAGATTGCGCCCATGATAAATGTGGCAAGAAACCACAACTGAGCCGCCTTAACTTTATTTTCTTTAATCGCATGATCAGCTTGGTGAATCACAAAGCTGCTCGACACCAGAATAATTGTATTGATCCCTGGTAAAAGCAGCTCGAGACTAGGTGTACCTTCGGGTGGCCAAGATGTGGCGACTGAGCGGAAGGTCAAGTAAGCGGCGAACAAGCCAAAAAAGAGCATTCCTTCGGAAACAAGAAACACGATTAAGCCAAAAACTCTTAAATCTGGGTGTTCGTAATGTCCCACTTCGGCAACATGATCATGAATAACTATGTCTTGAGCCGTGCTGGTAACTGGAGCGATCGATCCTTGCATAGGTCAATGTTTGGATAAATGAACTAGATAAATAAACTGGAAATTATACTAAACCAATATTTTTTAAGGATGGCGCTTCGCATCATCCTTAAAAAATATTGGTTTTAAGTTGCGGCTTGAGAAGCAGCGATCGCCGCTTCTTTACGAGCCTGTTTATATTCCTCACCGTAGTCATAAGGTCCTGTGGTTAAAGCAGGTTCTCCAACCCAGTTATGCGGAATTGGGGGTGAAGAAGTTGTCCATTCTAGGGTCAGAGCATCCCAAGGATTGTCAGGTGCTTGTTCGCCCTTAAACCAACTATAGACAGCATTGATCACAAAAGGAACTGTGGAAATCGCCAGAATAAATGCGCCAATCGTACAAATCACATTGATCGGTGCAAACTGGGGATCGTACTGAGCAACGCGGCGGGGCATTCCTTGCAAACCAAGAATGTGCATCGGTCCGAAAGTTAAATGCATTCCAATGAAAGTCAACACAAAATGTACTTTGCCCCAAAATTCATTTAACATCCGACCCGTCATTTTTGGGAACCAATGATATAGCCCTGCGTAAATGCCAAACACACTACCGCCAAATAGGACATAGTGGAAGTGAGCAACCACGAAGTAAGTATCGTGAACGTGGATGTCAATCGGAGCCGAGCCGAGCATTACGCCGCTCAAGCCACCGATTAAAAATGTGGAGATGAAGCCCATCGCAAATAGCAAAGGACTCTCTAAGCGCAACTTGCCACCCCAGAGCGTAGCAACCCAGCTAAATACCTTGATCCCTGTTGGTACTGCCACGAGTAAAGTTGCAACCATGAAGAAAACGCGCAACCAGTCGGGTGTGCCACTGGTAAACATATGGTGCGCCCACACAAATAAGCCCAATGCACAAATCATCATGCTGGAATAGGCGATCGCTTTATAACCAAAGATGGGCTTGCGACTATGGGGAGGTAAAACTTCAGAGATAATCCCAAACACGGGCAGAATCATCACATAAACAGCGGGATGTGAGTAGAACCAGAATAAGTGCTGATATACAACTGGATCACCGCCACCTGTGGGGTTAAAAAAGTTTGTGCCAATCAAAAGATCAGAGCCTAGTAGCACCATAGCTCCTGCCAAGACTGGAGTCGCCAACAGAGCAAGCACTGAAGTTGCCATCATCGCCCAGCAAAATAGCGGCATACTGAACAAGTCCATTTCTGGCATCCGCATTGCCCAGATTGTGACGATAAAATTCACGGCGGCAAGAATTGAGGAGGTTCCGACTAGCAAAATACTGAGAATCCAGACAACTTGACCAAGATGCTCATTGGTCAAAATGCTTAAAGGCGGATAGGCTGTCCAACCTGTCGAGGCGGGACCAAAGAAAAAGCTGCTCATCAGCAACATCCCCGCAGGAATGGTCAACCAAAAGGCGATCGCATTCAAACGCGGAAATGCCATATCGCGAGCGCCGATCATCAGTGGGATCAAGTAATTCCCAAAGCCACCCGTCACCGCAGGCACGATCCATAAAAAGATCATCACTGTGCCGTGCATTGTAAACAGGCTGTTATAAAAGGCGGGATCAACTAGATCAGAGTCAGGCGTGGCGAGTTCGGCACGCACAATCGAGGCAAGCAATCCACCCACTAAATAGAATATGAACGAAGTAACGAGATACTGAATCCCGATAATTTTGTGATCAACGCTGAAAGTGAAGAACTCCCACCAAAGGGTTTTTTGGGGTTCTGCGATCGCGCCCGAACTTTGGGGTGATATGAGTGTCTGGGTCATAGAGAAATGATTGGTAAGATAATTGCTGTTTTTTAATAACTTTTTAGTGACTCATGTGGCGATCATGATCAAGCTGAGTCATTTTACCCGCAAGATATTCTTGCTCCGACATCTCCGATGTTGAGTGATATGCAACTATCTGTTCAGGATCGTTACTAGCAATTTCTTGTTGCTCTTTTAACCATGTTGCATAGTCTTCAGGCGTGTCAATTACCATCGTGGTACGCATACCGCCATGATAAGAGCCGCATAATTCAGCACAAACTACGGGATATTCACCAACAACGCGTGGCGTAAATTCTAGATAGGTTGAGCGTCCTGGGATCACATCTTGTTTGATGCGTAACTGCGGAACCCAAAAAGCGTGAAGTACATCAACAGCAGTCATGTTCAAACGGACTTTTTTGCCAACAGGGACATGAAGTTCAGCTGTTGAGATTTCATTGGGATAATTAAAAATCCATGCGAACTGCATGGCGCTGACATCGATCGCCACGACATCACCTGTACCCGCAGGAAGTGTCCCTGCCATTAACATACCGTCAGTATTAGCTGAGGCGAGTGTTGCTTTCGCACCTCTTTCCACATGAGCCACAGTCTGGTGCATTCCACCATGAGCCATGCCACTAAGGTCTTGAGTGCCTTGCATGGCTGTATAAACGTCAAAGCTATAAATGGCTACCCACATCACAATTACTGTGGGGATCGCCGTCCAAGCAATTTCGAGACTAAGATTTTCATGGATCGCGGGACCATCGTCATTATCACCATCGCGGCGGCGAAACTTGACGATTGAGTAGATTAAAACTCCTTCGACAACCAGAAAAAATCCAAAGGCGATCGCTAAGATCGTATTAAACAAACCGTCATACAGCAGAGCTTCATCGCCCGCTGCAACTGGCAACAAGCCATTATTACGCCCATACCAAATGCTAGATGCAATAATTAGACCGATAGTAACGACTATTGAGATTAATGTATTTTTTTTCATGATTAGGCTGCCCTATCTTGCTGCTCCTGCAAAGTGAATTTGAGTCAATAGGAGCTTGTAGCTCATTAAGAATTAGGACAAATTGTCATAGTTATTCTATTTTGCCTCTAATTTCTAAAATGAGGGGCATTTGTTTGTAATCTCTTAGCAATTTCTTCGGGATCGGTCTCAATAAAACCTTAAACTGCGATCGCGCGATTTAACTTTCTGATGCATCATGTTATGAAAATCGCAATAAAAAATCTCGCCACACCCCAACCGAAATAAATGGATACGATCGCCACAATCACAACTACTTTACAAGAAAAAATCGGCGCCACAATTGTGGAAATCGCTGATCGCAGTGACTTGCATAAACATCATCAAGGACGAATGAATGCTCCTGTTGGTAGTGGTCATTATGATGCGATCGTTGTTGCAACTAGCTTTTCAGGTAAAACGATGATGCAACAACATCGCATGGTATATGAAGCGCTTGCTGACCAGATGCAGACGACTATTCATGCCTTAGCATTAAAAACTTATACCCCAGAACAATGGACGCAAAAATCAAGCCAAAAATGAAGTAAGGCGCTGTTGCTGCTATTTTTATCTTAATGCTCTAGGAAGTTAGTTGATGGAAAACGATAAAAACAAAGGTGGCAATCCTATCTTCTATAAAATGTTTAAGTGGACAGTGGTCAGACCATTGTTGTTTTTGTTTTATCAAGAGCGAATTCATGGCGCTGAAAATGTGCCTCTCACTGGCAATCTCATCGTGGTCAGTAACCATGCTAGTGACTTCGACCCTCTGATCGTGGGTAGTTGTATGGGTCGTCCTGTAGCTTTTATGGCAAAAGAAGAATTATTTGAAGTGCCTGTGATTAGTCAAGCTATTCAAGCTTTTGGAGCTTATCCTGTCAAGCGTGGTGCTGGCGATCGCGCCGCAATTAGGTCAGCGATCGACTCTATCAATAAAGGTTGGGCAACGGGTATTTTTTTGCAAGGGACGCGGACACCTGACGGACGAGTGACTGAACCAAAACTTGGCGCAGCGATGATTGCGGCTAAGACTAAAGCGCCATTTTTGCCGATTAGTATCTGGGGGACAGAAACAATTTTTCCCAAAGGATCAAAATTTCCCAAATTATTTCAGCCTGTCACGGTCAGGATCGGGCAGATCATTCCCGCACCTGAGTCAAGCGATCGCGCCACTCTTGAAGCATTCACTAAAAAATGCGCGGACGAAATTAATGCACTTCACGCATTAGGAAGATAAAAAAAGCCTCGCAACGCGAGGCTTTTTTTAATTAGGAAAAATTTTAGTCAGGAGAATAGGCAAGCAATGTACCGTTTTGTCCAATTACAAAGCCGCGATCGCGCGAAAAGAAATAAATACGATAGAGATTTGCGCCAGCATTAGCTGCCGACTCATCGCGTTTCCAAGTCTTGCCAGCATCTTCACTATGGATCAAGCGCGAACTGCCACCCGATATCCAGACATTATTATTATCTTGATAAGCAAGGTCGAGAAAACCAAAGCCACCTCCCTCTCGAGGAGTTTGCTTTCTGTCCCATTTGTCAAATTCAGCAACTTCGCTAAACTGAACCTGACCACCGCGGTTAAGCATCCAGAGGCGGTTGTCAGGTGTATAGCCCATATTTTGGACCCGGCGAGAGCTGTTGCGGTTGTGTTGTACCCAAGTCTCGTCACCTGGTTTCCATGTCGAATAAAAGTTGCCATTTGCAGAAATTGCCACATAGCGACCATCGGCGCTGCGGTTGAGGTTGCGGGCATTGCCAACCGCTTGCGTGACTAAAGCTTTCCAGTTTTGACCAGCGTCTTGAGTGCCATAGATTGCACCTAAATCGGTGACCATTTCGGCAGAGTTCTTGCCCTGAGCTACGATCGCAAAGGGATCACCAGGGAGCTTAGAGCTAAGTCCAATTCGTGACCAAGATTTACCCGAGTCAGTTGTATGCAGCAATAGGGCGGGCTGACCAGTAATCCAGCCTTCATTACCCGAAAAGCTCACTGACGAAAATCGATAAACGCTATCACCAAGATCGAGTTTGCGCTCTTCCCAAGTATTACCGCCATCGATTGACTCCAGCAAAGTCGCGTCAGTGCCAACTAGCCAACCATGATTAGGTTCAGCTTTGTCAAACCACAAGTCAAGCGGCGTGATTGCTACAGGCAGATCGACTTTGTGCCAGTTGCCATGATTTGCCTCCGCCTTTGGCATTCCTACACCAAATAATCCGCCGCAAATTAGTAGGATACAAAGTGAAAAAGAAGTGAGAAAGCGTTTAATGCTTTTATTCATAAAAAATCTGTGAAATTTGTAAAAGATAATACTAAATAAATAAATTAATCTAGAGCGTAAAGGCTAATAAAGAAAATTACGGCTAGCGCTAAAGAACCAAATATGAGTAAGTTCTTCTGCCCAGGCGTGAGAACATTAACGCCAAACCCATATCCTAAATTTTCGGTAAACCCAGATGGCTTAGCGGCAATACCAATATCGGCAAATACTTTTTTCTTCGCATTACAGACAGGACAGCGCCAATCTGCGGCAATGCTTTCAAATGCAGTATTGCTAGGGATATTACGCTTAACATCGCCTGTGGATGGTTCGTATATATAGCCACACACGCCACATTCATGACGATGCAGCTCCTCTTCTATATCTGGAGTGATTATTTCTGGACTAGCTTCTGTGACAGTTAGTTCTGGTTCCATAAATTTGATCGGGTTTTGATCGGGTTGTAAGCGATCGCATAGTAATTCTTGTAACAAATTATTACATCTTTTCGGCAGGCTTGCTTAGTTACCCAAAATACCAAAAATCATATAAAACTATGCGGTCTTTCAAGAAGTTGCTTTGCAAAATCCTAAACTCGATGATGCAATGCGCGATCGCCTAAACCGAGGCTTAGCAGATTTGCAAGCAGTTGCTGAATATTTAGAAGAGTCAAGTGAAGAGTAGAGTTGATAGTGATCGAGCAATTGTTGGAGGTTAAAATTTTGCAACATCAAGGTTTTGCAGACACTATTACCTTTGAATCCTATCGAGATGAGCTAATACCACCCCAAGAAATAATAATTTAATGTATGCGATATTTACTTGATACTTGTGTCATCAGTGATTTTGTAAAAGGTGAACCAAACACATCACAGCGATTAAAGTCGGTCTCTCCCGAAGATATTTCTGTTTCATCAATAACATCTATGGAACTAAAACGAGCAGGAACTCCAATAGGTGCTTACGATGTACTCATTGCTGCAACTGCGATAGTGCATAAGTTAATTCTTGTAACTGCTAATGTTCGCGAATTTGAAAGAATTCCAAATCTACAAATTCAGAACTGGCGAGTCAGTGACTGATGTTTGCATTTTATAGGTTTATTTTGCATTTCATAGGTTTATATTTACGCGATCGTTTATAACAAAATTGACACAGCAATCTATACCTCAATCAAGGTAATTAGCTTTGATATCTACACAAACACTCATGCCACTATTTGCTCAACTTTCAATTTGGCAATGGATCACTGAGCCGCTTGCCCTAGAATTTATGCGAAATGCTTTGATCGCAGGTGGGTTAGCAGGAATTATTTGTCCTGCGATCGGTTGTTTTTTGATCGTGCAGCGCATGGCTTTGCTGGGAGATGTGATGACACATACAGTCATGCCAGGCATGACGATCGCCTTTTTTTATAAAATTGATGTGGCGATCGGCGCATTTATATCGGGGATTGGGAGTGCTTTTCTGATTGCATGGTTACGATCGCAAACTCGCATAAAAGTTGATGCAGCGATGGCATTGACTTCTTCCAGTTTCTTTGCGATCGGCATTTTGTTAATTTCATTGCTGAAAATCAAAATCGATCTGCATGGCTTTTTGTTTGGCGATATTCTTAGCGTTTCGTCAACTGACACGATGCGGGCGGCGATCATCACGGTGATCGTTTTGACTGCGATCGCTATATTTTATAAACAACTACTTTTCTACACTTTTGACCGAATTGGCGCGCAAGCTTTAGGCTTGCCTGTAAATCTGATCTATTTGGGTTTGATGGCAGGTGTAACTTTGACGATTATTGCAAGTATGCAAACTATGGGCGTGGTGTTAGTAGTGTCGCTATTAGTGGGGCCAGCGATTACTGCTTATCTATTGGTAAAGGAACTGCACCAGATGATTTTTGTGGGGTCTAGTCTGGGTATTTGCGCGAGTGCGATCGGTTTATATGCTAGTTACTATCTAAATTTGCCTTCTGGTCCAGCGATCGTTTTAGCAGTTCTAGTTTTATTTTTATTGACGCTAGTTTTTAGTCCTAGTCAAGGATTACTAACGCGTTCTTCACAATAAAAAAAGGCAGCGCTTCGCACCGCCTTTTTTTATTGTAATTATGATTCGGTTGCTTCTTCAGTTACGATTTCTTCGGTTACTTCTTCAGAAACTTCGGCGATGACTTCTTCGATCACTGGTTGTGGTTTGGTTGGTTTAGGTCCCCTTACTAAAGCGAGATTTACGGGTTGTTTTGTTTCTTCATCGCGTGAGCCTCTTTTGTCTTTTTTGTCACGGCTAGGACGCTTTTTGTTGGAGTCATCAAATCGTTGAGTGCTTGGTGTGTTTTCAACGGCTTCAGAGTTTGGTTGACGGTCTGCTTTTTTGATCGGACGTTCTACCATTGCGATTTCCTAATTACTAATTACTAAGTATTGTGTGTATATATTTGTATCCTAGCTTGTTTAGGGATAATGGCGCGATCGCGATTAGATGGTATTTGAAACAGTGTTTAAAACCCAACGAAAGGCATAGCGCCACTTGAGAGAGAAATTAATCAATCCTGCTGATTCAGCAATGCTTTTTAATTCGGGGAATTTAAAGCCGCGTAAGACTGAAAGTGGCGCATCATTGCGAACCATCGGCGCAGCAGGCAAAAGTCTTGTGAGCGCATAGATTCCGTAATAAGCAAATGGATGACGATGTAAGTCGTTGATCAAAATTCCGTGTTTTGATACACGCTGCATTGATCTCACAATTTGCACAGCATTATCATGGGCAAAGTGATGCAAAAACATGGCGGCGATCGCTAGATCAAACTGATCATCGGTGTAGGGAAGCGCGAGAGCATCAGCGACTTCCACTTTGATTTTTGATAGTAGTTCGGGAGGTAAACGCTTTTGTAATGCTGAACGCGCGTAGTCCACAGTCACAGGATTAGCATCGATCGCGATTACTTCTACATCGATCGCAGGTGATTGCGCCGCCGCCCAGCGCACAATATATTCAGGGAAGTCACCAATACCTGTCCCTAAATCAAGAATGCGGGTTATTTGATTTGGATGCGATCGCGCTTGTGATCGTAAGAAAGGCGCAATAACTTCCATCGTAGTTGCATATCCACCGAGCAATTGATTAATTGGGCGGAGTTGTTCTAATGCATCAGTGAGACGTTCATCCTGAATCGTGAAATCATCCATCAATTCATCTTGATCGGTGCGGACTTGAAATGAAGGCATAGTGTTTTCCTTTGGTTTGTTTTCCTTTTGTTAGGACTAGATTTTTTGTAGTAAGCAGCCTTCAATCGATAGTCCAGGACCAAAAGCTAGGGCTATGCCATTTTGGAAATTAGAGCTTTGATGCTTTTCTAATATCTGTTTGAGAATGAATAGAATTGTCGGTGAACTCATATTGCCATAGCGGCGCAAAATTTCATAGGAATCAGCAACCATGCGATCGCTTAGTCCTAAAACTGATTGGATTTTTTCAATAATTCTTCTTCCCCCTGGATGAATTGCCCAAAAGTCGAGATCGTTTTGAGAGAGATTATGTTGACTTAAGACAGTCTGTAAATACTCAGGCAAATGAGCCACCACCACATCAGGAACCTTGGGCGATAAACCCATCAGAAAACCAGTATCACCGACTGTCCAATTCATTAGTTCTTCAGTATTCTCAATCAATAAGCTATATCCATCTGTATAAGCCAGCTTTCCTTCTGCTTGTGAAAATGGTCGAGATGCAAGAATAGCGGCGGCGGCTCCATCAGAAAAAATTGCGTTAATAATAGTGTTTTCTAACGTGTCCGCGACTTGGAAATGTAATGAACATAACTCCACACAGACTAAGAGAACTTTTGCTTGGCGATCGCTTTGACAAATTGCATGAGCCGCTCTTAGTCCATTAAATGCAGCATGACATCCCATAAACCCGATCATCGTGCGGGCGATCGCATAGGGTAATCCCAAATGCTTGATCAAGTGAATATCTATACCTGGAGCCGAAAAGCCTGTGCAGCTGACCACGATCAAATGCGTAATCTCTTGAGCCGTAAGATTTGCTTCAGCGATCGCTTGTTGGGCTGCTTGCAAAGCAACTTTAGGGGCATAGGCTGTATATTTTTGGTTGCGACTAAACGTAGATGGAGTGGGTGTAAGTTGCCAATTATGCGGATAAAGCTCAAAGTTCTGAAAATCGCCTCCATAATCGGGAATACAGCTATAGCGATAATCGATGCCTGAGTTTGCATAAATCGATGGAATTCTTTTTCTAATAGATGTCGATAAACTTTCCGTTTTTAACATGAAGTCTGCCGCCGCAGACTGGGTGAGTTTATAAGGTGGATTTGCCGTGGCGATCGCTTCTAAAACTGTATACATTTAGTTAAACTGCCCAAGTTACAATAAACACGCATTAAGTCACACAACATTAAAGGAGAAACTGGCAATTTGAATGAATAATAGTAATAATTCCAGATTTGCCTTAATCAGTTATTGATTTTTTTTAAAGGTTTTCCAAACAAATTTTATCTTAGTCCTTAAAACCCAGAAAATGAGACGGCGCTACGCGATAATTTATACGCTTTAAATTTTACGATACAATTGGAAACTCTATATACCTACATAAATGCAGGATTTTAAGCTCTGAATAACTTCACTTTTAAATTAGAGTGTCAGTGCCGCCACACTGATGCCAGAGTTGGGACATTTCACACACCTCATGGAGTTGTGCATACACCGAGGTTTATGCCTGTTGGCACATTAGCCAATGTTAAAACTGTCACCCCCGCTCAACTCCAAGACTGCCAAGCAGAAATGGTTTTGGCAAATACCTATCACCTCCATCTTCAACCAGGTGAGGATATTGTCGCCGAAGCAGGCGGCTTGCATAAATTCATGAATTGGGATAGCCCAATTTTAACCGATTCAGGCGGTTTTCAAGTTTTTAGCCTGAGCGAAATTCGTTCCATTAGCGAAGAAGGGGTTAAGTTCCGATCGCCTCGCGATGGCAACATGATCAACCTCACACCCGAAAAATCGATTCAAATCCAGAATCAATTGGGTGCGGATGTAATCATGGCTTTTGACGAATGCGCTCCCTATCCTGCTACTTATGACGCGATCAAGTTAGCTGCCCAACGCACAACTCGCTGGTTAGGGCGCTGCATCAAGGCGCATGATCGTGCAAATGATCAAGCGCTATTCGGCATCGTCCAGGGCGGGGTCTATCTAGATTTGCGTCAACAATCAGCTAGAGAACTGGTTGAATTTGATCTACCCGGTTATGCGATCGGCGGCGTGAGTGTCGGCGAACCACCCGAACTGATCGAAAAAATCGTTAGAGCCACAACTCCCTTATTGCCAGTCAATAAACCGCGTTACCTGATGGGTGTTGGCACATACCGTGAAATGGCTCAAGCTGTCGCCGCAGGAATTGACCTCTTTGATTGTGTGATTCCCACCCGACTAGCGCGGCATAGTGTCGCCCTTGTCAGAGGAGAACGATGGAATCTCAAAAATCAAAAATTCAAGCGCGACTTCGCGCCCATTGACAGCGAATGTCCTTGCTACGCTTGTCAAAATTTCTCGCGAGCTTATATTAGTCATTTAGTGCGATCGCAAGAAATTCTGGGCTATACATTATTATCGATCCATAACATCACGGAACTAATTAGATTTACACAGCAAATGCGCCAAGCAATTATCGACAATCTTTTTGTCGAAAGATTTGGACACTATCTTAACGCGCTTAATTAACACACTTAATTAGACTAAAAGTCATGACACGTTTATTACTTTATTTCTTATTGTGGATTATTTCTCTTGGACTAGCTATTTTTTCTAGCCAAAATATTTATCCCATAGCAGTCAAGTTTATATCTTCTGAATCCATAAAATTACCTTTAGGATTAGTGCTTATTTTCTGTGCAGGGATAGGTGCTACTTCTATGACTTTTCTGCAAACATCTATCTCATTCACATTACCAAGTATTCCCAAACCTACGAATTCTGTGACACAAACATCATTTCAAAACAATCAAGCTGAACCGCGAAACGTGACATCTAGAGCAATACCTAAAAATCAGTCTATTAAGACAAAGCAAAAAATTAAAGATGATTTTGATGACGAATGGAGCGATGAATGGAGTTAGGATAAATGGAGAATACAAATGTGTTCTTGAATACATTTGTATTCTCCTAGTTTTGTTAGCTTTCAAAAGCTAGTACCTTGTTAACTTAACCAAATATGCCAAGCATAAAGAGCCAAAGCAGTTTGTCAAAATCTTAACAGGTGCATTTCTAACGGTGTGATGGTATGAAAAAAGTCAGTAATTTCTCAGTTCTATTAGGATTGAGCTTGTTAGCTACGGCTACAGGTGTCAATGCTCAAGTTCAGATTCAATCTTCAACTGTTCCAGTAACGCAGTCATCACTACCTCTAACAGAATTACCTCTGACAGAAGTAAAACTGAATGACTCAGATACTATCAGGGCAATTAACACAGAACTAAATCGCCCCAAAGAGGTGGCTCAAAACGTCACTTCAGTATCTCAATTGAGTGATGTAAAACCGACTGACTGGGCTTTTACCGCATTACAGTCTCTAGTTGAGCGCTATGGATGTATTGCAGGGTATCCCGATCGCACTTTTCGTGGAAAGCAAGCAACCAGTCGCTACGAGTTCGCTGCTGGCTTGAATGCTTGTTTAGACAAAATAAACGAAATTATCTCCGCAGGGCTAGCCGATAAGGTCAGCAAAGAAGACCTTGCCACCCTGCAAAAGCTTCAAGAAGAATTTGCAGCCGAACTTGCAACTCTCCGCGGTCGTGTTGATGCTCTTGATGCCAAAGTCGAGAAGCTAGAAGCACAACAGTTCTCAACAACAACTAAACTTAGCGGGCTTGCCTTCTTCAACTTGACAGGCGCGACTTCGGGTAACAATGTTAAGAGAGAAGGATCACCTTCACCTGCAACCAATCCAAACATAACATTGAGTGGATTGGTGTGGCTAAATCTAACCACCTCCTTCACAGGTAAAGATGCATTAGTCACCCAGTTAGCGGTCGGCAATGGCAACTCGCCCGCCAACAACTATGTATCGAACGGATTTTTTAACACGGCAGGTACTCCATATACTGACCAAACATCAAATACAGCCAATATATTTGTGTTGCGCGAGTTGTCTTATCAATTCCCTATTTTTGGTACAGCTAGTTTAGTTGTTGGTCCTCGCGTCAACTTCTATAAGTACTTTGATGGTAATCGCTTTATCTATCCTTGGAATACCACATTTAACTCGATCAACAGCACTTTGCTCTCTGATGCAAAGCGTGGAGCAGGTGCAGTTTTCTTGACTCCTTTGAGCAAACAATTTGATTTTAAGATCGGATTCTTGGCGGAAAGTAATGAGTTTAGTTCTGCTGCTGCTACAGCTGCGGCTAATCCATCTAAAGGTTTATTTGGTGGTAATAATGCCCTCACCGCAGAGCTTGGATTTAAGCCAAGTGATGCATTTAAGTTGCGCCTGATTTATAGCCGCACAAATTTAACTAGCGATGGTGGATTTGTTGGTGGTTCGGGTTCTTCCCCTTCTTCCCCTTCACTTAATGGTGTGGCTGGATTTGCGGGTGGTCTCACAAATGGACAATCAGATGTGTTTGTCGCTAACTTTGATTGGTTAGTTACGAAAGGTTTTGGCTTGTTTGGTCGCTATGGGTATGGCTCGACTAATCTCAATAAGCTGGCTGGCGGCTCTGCGGGTAGCGTATCTACTCAGACCTTCCAAGCTGGTTTAGCGTTCCCTGACCTGTTTAAGGAAGGCGCTCAAGCAATGGTTTCTTTTGCAATGCCCTATAAGTTTACAGACAATAACAATTTGTTAGTTTCTGGCAAGGGAGATGGTGGTACGCAATACGATCTTGAGTTTTCTTACATCTATCCATTGACTAAGAATATTTCTCTAGTTCCTTCTTTTTACACTATTTTTAGTCCCAACAACTTCAGTAGTAATCCTAATATCTATGTTGGTAACTTGCAGGCTGTGTTTAGTTTTTAAGTAACCTAGAAACGTG
>JANXUJ010000017.1 GCA_025356295.1 Cyanobacteriota bacterium
CGCTTCGCGCCGCCCTACTCTATGAATTATTTTTCATATCTATATACTTCTATGTCCATTTACACTTGTTCTAAAGGTCACCTATCAGTTGAACCCGACTACTGCTCTGAATGCGGAGTGAAAATCTCTAGCAATGGTGGAATAGGATCTAATAATTCACCAACATCCAGTCAAACTAGTTTGCAAATCTGTCCAGACTGTGCCGCCCCCCATGAGAGTGGAAGTGGTAACTTTTGCGAAATCTGTGGCTATAACTTTCTGACAGGTGGACATAATGAAGTTCCTATTGCAGCTATATCCACTGCCGTAGCTACAGTTGAACCAATTAAAATAATTCCTAATGTTGTAATACCATCCTCCTCATCAGTAAGTAGTGAACTCAAAGAGATTTTGGCATGGGAACTATTTGTCTCTATCGATCCCACCCTTGCCAGTCCAGAGAGTCCACCACCTCCCAGCGATCGCCCACCGATGACTATTCGTTTAGAAAAATCTAGCAATCTGATTGGTCGTACCAGTCAACTACGAGCCATTTATCCTGAAATTCCCCTTGATTACGATGATGCAGTTTCCTCCCGCCATGCTTTAATAAATCGTCAACCCGATGGCTCCTTCGTGCTACGAGATATTGGCTCTTCCAATGGAACAACTTTCAATGGCATCGAAATCAAATCTTTGGTCGATATTACTCTCAAAGATGGCGATCGCTTCACCCTCGGACATTGGACAAGCATCACAGTAAAAGCTGTCCCTTCATAATCCTATCCAATCACAATTCCTCGTAGTTCCATTTTAAATTAGACAAATTAAATTAGGTAAATTTCTATGAGCAATCTCACCACAGCTCCTCAACAAGCGATCGCGCGAGTGAATAAACTAAATACGCCCCAGATTCTAAAAAGTGGCTTATATCTAACTTGGGGAGCCTGTGTGTTGCTGCTCATCACTACAATCGCCGCTGTCCAAGGACAACGTTACGCCATCAAGACCATTGGTAAAGATACGGCTCCGAGCATCATCGCTGCTCAGCACATTAAATCAGGACTAGCGGATCTTGATGCCAATGCAGCAAATAAGTTATTGGTTGATGTAGGCAAAAATCTTACAGCCGAAAAAGCGTATGACGATCGCCGTAAAGAAGTAGTCGAAGCGACATTAGCAGCAGCAGAAAACATTACCTATGGAGATGCTGAACGCACTCCCATTCGCACCCTATTTGTCGCCTTAGGAGACTATCGCCTCAAGATTCATGAAGCGCGTATCTTTCAAAGGCAAAAAAATAATATTGCGATTTTAGAGTCCTATCGATCTGGCACTGACATTATCGATAACACACTTTTACCTGCTGCGGATGCTCTAGATCGGACTAATCGAGAAGCACTCAATCGTATTTACAACGAGCAAAAGTTTACTACGGGCAAATATTTATTTTTTGTTGCCATCTCTAGCATTGGATTGCTTGCAATTTTAATTTCTCTACAAATATTTCTCAATAGAAGAATGCGTCGCCTACTTAATCCGATGCTTTTGGCAGCTACAGCGATCGCCATTCTCTTTATGGGCTTCACTTTTCGGGCTTTATTTTCTGCTTCAAATCAACTCAGGATTGCCAAAGAAGATGCCTTTGAGTCAATTCACGCACTCTGGCAAGTTCGCGCCCTAGCCTATAGTGCCAATGGTGATGAAAGCCGCTATCTCCTCGATTCAGCAATGGCAACTAAGCACGAACAAGCTTTTGCAACAAAAGTGGCAAAACTCGCAGAAATTCCTGATGTGGAAACTTTTAAAAGGGTTGTAAACACCTTAACAAGTGGCGGAACGAATATAGGCTTTAAAGGCTTATTTGCCGACGAACTGAATAACATCACATTTAAGGGTGAGCGAGAAGCTGCGATCGCCACCTTTGCGACCTTTGGTACATACATTGAGATCGATCAACAAATTCGTCAACTTCAGCAAAGTGGCAATCATGACGCTGCTGTTACCTTATGTATAGGAAGCCAGCAAGGACAATCTAACTGGGCTTTTGATCGATTCGATAGTGCTTTAGATAAAACCATTGCAATTAACCAACAAGCTTTTGATCAAGCCGTTGATCAAGGTTTTAAAGACATAGAAGGATTTGAAATTGCTGCCCCCATAGCATTAAGTGCGATCGCTTTACTGACGCTTTTAGGACTACTACCACGGACAAAAGAATACTCTATCTAATCATCAGCTAATCAGCCAAAAATTCTCAGAGAGAACATCTGCTCCTTACAGCACTATCATGTCTAACCAATCTCCGAAAGCCCCTAACACTTTCTTGACTATTATACTAGTCATAATAGTTTTGGTTATCTCAGGAGTCGGAATCTTTGCGATTCCCTTTATCAGATCGAATAATGAGTCGGAAGAGAGGATAGCAGAATCTATTAGGTTATCTTCCTTTCCCACTTTTTGTACAGGAGACATCGGATTTTCGGGGAGGGGGAAATCGCAAGAAAATTACGATGGCAGATTACATTCAGATACACACTGGAATGGCTTATGGGCAAGTAACTAAGATTTTGGGAACAGAGTCAAGTTGTGACGAGGGTAAGGATAAATTTGTCCGAGCATATTCATGGCGAAACTCAGATGGATCGTATATGCGAGTGACCTCCAATAATAATTCAGTAATTAATAAGGAACAATCAGGCTTGAAATAAATTGCAATCAATGTCCTGAATGAAAACATTTTAAGTTGTGGATAAGCGAACAAGTTTTAAAAATAGGAGCTTTTATGAAATATTCCCTAACTTTTGGTATTCTCTCAATCGCTACAGCCTTAATATCAGTTCACGTTCCGCCAGCAAAGGCAGTTCCGAATAATCCTCAAAGTTTTGAACAATGGTGTCTGCAAAAAGATTCGCTTCCAGTCGAAACAAAAAAGACTGTTGAATTGCTGCTAAAAAAGCTTGATACAAAAGACTGTCAGTTAGCTGACTCAAAAATCAATAGTCTTTCTGAACTTACTCTCGATTCGTTTAGTTTTGGCGATATTAAACCTTTTGCTGAAATGGAGGAGTTCGATGTACATTACAACGCAATCAGTGATATTAAGCCTCTAGCGAGCTTGCCTAAATTGATTAAACTTAATATCTCTGGCAATCAAAGTACCGATATTAAGCCTCTTGCAGGCTTGACGAATTTAACTAAACTCGACATTGCACAAATAAAAGATGAATCAAGCTTTTAGCGGGCTTGGCTAATTTGACTATACTTAGCCTCTTTAGCAACCAAGTCAAGGATATTAATCCGCTAGTCGGGTTGACAAATTTAACTTGGCTTAATCTAGGCAACAACCGTATCAGTAATATTAGACTACTAGCTAGCTTAACTAATTTGGCTACTCTTGACCTTAGTGGAAATCCTATCAGTGAAAAGGTCTGCCCAGTTAAACCAGAGTCTATTTGCAATTTTTAGGTTCTTATTTGATTATCAATCTAGCGATCATTTTGCTTCCTAAGCAACGTTTTTAACAGTTTTATTGTGGTTAGTTTAAGTAGAAAGTGCGATAAACTAATTGCGCGTAATTTGTACTTACTTAACTACTTAAAGAGATCACATTCGTGAACAAAATTGGTAAACGCCCCAACGCTTTAATGGCAATCATAGCTTATAAAATATTTACAGCGACAGTACTAGGAATAACTTCTATAGCCATATTTTTGACATTCAAAAACTTTGAAGGTTTAGAGGACTTCTCTAAATCATTAACACTTCAAGGGAAGCGCGGGATTATTGCATGGGTACTAGAAAAGTTATTAAATTTTAGTCCTCGTAAACTAGAATTTACAGCGATCGCAGCGGCAGTCTATGCAATTGTGACGGTGATTGAAGCTATTGGGCTTTGGTATGAAAAAGCTTGGGCTAGATGGTTAGTGATTGGAGTAGTAGCCATCAGCATTCCCGCCGAATTATTTGAGCTAACCAAAGGCATCTCTCCAGTTAAGTTAATTGTCTTTATCCTCAATTTAGCAATTCTTTGGTACTTGCTACGTGAATTTCCTAAACCCAATCATCATTCTGAGTGATAACTCAGCCTTTTGTTGGTTAAGGTAAAATTTCTGGTAGTCCTAAAAAGGAAAGGATGTAGGAAAATGTTTAGATAGTTGTAAAAAAGCAAAAAAATGACAGAACCAAGACCATCTTGTCCATCCTCCCAATCTATTTCAGTAGCAAAGAACGGAAGTACGCGCCATGGGAAACAAAATTATAAATGTCGTGATTGCAATCGCCAATTTGTAGAAAATCCTCAGTGGCAGAGATTCTCCGAGCGTATATATGACAATTACGAACTTCTAGATGGACGAGTTATGGTCATTTGTGGACAACAAGGGCAATAAACAGTGGGTGTGGCTTGCCATTGATGCTGAAACTCGTGAAATTATTGGTTGCTATATTGGTGATTGCTCTGGCGATTCAGTGCAGAAGTTATGGCAATCCTTGCCTGCCATCTATCGCCAATGTGCAGTTATTTACACTGATTTCTGCCTGTCTTATCCAGTCGCTTTGCCCAGCACACGTCATAGGGATGTGGGTAAAGCGACGGGAAAAACCAACTATATTGAGAGATTTAACTGTACATTGCGCCAACGGGTATCAAGACTGGTTAGAAAAACTTTATCCTTTTCTAAGAAGTTAGAAAATCACATTGGAGCCATTTGGAATTTTATCCATCATTACAATGCTTTTTTACCTCCTCTCTCATCCTTTCCTTTTTAGGACTACCCTTAACTAAGCCTTTAATTCGTTGCCACGGCAAGCTGGAAGAAGCAAGCTGGGATGAGGCGATGGACTTAATTGTAAAGCGTTCTCAAGAAATTCGGGATAAATATACAAGTGGCGCGATCGCTTTTTATACAACTGGGCAATTTTTCCTTGAGGAATACTACACTTTAGCTTTGATTGGCAAAGGGGGCTAGGCAGACCTTATATGGATGGCAATACGCGATTATGTACAGCTACAGCCGCCGCCGCTCTCAAGCAAAGCTTTGGTTCAGATGGTCAGCCTAGCTCATATACGGATTTAGATACAACAGAAGCAATTCTCCATTTCTATCGGGTGTTGCTGAATTTAATGTATGAATTGATTACTAAAACTCTTGAAAGCTGAAACAGAATTTCAAAAAAAGAAGTTGACACCCAAAAACCCATAAATTATGCAAAGTAAAACAGTTCCTTTTAAATCGCTTGTGTTTATTTCATGAGTAAGCTAAGTTAAACAATATCCAATCATTGCAATCTTATAAAAATGAAGGCTTCGACTAAGTTTCTATTTCTTCTTGGAATCACTATCTCCGTCTCAATATCTTCTTGTAAAGCAGGTGTAGAATCTCGCCCTACCACTAATCAACCGACCCCGCCTATTCAACCTATTCAGCAAATAGATAAAGCTAAAAATGTTGCTGCGGAAGTTGTTGTCACAGTTATGTTAGGAGATGCAGGATATCAAATTTCTGTTGATTGTCGTGATGGGAAAGCGCAACCATTAGATACAAATATGCCTGAAGCTCAGTTAAAAGAGTTTGAAATCAAGAAACCTTCAATTGTTGCAGGTGCTTGTCCTAATCGACCTAAATAACTTGTTTACATATCCTATAAAACATTCTCCTTAAACATCTCGCTTAACTTGTAAAACGCGCTCTTAAGCGCTTTACTAAGTTCTGAAAAGTATGGCTAAGATTCCGTTGGGGGTGACTGAGAGTTTTTCTCCATGCTTCCATATAGGTATAAAACACAGGCGTTAGGTAAAGCGTCAAGATTTGTGAAAAGACCAGTCCTCCCACGATCGCAATGCCAAGGGGACGACGCGCCTCAGAACCAACACCGCTACCTAAAGCGATCGGCAATGTGCCAATGAGGGCTGCCATCGTGGTCATCATGATCGGGCGAAAACGGACGATACAGGCGGCGTAAATTGCCTCTAGAGGACTTTTATTCTCGCGCCTTTGTGACTCGATCGCAAAATCAACGAGCATAATCCCATTCTTCTTGACAATGCCCACTAATAGAATAATTCCGATAAAAGAATAAAGATTTAATTCCACTTGAAAAACCCATAGAGTCAGCAATGCGCCAAAACCTGCGGATGGGAGTCCTGACAAGATTGTAATTGGGTGAATAAAATCTTCATAGAGAATGCCTAAGATTAGATAAATCACTACAATTGAAACCAAAAGCAACCACCCTAAATCGTTAAAGGAATTGCTGAATACTTGTGCTGATCCTTGAAAACTAGCCGTGACAGTATCAGGTAGAACTTCTTTTGCAACTTGCTTAATCGCATCTGTTGCGTCACTTAAGGATGTACCTAACTGCGTATCAAAGGAAATAGTTGCTGAAGGTAATTGGGCTAGATGATTGACGGTTAAGGGCCCTAC
>JANXUJ010000035.1 GCA_025356295.1 Cyanobacteriota bacterium
CGCGCGGCGCTTCTTTGCTGCAAGATCAGCATTTTGACTGAATTTACATGACAATTGCCATAAAAAGCCTTTCAGAATAGTTTTGATTAATTTTAGATTGCTATACTATGTTCACAATAATCGCAAATTCTTAATCGGAGCATCGTACGGCATGTTTCTATCAAATCATAGCGTCAGCAATTCACTCATAGCAAGTATTTTGCTCAAAGCTAAGCGATTTGGCATATTTTCGATTTTTGCACTCACGGCGATGTTGGCGAGTCATCCATTTTCAGCTGAAGCTCAAATTTCTGCTCAAATTACTGTTGATGGTTCTACTGCAACTGAAGTTAAGGGAAATGTGATTTCTCCCACAGGAGCAGGTACGGTCAATGGAGGGAATTTATATAATAGTTTTGATCGGTTTAATGTTCCATCTTCAGGAGTGATTTTTAATACGGGTAGCTCTTCGGTAGATGGAACAAAAGTTAACAATATTATCAATCGCGTCACGGGCGATACACCTTCTAGCATTCTTGGTACAATCGAGAGCCGTCAAGCATTTCCCAATGCTAATCTCTATTTATTAAATCCTAATGGCGTTATTTTTGGGGTAAATGCGCGCTTAGATATTGGTGGTTCTTTTTATGCCACAACAGGAACAGGTTTAGGGTTTGATCAAAATCAGAAGTTTAATGTCGATAAAAGCTCACTTAGTTTTCCTAGTGGCGATCCAACCAGTATTCAGTTTGCGATCGCTCAACCAGCCGCCATTATTAATCAAGGCAATCTCACCGTTGATTCTGGCAAAAATATTTCCCTAACCGCAGGCACAGTGATTAATACGGGTAATCTCTCCGCACCTGATGGGAATATAAATCTTGCCGCCGTCTCAGGCAACTCTCAAGTAGAACTGCGATCGCCAGACTTAGTTCTCGGTTTTGCCGTTACCAAAGATGTAATCCCTACAACTTGGAATGGCGCGATCGCCACATTGCCAAAACTTGCTGAATTACTTACAGGGAAAGCATCTCAAGCCAATCAAGTTGTCGTCAAATCTGATGGTAGCATCGCTCTAGTTGATAGCCCTAGTAATACAGACATTGCAATTACTAATGGGATGGCGATCGCATCTGGCAAAATTGATGTCTCTTCGGCAACTTCACAGGGCGGCAAAGTTGGCATATTTGGCGATCGGGTGGGCTTAGTAAATTCTCAAATTAATGCTTCGGGGGCGACAGGTGGCGGCGTAGTTCTCGTTGGTGGTGATTTACAAGGAAAAGGAATAGTTCCCAATGCGTTACAAACTTATGTAGATAGAAATTCTCAAATTACTGCTAATGGATTATTAGTTGGTGATGGCGGCAAAGTGATCATCTGGGCGGATCGCTCAACTCAGTTTTATGGTGCGATCGCGGCTCAAGGCGGCAAAATATTAGGCAACGGCGGCTTTGTTGAAGTCTCAGGCAAGCAAAACCTTGACTATCAAGGTTTAACCAATACGCTGGCTAATAATGGTAAAACAGGCACTTTACTGCTTGACCCCACAAATATCAGTGTTGTTAATACGGGCGGTACTGCCACATTAGCAAATGTCTCAGCATTTGCTAATAGTCCTGTGAATGCAGTATTGAATAGTTCCTTGATTAACAATGCAACATCAAATGTAGTTTTACAGGCTACCAGCAATATCACTTTCAGCGATGTAATTAACATTACGACCAGTGGTGTCAGTCTTACGGCGCAAGCAGGTAATAACATTACCGCCAACACTCTGATTACAACAACGGGTGGTAGTGTTCGCCTAGTTGCCAATGATCCCACTTCTGGAGCCGCCACAGGCTCAGGAAGTATCACAACTTTTGGCGCAATCACGACTAACGGTGGCGCGATTGACCTACAAATCAATAATGGCGGCGCATTATCACTAAATGGCAATCTAGTGTCTGGAGGTGGAAACATCACTCTACAGGCAACCAACGCCACCTCAGCATCGGGTATCGTTTCAGGTGGAACTATTAATTCTGGAAGTGGCGCTATTCTGATTAATGGTGCATCGACAACCTCTAGTGGCATCACCTTCTCAGGAATTAATTCTCAAATTATTTCGAGTACTGGAACGATTACTCTCAATGGAAGTAGTGTAAATACTACAGGACTTAATATACCTAGCGGTACAACAATTAGCTCAACCAGTGGCACAATTAATCTGATCGGAAGTAGCACGGCGGGGGATGGGGTTCGTGTTGAAAGCATTGGTAATGCAACAAGGATACAGACCAGTGGCAACATCAACATCACAGGTAACAGCAACAGCCTGACTAGCTTGGGCATAAACATCCAACCTCCAGCACCTGGCGGGACTGTAACTATTGATAGTGGTGCGGGCAATCTCACATTTACGAGCGATCGCAGTGCCTTTCCATCTGTCGCATTAGATGTCACAGGAACTCTCACTCTTCAGCCTTTCTCTAATGGTAATTTAGTATTTGGTGGAACCAACGTATTTTTAAGCGATTCATTTCTAACCACTTTAGCGCTGTCCTCTCCTAATCGAGTTGTGATTGGTAGCGCCACATCGACTAATGCCATTAGTTTAGGAAGTTCCTTATCTATTAATACAGCTAATCTTGTACCAATTAGCATCCTCACCGCAGGTACTTTTAATGGCAATGGTAATGGAATTGACACCTCCACTGCTGACTTTAGTCTGAGCGCCAATCAAGGTATTACAGGGCTGGGGAAGATCACCGCCATAGGCGGAGATGTCGCAATCAGTAGTAGTTTGGGAAGTATAACTTTCACATCAGGCATACCGCTTAGTACTAGCAGCACTGATGCAAGTGCTGGCAATATCACGATCACGGCTAATGGAGACTTAACTCTGGGGGATATTGATTCTAGTAACTCGATCGGTAATGCTGGGTCAGTAAGTCTTCGCAGTCAAACTGGGAAAATATCCACAGGCAATATCACCACTTCTTCAGCGGGTAATGGCGGTCAAGTGGTTCTCGATGCATCGACTTCGATCAATACGGGGAGAATTAATACCAGTGGAACGGTCAGAGCAGGTGCAGTTACTCTCGATCCATCGGGTGATGTAGTTGCTATATCAATTGATGCCTCTAGTCTTACACTAGGTGCTAATGTCACTCTGATCAGTACAGGCGGCAACCTAAGAGTCACAGGCTCGATTTTAGCTAGTATTAATGCTTCTTGTGTAGGTGCGAGCATCTGTACTACTGGCGGGGCAGGCGGTAATATCTTTTTGCAAACAGGTGGATTAAATCCTTTTGTGGTCGGCGATGGCACGCTTAATGGCTCTAACGGCATCTTGACCACAGGGCTAACCACACTCAGCTTAGGAACCAGCATTCCCGTTCTCTTGAATAGCTCATTTATTCAGGGCGGTATTTTGATTACCCCAGGTGGATTTCTATCGACAACCATCCCGACTAATGATCCTCTAGACCCTCTGATCAAACCCGATATTCTGGTGATTGATGATCCTCTCGATACCAAACTTTTAGCAATTAGAGATATTTTCAAAAAAGATGCCGATCGCTATCTAGCTGACAATGACCTTCCAAAAGCTTTTGATGCGATCGAGAGAGCCTATGCTGCTGAGCTGGAAATCTTTACGGGAGATACTCTAAACCTAACCGCTTTAACCATTGACGACACTCAAGATTTACTCTTAGATTTAGCAAGGCGATCGGGAGATGTCACCGCTTTAATTTATCCTGTCTTGCTTGATAATCGGATTGAGATTTTGGTGATCCCTCCCAAAGACAAAGGCAAGCCCTTCCGCCGATTTACGGTTGAAGCTAATCAAGAAATCGTAGAAGCATTGGTAACAGATTATCGCAATAACTTAAGAGATGTTGGCTCAAATGACTATCTCGAACAGTCTCAAAAACTTTATGACTGGATCATGCGCCCTATTGAGTCGCAACTCGCCGCGATGAAGATCAACACTTTGGTGTTTGTGATGGATGGTGGGCTGCGAGTCACACCCCCTGCGGCGTTGCATGATGGCAAGCAGTTCTTGATTGAACGTTACGCGATCGCAAATATTCCCAGCATTCGGGTCAGTCGGATTGAAGATCGCGATCGCAAGACCAATCGCATCCTCGCGATGGGCTTAACTGAGTCAGTCGAAGGATTTAGCCCCTTACCTTCAGTAGACATTGAGATTAGAACAATTTCTTCTGATGTTCTCAAGGGTCTGGCATTTCTCAATCAAGATTTCACGGTGAGCAACCTCCAAAACCAGCGTCAGCAAGGAAAATATAATATTTTACATTTAGGAACCCATGCCAAATTTATCAGTGACACGAGCCAAGATTCCTTCATTCAGTTTTGGGATAGTCGTCTCAAGCTTAGCCAAATCCCGAAGTTGCGATTTGATAGTCCTGCGATCGATATGTTGACCTTGAGTGCTTGCCAGACCGCAGTTGGCAATAACTTAGGTATTAGCGGATTGGCAGTAGAGTCTGGTGCGAAGAGTGTTTTAGCATCTCTGTGGGAAGTCTCAGATGCGGGAACCGCACCATTGATGATTAGTTTTTATAAAGCTTTCCCTAATGCCATTCATAAGGCTCAGGCGATCCAACAGGCACAGATTAATCTATTGAAAGGCAAAGTAAATATCCGCAACAATCAAATTGTCGGGATCGAAGGATTTCCAAATATTCCATTACCTGATGGTTCAACTAATATTGACCTCAGTCATCCTTTTTATTGGTCATCATTTATCCTTGTTGGTAATTGGCTATAGTCGCTTACTTTTATCCCCTTTTAGACATACAAAACTTAATCGAGATATTGTTGATTAAATAAGGCATAATCTTAAAAAAGTACAATCACAATTAGCAATAGTTCTTTCTCTGCTAATTTGGAAACCTTGGAAGGAGCGAATGATGGTAGAGCAACCCAAACCTTTGCGCTAGTCCCTAGAAGTATCGCCATCAATGGTAGTGGAGAACTTGCGACAACATTCGATCAGCGTGGATTTTCATCTATTGGTATTCGCGATATCTGCGCTTTTGAGTTCACTTGGTAATGTTGATAATAGTTTAAACTTTGTCGAGAAATTTAATAAATATAGCTAAACGGTGTGAGAAAAGAAATTGAATAAACAACCAGAAATCTTGCTTAGTAGATTGATTGTCGGACTTGTGATTAGCTCAGGATATTTTGCCAGCCCTAGCTATGGTGAAGCGATCGCCCCGCAACTATCAGAAACACAACTCTCAGAACCAAAACAAACAAATCTCAAGCTACAAATCGCTCAAGCCGAACCAATCACTCAAGTGAAATTGATTGGAAATACCGCCCTTAGCCCCGAAATGCTTGCGCCGATCCTGATGCCGCTACAAGGTAAAAACATCACCCGAGAGCAAGTCAAGGCTGCTGCCGAAGCAATTACACAACTTTATCTGAGCAATGGTTATGTTACCTCTTTTGCTCAGTTTGATCCAAATGCTCCGATGAGTGTTGTGAATGGAGTTGCTCAGATTAAAGCGATCGAAGGACAAATAGAACGGATTGATGTCATCGGTGCTGTCCAAACCAATCCAGACTATGTGCGATCGCGCATCGGTTTAGGAATCTCTACTCCACTCAATGCTAATAATGTTGAAGACCAGTTGCGATTACTTCGGGCTGACCCATTATTTAGTAATGTCACCTCTAGCCTGAGACCCAGTACTGAAGCGAGAAAAAGCTTGTTAGTCATCCAAGTAGAAGAAGCCAAACAATTGGCAGGTTCTGTTGGTTTTGATAATTATGCGCCCGTATCGGTCGGTACAGAAAGAGTAAGTTTGGGGTTAAGTTATCGCAACCTTACTGGATTTGGGGACTTGTTCTCAGCTTCTTATGCGCGGAGTACTTCAGGCGGCTCTAATCTCTATGACTTTAATTACAGCATTCCGATCAATCCGATGAATGGAACTATTGGAATTCGCTATGCACCTAGCGACTATCGGATTACTGATCCAGCTTTCGCACCCTTAAATATTCGTGGTGCTAATAACCTCTATGACGTTGTTTATCGTCAGCCCGTGATTCGCACTCCTCGCGAAGAGCTTGCCTTTTCCTTGGGATTTGCCTATCAAACAGGACAAACTTTTTTGTTTGAAAATCTTTCTGTTCCTTTTGGCATTGGACCCGATAGCAATGGCGTTAGTACAACTAGCGTGTTTCGGATTGCCGAAGATTATATATTGCGTGATGTTGAAGGCGCATGGTCATTGCGATCGCAGATCAATATTGGCACAGGATTATTTAATGCCACATTTGTTACGATTCCTAATGCTGGTTTCGTTAGCTGGACAGGGCAAGCTCAGCGAGTCCAAGTACTCGGTGCAGATGCTTTATTAGTTGTTTCGCTCGATTCTCAACTATCGGCAAATCCATTATTACCATCGCAACAGTTCACCATTGGCGGCGCACAGTCTTTACGCGGATTTCGTCAAAATGCACGTTCAGGTGACAATGGTGTCAGGCTCAGCCTAGAAACTCGCATCACCGCGATTCGCGATCAAGAATCGAAGCGATCGCTTCTACAAATTTCTCCTTTTATCGATCTCGGTGCAATTTGGAACAGTGGACTTAATCCGACTCCTTCTCTATCTCAAAACTTCCTCGCCGCAGGAGGTTTGAGTGTGACGGTTGAACCAATTTCTCGTTTGACTTTACGCCTTGATGCTGCGATTCCATTTTTAACCTTACAAGAGCGTGGTAACAATCTTCAGGATGCTGCTGTTTATTTCAGTACCAGTTACCAGTTTTAAACGCTGGCTCCATAACTCCAGATAATGGGTCGCGAGCAAAAGCTGGCGACCCATTAATTTAAGCGACTTCTGCTGGCTCTTTAGCCTCAACTGGTAAAGAACTTACTCTTATTCCTTCCATTTCTTCTAAGACTTCCAAATACTTACCCGTAATCAACCGAGCGCTGCGCCGATGTGTGAAATAGTTCCATCCCCATTGCACCATCACGACTAATTTATTATCAAATTCAATCAGATAGTAAATATGCACAAATGTCCAAATAAACCATGCTGACCAACCTTTGAGACGCAAAAATTTGAAGTCAGCAACCGCGGCATGACGACCGATGACTGCCATGCTGCCAAAATCTTGATACTTAAATTTAGCTGGTTCTTTTTTAAGGATTTTTGCTTGGATATGATGCGCGACATATTCGCCTTGTTGCATGGCGACAGGTGCAACCCCTGGCAATGGGCGATCGCCTAAGTG
The DNA here is from genome assembly GCA_025356295.1 of Cyanobacteriota bacterium. Taxonomy (GTDB): domain Bacteria; phylum Cyanobacteriota; class Cyanobacteriia; order Pseudanabaenales; family Pseudanabaenaceae; genus Pseudanabaena. The sequence goes on from JANXUJ010000035.1 coordinate 7,246, forward strand.
CGAATAGTTAGCCAGATCGCCGATCACATAAATATTGGGATGTGATGCGATCGCCATATCAGGTTGCACAATCACCCGACCAACCCGATCTAATTCAGCACCAACGCGATCGCTCAGCACTTTCCCCATAGTAGAAGCTTTTACCCCAGCCGCCCAGAGGATAGTTTGGGCTTGAATCTGTTCGATCTGCTCACCGCACTTAAATGTCACTATATGCTCTTCGATATTCGTGACCATAGCGCTAGTGCGTACTTCTACTCCTAATCCCGTCAAAGATTCTTGAGCCGCAGCAGACAGATCGGCGTGGTAAGGAGGCAATACGCGATCGGTTCCTTCAATCATGATGATCCGCGCTTTTCTCGTATCGATATTACTAAATTCTTCACTAAGCGTGCGATGAGCAAGCTCAGCGATCGTCCCTGCTAGCTCGACTCCTGTTGGACCGCCGCCAATGATCACAAAGGTCATTAACGCTTCTTGAAATTTGGAGTCATTAGTTTTTTCTGCAGCTTCAAAAGCACTCAAAATCCGCCGCCGAATATTGATCGCATCTTCGATAGTTTTTAGTCCAGGTGCTTGCTCTGACCATTGATCATTACCAAAATAATGATGACTCACTCCCGTGGCAACGATCAATGAATCATAATGAACTTCTAAATGAGTTTTTAACTTAACTAGTTGAGCTTGGGGATCGATGTCAACGACTTCGCCCATAAGGACACTGGTATTTTTATTTTCTGCTAAGACAGCCCGCAGTGGTGAGGCGATATCTGCGGGTGAGAGGCTACCTGTAGCAACTTGATAGAGCAAGGGCTGAAATAAGTGAAAATTGCGGCGGTCAATCAAGGTAACTTTAACTGGAGATTTGCCTAATTTTTGGGCGGCGTACAACCCTCCAAAACCACCACCAATGATCACAACATGATGTGGGCGATCGCATTCATTTTGATTAACGCTTTGGTTACTTATAGACATAGTAAGTAGTTTGAGAGATGACAATTTGATTATATAGTGATTTCCAAGCAAGCCTCTGTAACTAGCTTGCTTGGAAATCGCTATATTTTTTCTTTTGCTGACAAAATAATCCGATTACCTTGCAAAATATTATTTATCTGTTTAAGCACCACAAAATCTTCTTCAGGAAGATTTGTCGAAGTTTTGAATTGAGAATCTTTTTCTAAAAAGCTAAACGCTTGCCTAAATTCAAGTGGTGTGGCAGCGATCGCATTATCAAAATGGCAAGGAATAATCCGCACAAAATCCCAACTAGCCACTGCGTCAGCCCAAGCGATCGCTGCTTGCGGATCACGATTGAGAATTAGAGCTTGCAGGATTGGCGCAACAAAAATCCGACCATTGCCACGCAAAGCTTGAAAAGACTTATACCAATCTTCTCTCCATTTAAAAGGAAATAAACCCCAAAAAGCTTTACGCGATCGCTCAGGTGCATTCGCAATATCTCGTAAAGCTTGCATAAAAGGAACCGCTTCTAATACCTGGGGACGGAAATAGAATAAAAAGAGCGAAGTGCGTTGCCAGCCTCTGATTCGATTAGCTTCAGTGTCAGCGATCGGCTCCGCCGCACTATCCCTAGCATGAAATAGCAATGGATAGGGATCGAGTTGCAAGATTTCAGGTGGTTTCTCAGGAATCGCCACGATCATATCCGTCACCAGTAAAGTCTGCGATCGCTTATCAAAGAAAGCTACTTCTGCAAATTGACCCAAGCCAAGATCGATAGAACCTAGAATCGCATAATCAAATTGACCAGCAAAAGGAGTCTGAGTAACATCTTCAGGCAAAATATAAGTGCGTCCCCAAGGCAACCCTAACCAACTTAGTGGCAGCTTAAAAGGAAAACTCCATTGATGCGGCGAGACATATACTTGAGCTTTCGGGAAATATCGCGCAAATGGACCCACAAAGACTTTATGCTCGATCCCTGACACAGTTGGCAAAATGATGTACTTGACTTCCCCATGTTTAGCCACAAGCTCATTAACCAAACGGATACATTCTGGAGTCGGCGCGACAGGTGCATATACCAGCAGTCCACCTGCATCTAGCTTCACCACTGTCATTCTGATTGGCACAACTACATAAAAAATTCCCTGTATCTGATCAAATGTCCAGATCAAATCTCTGACGACTTCATTACGAAGTGTACGCCTCTGACCATAAGGATAAATCGGCACTACTTGCCAGAATTTCCACGCCCAGTCGTTTTTATTATGTATTTCTTGATTAATTTTTTGAGCAGTCATCAACCGCAGTCTCAGTTTTTTTAATTTTCATACTTTACAGCGCTTTGTCCAAAACCCAAACAGAAAAGATAGTATTTTTGAGACAACTACTTGATTCATTTATTTAATTCCATAAGCACCTTTCTATATTTTTCGAGACGTTGAAAATCTTTGGCTGTGGGATTAGAAATTCGACTAATATCCATATTGTGCGTAACATCAGCAATTTTGACTTTGAGCGCGATCGCATTAGCCTTCACTCGCAAAATGTAATCTGCATATATTTCATCATTAGACTTTGTAATTGCGGCGATCGCATCGGTTATTAAAACAGGAAATCCTCGTTGAGCCAACTCCTCAATTTTCAGATGGGAATCCTCGATCGCATCATGTAAAACCGCCACAATCTTACTTTCAAGCGTATCCATCTGTGCCATTACCGTCAACGGATGTGAAATGTAGGGCTTTCCTGCTTTATCCAGTTGTCCTGCATGGGCTTGATTAGCGATTGTGATCGCCAAAGCCAGAAGAGTTTCAAAGTCTTTCATAATAACGAATACAAGTTAGAGCGATCGCCACTTCATCAGCACATTGCTGAATCACCGCCACATCCTCAGAGCTAAGAGCATTAGCAAGTATCCATCCCATAGACAATATGCCTAAAACCTCGTCACGAAAAGTAATTGCGATCGCAATATTAGTTTTACATATTTGGTAGGGATCGATTTGGTTAAGACACCCTCGGCGTTTACCTGCAACAATCTCCTTTTCCACTAACGGCTCAATTGCCAAATCCCCACTGTAATTACCGCAGCATCCATCAAGAGTATTCTTTAGAGAGCCATTCTCTACTAACCGCAAAATTACCCCATCTGCACCAAAGTGTTTCTCGAAGGTAATTGCTAACGACTGCATAAAGTCTGATAGTTGATTAGATTTTTGAGTGATTTCTACAATTACTGATAACAGAGCATTCTGAGTTTGCGATCGGATCAACTCATCCGAACGCTGCTTCAGCAAGTCATAGCTTTCAGTCGCCTGATTCACAATTGACTTAAGTTGGTTAGGCTCCCAAGGCTTAGTGATATATTTGTGAACCTGTCCTGAATTTATCGCCTCAATCAAGTCATTAATATCTGTGTATCCAGTCAATACAATTCGCATCGTATCAGGAAAATCTAAGACAGTCCGACTAAGAAACTCTGTCCCCTTCATTTCAGGCATTCGCTGATCAGAAATAATTGCCGCCATCTCCCCCTCCTTTGCAAGAATTTCTAACGCCTGATTGCCGCCATTAGCACGAAAAACAATAAATTCTCGGCGAAAGGTACGATATAGCAAATCAAGATTATCTTGCTCATCATCAACCACTAGAAGTTTTGGCTTTTTGGCTAGATTCACTTTATTTAACTCAGAATTTAATTCAGAAACAAAAGATATAGAAGCTGTGGCAATCTTATCAAAAAAACAAAGTCAAAAAATAGGGTAAAAAAATAAGGAGCGCACTTGCGCTCCTTATTTTTTAGTTAATCAATTAGATTCTAAACTTTAGCAACTTGACGACTAACTTGCTTCAACTCGCCCTTAGCATATTTAGGAACAAAGTCATAAATACTAACTTGCTTGATCTTGCTAGCTTGACCAGCGGCGTCAAACTGAGTATAGCGATCGGCACATACTTTTTGCATGTACTTGATTGATGGCTTTAAGAAATGACGAGGATCAAACTCCTTAGGATTCTTAAACAAAGCTTCGCGAACCGCTGCGGTGATGGCTAAACGACAATCAGTGTCGATGTTTACTTTACGCACGCCACACTTAATACCCTTTTGAATTTCTTCAACAGGTACACCATAAGTTTCAGGAATAGCACCACCGTACTCATTGATCAAAGCAAGCAAATCTTCAGGAACTGAAGAAGAACCATGCATCACAAGGTGAGTATTCGGTAAGCGGTTATGAATTTCTTCGATGCGGCTGATGGCAAGAATTTCGCCAGTAGGCTTGCGAGTAAACTTATAAGCACCGTGGCTAGTGCCGATCGCCACTGCAAGTGCATCAACTTGAGTGCGTTCTACAAAGTCAGCTGCTTCATCAGGATCAGTCAAAAGCTGCGAATGATCCAACGCACCTTCAAAACCATGTCCATCTTCAGCTTCACCCTTACCAGTTTCGAGCGAACCCAAGCAACCTAGTTCACCTTCAACGCTTGCGCCGAAAGCATGAGCAACTTTGACAACTTCAGAGGTGACAGCCACGTTGTACTCATAGGTAGCTGGGGTCTTAGCATCAGCCTCTAAAGAGCCATCCATCATTACGCTGGTAAAGCCATTTTGGATTGCTGAGTAACAGGTTGCAGGAGCATTACCGTGATCTTGGTGCATCACGATCGGCAGATGAGGATAAGTTTCCGCAGCAGCCAAAATTAGGTGACGCAAGAAATTTTCGCCTGCATAATTGCGAGCGCCACGAGAAGCTTGTAAGATCACAGGGCTATTTGTTTCGTTAGCAGCCTGCATGATCGACTGGATTTGCTCCATGTTGTTTACATTAAAAGCCGGGATGCCATATCCGTTTTCAGCTGCATGATCGAGCAGCAGGCGCATAGGTACTAAAGCCATATTTAAAATCTCTCCTAGACGAAACCGAGCTTATTTGACAATCTTAAATCATTTTGAATACCAAAAACAAAGGGGTGCTTTACACCCCTTTGTTTTTTAGATATTCTTTTCGCTAAGTTCGCGACACATATAGTCGAAGGGGGCGGCTAACCAGTCCGCACTGTCACCAACTAAGTCCATGACTGCTTGCTTCATGATCTGGATGCCTTGTACCGTTGGACCAATCGGTACGCCTAAAGAGTTATAAGTCTCGCGCAGACCTTGTAGTACTCTTTCATCAAGGACATTATTATCCCCAGCAACAAGAGCGTAGGAGGCGTAGCGCAAATAATAGTCCATGTCACGCAAGCAAGCCGCAAAACGGCGAGTTGTATAGGCGTTACCGCCTGGGCGGATTAGATCGGGTACTTCTTCAAATAGTTGTGTGCCAGACTTACGCACAATCGAGGCGGCATTAGCTGTGATTGCCGAAGACGCGGCTAAACGCGCACTGCCTGTGGCAAAGTAGGACTTGAGAGTATCGATGGCATCGCGATCGAAGTATTTACCAGTTGCATCATAAGCACCGATCAGACTACTGATGGCATCCCGCATATCGGTTTCTCCGTTAATTTAATTTAAATATTAGTTTTAATAAATGTATCTTCAAAAGTATTTGTAAAGCTTCAGAAATATATATAACTTAAACTTGAAGCACTATTATCTTGATAGCGCAGCAGTTTTATTCTACCGTGATTTTAGCGATCGCCTGTAGGAATGATCTCTCTGCAAGGTAAGCTTAGATACATAAGCTTAATATTTAAGGGATACATAACAAGCCCCTTTTAAGAAATTTATAAAGAGATGACTGTAAGTGAACTTGAGGTGGGGCTAAGTCTATGAAGTGGGTTACTAGCCTTTCGACAAAAATATCTTTAGAAGCAGCCGTGCAGGATTTAGCCCAGCAAGTATTAGCAGCGCTTGGTGAGCGATCGCTTGATCTTGGCTTTTTATTCGTCTCGACCGCCTTTGCCAGCGACTACCCGCGCTTGTTACCTTTGCTTGCCGAAAAATTGCCAATCCAAAAGTTAATCGGTTGTTCGGGTGGCGGTATCGTGGGCAACGGTCAAGAGTTTGAAGACAAACCTGCGATTTCTCTATTAGTTGGACATCTGCCGAATACGGAATCAAAAATATTTCACTTAGATGATAACGATCTACCTGATTTAGATAGTTCTCCTGATCGTTGGGAAAATTTGACTGGTGTCGATCCATCTGCATTACCAAGTTTTGTATTAGTTGGTGACCCTTTTTCATTCCCAATTAATGATTTGATTCAAGGGCTTGATTTTGCTTATCCCAACGCGGTCAAAGTTGGTGGATTGGCTAGCAGCGGTGGCATGGGAGCAAATGCGTTGTTTTGCTTTCATAAAGAAGGCAAATATAAACTCTATCGAACAGGTTTGCTAGGGGTGGCGCTATGGGGAGATGTGACTATCGATCCTGTAGTGGCGCAGGGTTGTCGACCCATTGGCAAGATTTTGCAGGTGTCTGAGTGTGAACGCAATCTGATTTTGGGATTAGAGGGCAAGCCGCCTCTGGGGCTATTGCAAGATACTGTTGGTGGATTGAATCAAAGCGATCGCGAACTCGCCCAACATTCACTCTTTATCGGTGTGGTGATGAATGAGTTTCAAGCAAATCCATCCCGCGGCGATTTTTTGATTCGCAATATTATCGGTGTTGACCCTCGTTCTGGCGCGATCGCTGTTGGCGATCGGATGCGTCCTGGGCAGAGGATTCAACTGCATTTACGCGATGGCAAAGCTTCGGCTGAGGACTTAGAAGAAGCCTTAATTAATTATAGAAATCAGCTAAACCTAGAAGCTCCGAATGTGTCACCCACAGCTGCTTTGATGTTCTCTTGTATGGGTCGTGGTGAGCGTCTATACGAAAAACCAAATTTCGACTCAGAGTTATTACAAAAACACATGGGATTAATTCCATTTAGTGGCTTTTTCTGCTCGGGTGAAATTGGTCCAGTCAGTGGTACGACATTTCTGCATGGCTACACTTCCGTATTTGGCATCGTTAGACCAAAAAGTAAGCAATAGAAGAATTAATCTAATTCAGAATCTCAAATCATGCGGATTTTACAATCAAAACACCATAAGCATCAGGATTGAGATATCTCCGCACTGCTGCTTGGATGTCCTCTTTAGTAATCGCTTTAATCAAATCAGGATAATTTAAGGCAAGCTCTAAAGAACCAACAATGCGATCGTAATACCCATAGATACCTGCGCGCTCTCTCGGTGATTCATTGCCAAATACAAAGCGATTGCTGACTTGGATGCGAATCTTGGCTAGCTCCTCATCGGTGACGGGAGTTTCGTGCAATTTGAGAATATGTTCGCGAATTATCTGTTCCACGATCGCTACATCCTCAATATTTAACTTTGCAAATATTTGAAATGTACCTTGCCAGCGCATCGCCGAATTGCTAACAGAAATGCGATCTACGATGCGACGATTTTCACGCAAGTCTTGCACCATCCGTGAAGTGCGACCACTGCCGAGGATATTGGCAAGAATGCTTAAGGGATATGTCTCTGATAGTTCGACCAGCCCGGGAACTCGCCATGTCATGCTCAGTCTTGCTTGCTTCAGGCTAGGATCGATTACCTCACGTCTTACAATTGCATCAAAAGGTCGCTCAGGCGTAAACGTATGAGCTAATGTATGGGCTACTGGCTTATCTGCGATCGCATCTCCCTCAAAATAGTTAGCAATCACCTCAATTATTTCCGTGACAGGCAAATTTCCAACTACAGAGATGGTCATGTTTTGTGGCACATACCATTTGCGATGGAACGATCGCATCTGCTCAGAAGTAACGGTGGAAACGACTTCTGCTAGACCCAGTACAGGACGGCGATAGGGTAACTGCTCATAAATCATTTCGGAAATATGGCGATAGATACGGCGATCAGGATTGTCTTCGCTGCGCCTGATTTCTTCTAAAACCACATGACGTTCGCGCTGAAACTCTTCATCGGGAATGCTCGCTTTAAGAACGATGTCTAGTTGCAATGGCGCTAGCTTCGCAAAATCTTTGGGGGCAACATTGATATAAAAATGTGTGTAGTCTTGACTAGTCGCGGCATTGGTATTACCACCATGAGACTCGATCGCGCGTTCAAATTCTCCTAATCCAAGGCGATCGCTCCCTTTGAACACCATATGTTCCAAGAAATGTGCCATGCCGTTAATTTCATTGCTCTCGACCGCAGAGCCAACATTAACCCAAATGCTCAAGTTGACCGCATCAACGGGAACCTGTTCGGCAATAATCTTGATCCCATTGGGGAGGATATGTTGAGTGGGCGCAGTGGCGGCTGGCGCTACAGTAGCTTGATCAATTTCGATTTGATCAAAGGCAGCTACATCTAACCGACGTGGAATGACGATCGCTGACATGGCAAATTAAAGTGTTTTTACTAAATTTACGATTGATTATTAAGTTAAGGGCAAGCGATGCGTTGCATACCCTTAATTTAAAAAAAATTATAATTTTTCTAGCGCCTGCAATTTGTAATAAGCTTCTCGCAATGGCAAACTAGAACTATCTTCTAGCATAGCAGCAAAATCATAGGACTCTTGGTAAGCAAAGCGTGCTTTTGGCAGATTTCCAAAAGATAAGTATAAATCACCGAGATATCGCTGCACGATCGCAGCGGTTTCGCGATCGCCCATTACCAAAGCCAAACTAGATCGATTTTGTAATAAGTCTTCGATGCGATGAAAGTTGGGAACTTCGAGATAGGCGGTAATCAGGCGATCGCTAGCTACTGACATCAATGCGTAGTTACGATATTGCCGCGCGATCGTTAGCGCCATGCCATAGTTTGTTATTGCCGATTTATAATCATCCAGCGCCATAAAACTATCGCCACTATTGACATAGATATAGCCCTCACCGATCGCCTCACGAATTGGATGCACCTTGATCGCAGCGTAATAGAGCTTGATGGCTGCCATATGATCGCCATAGCGACCCGCAATTAAGGCTTTGTTATTTAAGGCGATCGCCGTATTCAGCCCTTGATCATTTTGAAGAGCTAGATCAAGTGTGGCTTGATTAAGTTTTGCAGCGGCTTCGAGTTTGTTTTGAGCAATCTCAAAACTGACCAAATTATTTGAGCCTTCTAGCTTTGCGCCATTATCCTGCAAAGTATTTGCATAGCGGAGTCTTTGACGAATTGTGTCTTGAGCAGTATTTGCCGCACCCATCAGTTCATAGGTCTCGCTTACTCTTGCCAAAGTATAAGCAATTGCCGATTGGTCATTAACGCGGCGATAATAGCCGATCGCATAAAGCCAAGTTTTAATTGCCTCGCGCGGCTTACCATCTTTGCATTGATCATAGCCAAGATCGAGCAAGCGATCGGCTTCATCGCGCACAGCTCGATTTTCTGTTTTGACCGTTGTTTGCGCCTGAGTTGGAATTGGCACAACGATTACACCCATAAGTACAGCTAAAATCGTTGCTCCCAGATTAGAAACTGACATTCTCTGACGTTTTCTAGACATAGCCCTACAATCCTCACCAAAAGGTGGACATATTGTAGCGATATAAAGCAACTTTTTCTAGAAGTTTTCTGACATTTTCTGACTTTAACTGACGCTCAAGACTAAACCCTTGAGATACGCACCCTCGGCATGAAAAATGCTAGTCGGATGATCTGCTGGATGCGTCAGCTGATGCAGAACCTGAATCGTTCGTCCCGACTCGATTGCAGCAGCAGTTATCGATCCTGTAAAATTCTCGACATTTACCACTTGCGAACAAGAAAACGTAAATAACAAGCCACCACTTTTTAATTTAGACAATGCTTGTAAATTCAACTTCTTATAGGCTTGCATTGCTGAATGCCTCGCCGACAAGTTTTTAGCAAAAGCAGGAGGGTCAAGCACGATCGCATCGTAATCGTCATCGCATTCTTTCATAAAGTTAAACACATCTCCCGTAAAAGAAGTATGTCGCGCCTCAGGATCACAATTTGCCGCAATATTTCGATCTGTCCATTCCATCGCCTTCACAGAGCTATCGATCGAATGTACCTCTCTCGCACCTCCAGCCACGGCGTAAACTGAGAATCCGCCCGAATAACAGAATGTATTTAAAACTTTGCGACCTTTTACATACTGCCCAAACAAATGTCGATTTTCGCGCTGATCCAAGAAGAATCCCGTCTTTTGTCCTCTTTCCCAATCGACAATAAAGCGATGTCCATGTTCTAGAACTTCTCCACTAACGCTTCCACTAGCACCATTGCGATCGCCGATCAACAGACTGTCCTGAGTTTGAGTTTGTGGCTTTCTCGAAAGTGTTGCCGAGCTTTTGTCATAAACAGACTTTAAGCGACCCTCATAGAGGTCAATTAACGCTTCCGCAATTTCAATCCGATAGCGATAAGTGCCTAGTGAATGGCATTGCAAAACTGCCGTATCTCCATAAATATCTATAATCAACCCCGCTAAACCATCACCCTCAGAATTAATTAATCGATAACAATTTGTCTCAGGATTATCAATTAAACCTATTTGTTTTCTAAGCGCAAACGCTTGCTTTAAGCGATCGCAAAGAAAATCTTGCATCCTCTCTACAGGCTGGAACGACAACACTTTGATAGCGATGCTACCTAATCCCCACAAGCCGATCGCTAAAAATTTACCATCTTCGCTATAAGCTTCAACCAAATCCCCATCGTTCACTTCTCCGTGTATTTTGGCGATCGCGCCCGAAAAAATCCACGGATGAAAACGCTGAACCGCATCGACTTTTTTACGATGGATAATCGCACGGGGCAACGATAACATGGCAAATAACTTTTAGTTAAGATAGGCTGCTAACCATAGCACAGAAAGTAGTGTGACCGTGAAGCGGTCACACTACTTTCTGTGCTATTCTCAAGAAGCGATTATTATTGATAATGATATGACTTCTGCGGAGCCAAGCTACTCACCCGAATCCCTTAAAGCTGAACTCAACTCAAAAGGTTGTCGGATGACACCTCAACGTGAGGTAATTCTCAGTACATTCCAAACACTGCCCGAAGGTCAGCACCTTAGCGCTGAAGACCTGCACGATCGCCTAAAAGAACAAGGTGAAAATATTAGTCTCTCGACAATTTACCGCACCGTAAAGATGATGGCGCGGATGGGAGTTTTGCGTGAGCTAGAACTCACCGAAGATCACAAACACTATGAAATCAATCAGCCTAGACCGCATCATCACCATCATCTAGTCTGTGTAAAAACTAACCGTGTCATTGAATTTAAAAATGATCAGATACTCACAATCAGTAAAAAAGTCGCCGACAAATATGGCTTCTCAGTTTTAGATTGCCAACTCACAATCATTGGGGTCAGCCCTGAAGGACAGCGGTCAATTTTTTAAAGAAAAACCCTGCTCAGCATAAACACGAAATCTCTCTAAATCTGCCTGTAAAGTAGACTCAACAACCTGTCCCAAAAACAAGTTGTCCATCAATTTGCCGATCGCTGGAATTGCATAAGCAATGCTGAGCTTGACAATAGTCATGTTATCTGGGCGACCATAAAATCTGACTGCACCACGATTTGGCAAGCCACCAATTGACTCCCATTGAATGATCTGATTAGGAATTTGCTTGAGAATCCGAGATTTCCAAGTAAAAGTTAAGCCATTTGCACCGAGTTTCCATGCCGATATTCTGGGGTCAGAACTGAGTTCGACCGAGTCAATCCACTTCATCCAACGGGGCATAGCCTGTAAATCTGACCACAACGACCACGCATATTCCACAGGAATATTCACTTCAGTTTGGACGGTATGTTCTAGCCAATCACTCATTAGAAAATAATTAATTAGTATTAATCTATGTTTGTACTAATCATATGTTAAAGCCCATAAAAAATAGAAAGTACGCTCAGCGCGCGTTCTATTTTTTATGGGCTTTAACGAAGAAGACTAGACTAAATGGCAAAAACTGTAATAATGTACTATAGAGATATAGCTAGTTTGACCGCTGGAAGAGTTGACTGTGGGTTTATTACGCCATTTTACAAAAGACATCGGCATTGATCTAGGTACTGCCAACACACTGATTTATGTGTCTGGTGAAGGTATTGTTCTGCAAGAACCATCTGTTGTCGCCATCGATCAACGCGATAAAACTGCTTACGCGGTCGGTGATGAAGCAAACAAAATGATAGGCCGCACACCAGGAGACATCATTGCCATCCGTCCACTCAAAGACGGTGTGATTGCTGACTTTGACTCGGCTGAGTTGATGTTGCGCTCATTCATTAATAAAGTTAAAAAAGGTGTTTTCAACCCTCGCATCGCGATCGGTATCCCTAGCGGTGTAACAGGCGTAGAATGGCGAGCCGTCATGGATGCCGCCCGCCGCGCTGGGGCTAGTGAAGTCTATCCCATCGATGAGCCAATTGCGGCAGCGATCGGTGCTGGACTGCCCGTAACTGAGGCAACAGGCAACATGATCATTGACATCGGTGGCGGTACGACCGAAGTTGCCGTTATGAGTTTGCAAGGGATCGTATTGAGTGAGTCGGTTAGAGTTGCGGGTGATGAACTCAGTGAAGCTATCATGAAGTACATGAAAACCGTGCATAACCTTGTTGTCGGTGAGCGCACTTCTGAAGAAATCAAAATTAAAATTGGCTCTGCTTATCCGATCAAAGAAGAAACTTCGATGGAAGTAAGGGGTTTACACCTCCTTTCAGGTTTACCTCGCACCGTCACTGTCAAATCCTCAGAGATTCGCGAAAGCATGAGTGAGCCATTGTCCGTAATTATTGAGGCAGTAAAGCGCACTCTAGAAAGGACTCCACCTGAGCTAGCGGCAGATATCATCGATCGCGGTATCATGTTAGCGGGTGGTGGAGCTTTGCTCAATGGTATTGACACCCTAATTAGTCACGAGACAGGCATCGTTACTCATATTGCGCCCGCTCCACTCCACTGTGTGGTGATTGGTGCTGGTCGTGTTCTCGAAGATTACAAAAATCTTGGTCGGGTTCTAACTAGTCGATTGAAAAATTTATAGGTAAGTTTTTCATGGATTCAATTCGGAGTTGGTGGGAGCGTTATAGCTTTCAGACGGCTATTGTTACAGCAGGAATCGGTTTAGCTTGGCTAATTCGGCAGACTCAAGGCGTAGCAATTATGGAAACTTACCAATTTTTAAGCCGTCCTTTCCAGTCCAGCGTATCGAGACAGGAGTTATTGCAAGATGCTCAAGTGCGCGAGTTACGCTATCGATTGACTGAGATAGAGTCTCAAAATCAGCGCATGAAAGAGCTTTTAAAAGTAAAAGTTAACCCTACAGATAACGGGGTTTGGGCGGTGGTGATTGGTCGTGGCGCTGACTCTTGGTGGAATCAGATATTAATCGGTAAGGGTAGCAATGATGGGATTAAATCAGGTTCTGTCGTGGTTGCTCCTGGCGGTCTAGTTGGTCGTGTGACTTATGTGTCGCCCAACAGTAGTCGAGTGTTGCTAGTCAGCGATCCTAATAGCCAAGTTGGCGTTGTCGTGAGCCGTAGCCGTTACAATGGCATGTTGAAAGGACAAAGCCAGAATACGGCGACTTTAGAGTTTTTTGAGCGTGATCCTGATGCTAAGGTAGGCGATATTATCCATACTTCTCAGTTCAGTACGCTATTTCCTGAGAATGTGCCTGTCGGTCGGATTAAATCAATTAATCTTGATAAACAACCATCGCCTGAAGCGATCGTTGAGTTTTCGACCCCGCTTGGTTTACTAGAGTATGTGAAGGTATATTCTTTTCAAGAGAAATTATAAAATAAGCAAGAGAGTCTCAGCGCAAAGCTTCATCTTTCTTGCTTTCAGCAATTAATTAAGCAAGTCCTAGGTAAATGCTCGATCGCAAGATTTCTTTATCGACAAAACTTTTAAATTGGGTCGTAACTGTTGGCTCATTATTAATTTGTATTTTGGCGATGTATACACGATTCCCTGGAATGACATTGATGGGAATCTCGCCAAATTGGTTGCTGATTTGGCTTGTAGCTTGGAGCGTCAATCGTCCTGTAGTTTTATCGGTAATGGTCGGTCTTGCCTTAGGAATGGTGCAGGATGGGATGACTTTTGTTGATATGAGCGCGGCTCCAACTCATTCACTAGGGTTAGCGATCGCAGGTGGGATAACGGCACTTTTGCAGAAACAGAAATATATGCAAGAGGATTTTATTTCGATCGCCCTAATTGTGTTTGGGATGGCGGTAATTGTCGAGACTATGCACGCGGTTCAATTGACTTTCGTGAAGGCAAGAATGGATAACATTTGGATTTTGCAACAACGTATTGCCCTTAGTTCGGCTATTTTGAGCAGTTTGTGGTCTCCTGCGATTTACTTTCCTCTCAGTCGTTGGTGGCGATCGCTTGAAAGAAAAGAGGATTAATTTTAAATTAATTTGTGGTGGCGATCGTTACGCTGAACATAAAAACTGCTAAATTTAATTAATATAAGATCGTAGTCCAAACTACCTTTTTCTACAGTTTTTTAGATTCTTGTTAAGCTCCCGTAAATCATATGCCTAAAAAGTCCACAGTTATTTCTCCCTCGATCCTGTCTGCTGACTTTAGCCGTCTGGGTGATGACATTCGTGCAGTTGATGCGGCGGGTGCGGATTGGATTCATGTTGATGTGATGGATGGTCACTTTGTGCCAAACATTACGATTGGACCATTGATCGTTTCTGCGATCCGTCCTGTCACTACCAAGATTTTAGATGTTCATCTAATGATTACTGAACCAGAGCGATATGTGCCTGATTTTGCAAAGGCGGGTGCAGATATCATCACCGTTCATGCTGAGCATACTGCTTGCCCTCATTTGCATCGCAATCTTTGCCAAATTAAAGAACTTGGCAAAATGGCAGGTGTTTCGCTCAACCCTTCAACCCCTTTGAGCTTTATTGAGTACGTCCTCGATCTTTGCGATTTGGTACTAATCATGAGTGTCAATCCAGGGTTTGGTGGTCAAAGCTTTATTCCTAACGTCATTCCTAAAATCGCGAAGTTGCGTCAAATGTGTGACGATCGCGGACTTGATCCTTGGATTCAAGTTGATGGTGGTCTGAAACCAAGCAACACTTGGCAAGTTCTCGAAGTTGGTGCTAATGCGATCGTGGCTGGTTCGGCAGTATTTAATACTTCTGACTATGCGAAAGCGATTACTGATATTCGCAACAGCAAGCGTCCTGAATTAGTCACTGCATAAACCAAACTTATAGCAAAACCAAAAAAGGAGGCTCTTTTATTTAGCCTCCTTTTTTGGTTTTTATTTTGTGGCAAGTTCTTGATTTATCAGCGTTTAAAGATAAGTTAAAGAATTGCTATAAGTCGTTTAAATTCATCTTTTCATATTTCTCAAAGGGTTGATGTATCCAAGGATTGTCTAATAAAAAGTCTACATAATAGTTTGGCTTCGCAACTGAGCAAGCTTTGAACCATAAAACCGCCGATCGCACTTCGGTAACTTCATATTCTTGGTGTTGAGTAAGCCATTTGAGAATATGCAAGACTGTTTCGCCTGAATCGACTAGATCATCAACTAACAAAATTCGCTTGCCAAGTGTGGCTGTGGTCATAGTGATGCTATGCGCGATCGCTAAATCCCCTCGTTCTTGAAAATCTTTGCCATGATAAGAAGATGCAGAGAGAATCGCTAGTGGTTTGTGATAGATTCGCGAAAGCACATCACCAATCCGTAATCCGCCTCTAGCAAGGCAGAGGATTTGATCAAACTCCCATTTGGATTCATAAATTTGGGCTGCCAATTGTTCGATTTTGGCATGATATTCTTCCCACGAAATGTAAAGATCGGACATGGTGGTAACAGATAAGATAGCAGCAGCACGATCACGATACAAGGCATCGCTTCTATCTTATGGTATGAATCAGGATATTCAATTGGACTTGTCGAAAAAGAGGGCTTAAACTAGACATAGATCAATATGCGATAGGAAGACAAAAACATGGTAGCTGTTGTTGAGATTCCGTCTATTCAAAAAATTGTGCAACAGCCAATTGAGCGCAAACTCTCGATGCAGGTTGCCGAGATTGCGACTAATACAACAACGATGCGATCGCTTGATTGGGATCGCGATCGCTTTGACATTGAGTTTGGTTTGCAAAATGGCACAACCTATAACTCCTATATCATTCGTGGTGAAAAACTAGCGCTAGTCGATACATCTCATGCTAAGTTTCGCGAATTGTATCTCCAGACTCTAAACGGTCAGCTTGACCCTTCGCAGATTGATTATCTGGTGATCAGCCATACTGAGCCAGACCATAGCGGATTAGTTCCCGAAATCCTTGCGCTTGCCCCGAATGTAACCGTGGTTGGCACAAAGGTGGCGCTGCAATTTTTAAACGACTTGATTCATCAGCCTTTTAAACAACAGGTTGTTAAAAATGGTGATCAAATTGATTTGGGTAATGGTCATATTTTGCAATTTGTAAATGCCCCAAATTTGCATTGGCCAGATACGATGATGACCTTTGACCACGCCACATCGATTTTGTATACCTGTGATATTTTTGGGATGCATTACTGCACCGATGCTGTCTATGACGAAGATTTAAAGCGAATTACACCAGATTATCGCTTTTATTATGAGTGCCTCATGGCTCCCAATGCGCGATCAGTGATTTCGGCAATGAAGCGGATGGATGACTTGCCACCAGTGGAGATAGTCGCCAATGGACATGGACCGTTGCTGCGCTATAACGTCAAAGAGCTAACCGAAAACTATCGCAAATGGAGTCAGGAGCAAACTAAGGGCGAAACTAATGTGGTGGTTTGCTATGTGTCTGACTACGGCTATGGCGATCGCCTATCCCAAGCGATCGCGCGCGGGGTTGCCAAAACAGGCGTTGCTGTCGAAATGGTTGACCTCAAAGCGATCGATTTGCAGGAACTACGCGAACTGGTCAGCCACGCGGCTGGTTTAGTTGTCTGTACCGCACCCGCCTCAAATGCTCATGCCGAAACTGCGATCGGGGCTATCTTAGCGGCGGCTAGCGAAAAACAAGTAATTGGCTTGTATGAGCCACATGGGGATCAAGACTCATCGATTGATTTATTAAATAATCGATTTAAGGATTTAGGAGTAATTAATGCCTTTCCTGCGATCAGAGTGCGCGAAAATCCTAATGAGGCGACTTATCAACTTTGCGATGAAGCGGGAACTGACTTAGGACAGTTGCTGACTCGAAAGGAAAATATTAAACAACTGAAAGCGATCGATGCTGATCTTGATAAAGCTTTGGGACGTTTAGCGGGAGGTTTGTATATTATCTCCGCCGCTAAAGGTGGTACGCGCAGTGCTATGTTAGCCTCTTGGGTGGCTCAAGCTAGTTTCAAGCCGCTCGGTTTTACAGTGGCGGTAGCTAAAGATCGGGCGATCGAGTCGTTTATGCAAGTAGGCGATCGCTTTGTGCTAAATGTTCTCGAAGATGGCAATTATTCCAAGCTCATGCAGCATTTCTTAAAGCGATTTGCCCCTGGGGCTGATCGCTTTGCGGGTGTGAAGACTCAGCCGTCAACCTATGGCGCACCGATTCTCACAGACGCGCTTGCTTTCATGGAGTGTGAAGTGATCAGTCGCATGGAATGCAGCGATCATTGGCTAATCTACGCGATCGCTGAAGACGGTCGCGTTTCTAAACCCGAAGCTCTCACCGCCGCGCATCACCGCAAAATCGGTAATCATTACTAAAAAGCAGGGCGCAAAGCGCCCTGCTTTTTAGAGTTTAAACAGTAGTTAAGATTGTAATATCTGTAAATTTAGCTACATTTTAAAAACTAAACTCCCATTGTTAGGAGTAAAATGTCAAGAACCTATGACATTTTACTCCTAGTTTTTTATTTATTCATGTTGAAGATCGCACTTACCCCAAGCATTGGTTGTAAGAAGAAAATCTCCCTAGTTGAGATTTTCTTCTTCAGATATTTTTTAGACTTTACCAAAGCGGCGATCGCGTTCTTGATAATCAATTAACGCTCGATGAAATTCACTACGATTAAAATCTGGCCAAAGTGTACGCGTGAAATACATCTCTGTATATGCCATTTGCCAGAGCAAAAAATTGCTTAATCGCCTTTCCCCGCTGGTACGAATCAATAAATCAGGATTAGCAGTTCCTGCGGTATAGAGATGCTGCTCAAATAAGTTTTCGTCAATATCTTCAGGCTTAACTTCACCTGACTGAGCTGCCTCGGCGATCTGGCGACAGACACGGACAATCTCGCGGCGACTGCCGTAGTTGATCGCCACTGTGAAATGAATAGCTTGATTATTGGCTGTGGCAATCTGCGATCGCGTAATCTCTGATCGCAAAGAACTTGATAGCGAATCAAGATCGCCCACAAAGGAAATGCGTACTCCTTCACGACACATTTCTTCTAGTTCGCGGCGCAACATCCGCTCAAATAGCACCATCAAAAAATCAACTTCTTGAGCAGGGCGACTCCAGTTTTCAGTCGAAAAAGCATAGACCGTTAGCGCGGCAATTCCCCAGTCCTTACAACAGCGCAATAAGTCTTTGAGCGCATCTACACCCTGTCGATGACCAGCTATTCTTGGCATTCCCTTCTGTTTTGCCCAGCGTCCGTTGCCATCCATAATTACGGCAACGTGTTTGGGCAGAAGCTGGCGATCTAAATCCGTTGGCAAAGTTTGCAATAGCTTAGCAGTCATTTCTTTTCTGACGATTTTCGATTTACCATGTTTCTGAAATCCAATCTTGACCAGAGCCAAGTAAATCTCGGTACTTTTCTTCCTAAAGGAATCGGACGATAATTACCTAGTTTAGTTTCTAAGATTTCCCGCAACCGACTACTAGTGACAGGACGATCTAATATGCCATTTTCGGCGATCGCAATCGAACCCGTTTCTTCAGAAACCACGATACAAAAGCAATTTCTAACCCGATCAGTGATCCCCATCGCCGCCCGATGCCGCGTGCCAATTTCTCGCGAGGCAGCTCGTTCTGAAATGGGTAAAATTACGCCCGCCGCCAAAATCCGATCTTCGCGGATCAGGATTGCGCCATCATGCAAAAGCGTTGAGGGCTGAAAAATTGTATGCAGTAATTCTTTGGATAATACCGCATTTAACTTTACGCCTGGCACCGAAAAATCACGTTCATCAATTGGCTCGTCCGTCTCAATGATCATTAGCGCGCCCGTGCGATTTTGCGATAGCTCAATCACTGCCTCAATAATCTCTTCGATTACGGAATCAGTCTGAACAGGCGATCGCCGATTAGTTGTGGTTTGAAGTAAAGAGAGCAAATCGCCGCGTCCTAGTCGCTCCAAAAATTTCCGCAGCTCTGGTTGCAAAATCACCGCCATCGCTACGGCTGCACCAATCAATAATTTATCAAGAATAAAGTTTAGTAAGCGCAAACCCAAGCGATCGCTGATCACACTAGAAATCAACAAGAAAATAATCCCGCGCACCATCAACAAATTGCGGCGATCATTACTCAAAGACAACATTAGGTAAATTAATCCCAGTACAGCAAGGACATCGATCGCCCTTACGATGAATGCAATTGTGTTGATATTGGTAAACCACTGCATTCATCGCCCTCTCATTCGCAACTTAAAAACACGATTACTATTTATTTACCCAACTATGAGCATAGTCTCTCTGGCAGACAATCTTGACGCAATAAATCCTCACGAGTTTCCCGTTTGATGATCAAACTCGATGCACCACCTTCCACAAGCACTGCCGCAGGCTTAGGCAAACGATTGTAATTGGAAGCCATGCTGTAATTGTATGCGCCTGTTCCAAATACAACTAAAATATCGCCAGGATTAGTGGTGGGTAGCTGAATATCTTTAATCAAAATATCACCCGATTCACAATGCTTTCCTGCGATCGTCACGGTTTGCGACAGCGCTGCACTCATGTGATTTGCGACTACAGCCCGATATTGCGACTGATAAGTAATTGGACGAGGATTGTCTGACATCCCACCATCAACGGTGATATAGGTGCGAATATCAGGCACAGTCTTGCTACCACCGATCGTATAGGCAGTCACACAGGTCGAACCAACCAGCGATCGCCCTGGCTCACAAAGTAATTTTGGTAACGGCAAACCTGCGCCGATAAAGGCTTCGGTTACACCTGCGACCACAGCTTTGATCCAGTCTTCAATACTAGGAGGATCATCAGACTCAACATAGCGAATCCCTAAACCGCCACCAATATTTAGTTCCGAGAACTGCAATCCATATTTTTCACCCGCAAGCTGGAACCACTGCACCATCACCCCGCCAATATCTTGATGCGGTTGCAGTTCAAAAATCTGAGAACCGATGTGAGCATGGATGCCAATACAGTTAAGACTGGACGCTGCTAGAAAGGCAAATACTGCTTCGATTTCATTGGGATCAAAACCGAATTTGCTGTCGATATGTCCTGTCTGGATATATTCATGGGTATGACACTCGATCCCTGGAGTCAAACGCAGCATAATCCGAGGTTTAGATGTTTGCTCTTGGGCAAGGCGATCTAACGTTTTTAACTCATGCCAATTGTCAACCACAACTGTGCAGCTAGATTCGAGTGCGTAGCTAAGTTCTTCAACCGATTTATTATTACCATGAAAATAAATCAAACTTGAGGAGACTCCAGCCCGCAACGCCGTCAAGATTTCACCTGCGGAGACGACATCAATGCCTAAGCCCTCAGAGCCAACGATCGCACAAACCGCTAGACAACTCCAAGCCTTAGAAGCATACAAAACCTGTGATGTTCCTTGATAGTGCTGCTTCAAAGCATCACGATATTGTTGACAAGCCGTTCTCAGACTAACTTCATCCAAAATATAAAGCGGCGAGCCATACTGCTCTACCAATTCCACCACATCGCAACCACCAATTTCTAGGCGATCGCGCTGGTTTGTGATCGCGGTCAAAGGTAAAAGTTGTTGATTTGGAGATAATCTATCCAAGCTAGAAATGGTCTCTTGTCGAAGACCTGATAAAACAGTAGTCATGAAATACCAATAATTTTTTGTAAAACTTTCTTAAATCTATTATAAAAAAATTTGGCTTTTAGCTATCTATTTTTTGGAGATTTAGCGATCGCTGCAATTCCTCAATTTCGTCTTTGTGAGCGCGGACTTTAAGTTTTGCATCTGGCAAAAGCTGCAAACTAACCTTACGCTCACGCGGGACACCGCGCCAATAAAATATGCCAGCGATCGGCGATATCGCTAAAGACCATAGCCAGATATTCTCTAAATCAGGAATTAAAGTACCTAATACAATCCCTAGGCAGACCAAACCAATTGCCGCTAGTGTAGTCATAAATACTGCTAAAAATAAGCTAGGCTTGATCTGCCCTAGCAAAACTGCAACATCACGATTTGGATCAATCTCCACTACTTTATAAGTTCTTTGTTTAAAATAATCGCGGACTTGCATCAATAGGCGATCGTCTGTGAGTTCACCCGCAGCAAAGAGCGCATCAGTTGTCCGATCTCTAATCGAGCCACGCAAAAAAGAAATTAACCCTACAAATAACAGGATTGTTAAGACTAGGGTAGAGTATATTGTCGGAATTGTTACAGGCATTTAGGCAGAAACTCTATAAGTTTGGGGTAAAATCTGTTTAGTTAATCATTATAAATTGCAGTACTAAAAAATTACTAATTGAATGACGACTAGAACTACTTGGGTAAAATACAACGATGACTACTGAATATCCTAAGGCTACTTATGTGGGCAAGTATGTCGATGATTCGTTTAAACTTGCCAAGTTTTTCCGAGTATTGCGTAAACGTTGGTTTACGATCGCCGCTGTATCGGCAACTGTATTTGCATCAGTTACTTACTATACATTCACCCGAACTCCACAATATCGCTCAACCTCTTCGCTCCTAATCAACAACTCTACGATCGCGGTATCTGACATCCAAGTTCCGGGTTTGCCAGGGAGTTCGCTGATTAACCTCGGCACAGAAGTTGGTATTCTCAGAAGTCGTTCTCTAATCGAGGTTGCGGTTTCTAAAATGAAGCAATCTCCTGCAACCAGTGTGTATAGTGTTGACGCTGGCATGATCATGAGTGGGTTGGAAATACGCCCTGAAAAAGATGCTCTGATTTTACGTCTAACTTATACAGATAGCGATCCGAAACGAGCGCGCGAAGTTCTTAATGCTTTATCCGAAACCTACGTTGAATATAGTTTAAAAGATCGTCGTACTAAGTCCAGTACTGCGATTAAGTTCATTCAAGGCAAGCTCCCTCAAATCAAGCAGCAACTAGACAAATCTGCTTTAGCGGTCACTCAATTTCGGAAAACTTACAATATCGTTGATCCTGAGACATATGCCGCTTCGGTCTATAAGATGCGCGAAGCCTTAGAAGTGCAGGCTCAAGACTTGCAAATCAAAATTGCTCAAGTCCAACAGCAATATGAATCGCTCAGTCGTCAAGTCGGCAAATCTCCAGAAGCAGCGATCGGCGGTGCAATTTTACAACAAGACGTCCCGTACCAATCTTTAGTTAAACAGTTTCAAGAAGTTGAGACTAATTATTTCTTAGAACGCACTAGATTTCGGGAAGATCATCCTAATGTCCTCGCGCTTAAAGATCGCCGCGATGAACTCTACAGGTTGCTCGAAACTCGCGCTCAATCAGTGGTCGGCGTTAAAGGCAGTACCTCAAATATCACTAACGAACCAAATAGTCCAATTCAACAAACCCTAGCAACTCAGTTATTTGAATCCCAAACAACTCTTGCCGTCAGTCAAGCCCAGCTAGGGAGTATCAGAAGTGCTCAGGCTGAAGTCTCTAGCGCCTTTTCTAAAATCCCCCAGATTCAACAAAGGTATGTGGAAATTCAGAGGCAACTTGCTCTCGACACCACAACTTACAATAAACTAACTGAAAAATTAGAAGAACTGAGAATATCGGAGGCGCAAGAGATTTCATCATGGAAGGTTTTAGAGCCGCCTCTGATTCCAACTAGACCTTCCTCGCCAGATATCGAGAGAAGTTTGATCACGGGAGCGATCGCTGGTTTAGGTCTAGGAGTCTTGCTTGCCCTACTACTAAATCGTCTAGATCAGCGTATTCGTGAAGTCGAGGAAGTTAAAGAGATTATTGATGTTCCCTTACTTGGTTCTATCCCTATAACTGACGTAACGGCTTTAGGTGCAATGGTGAATCAAGGGATTTTGCCAAGTAGTAGCTATTATGCATTTAGAGAAGCTCTGAGTTCACTGGCTTTGAACTTGCGTTATTTAGGGGCTGACAACATGATGAAAGTGATTGCTTTCACTTCGTCAGTTCCATCTGAGGGCAAGAGTACATTGACATACAACCTTGCCACGATTTTAGCGGCGCTTGGTCATCGGGTGCTTTTAGTCGATGCGGATATGCGGAAGCCGACTATTCATAAATTAGCGAAGCTAACTAATAAGTCTGGGTTGTCTACGGCTCTAGCGACTCCTAGTCCGTGGCAAGACTTGATCCAAGCGGCTGATGACAAGGGTAATTTACACATTTTAACATCAGGTTCGATTCCGCCGAATCCGATGTTATTGCTAGAGTCGGCAAAGATGACGGCTCTATTACAAGAATGGCGTAAAGAATATGACTATGTATTAGTCGATACTCCACCTGTTATTGGTATAACTGACGCACAATGCTTGACTTCTAAGGTTGATACATTTATTTTAGTGGCGGCGATTAATCGTTCTACTCGAAATGGAATTTCGCGTGCTTTAGAAGTCTTATCAGCATCAAGAGCTAATGTATCTGGTATTTTAATTAATATGATTGGTTCTTCTGATAGTGAATATCACTATGGATATTACGATCAGTACTATCTCAATCCGACAGGAACTGAGGACGAAGAAGCTGATTCTCAAATTGCGGCGATCGAAAGTTCTAAATCATAAACCTTCATCTAAGACCAAGACAAGTATCTAGCCCAAAGGGCTAGATACTTGTCTTGGTCTTAGAAATCTACGCCGCGTTTGAGGTCTACGCCCTTTTCGGCATAGTGTTTATGACAGACCATTTCTGAGTGAACAGAAGCAAGGTCAAAATAGGCTGGTTGGTTAAAGCAACGTCCTGTGATGATGATTTCAGTGTCGCGAGATTTTTTGAGTAGAGCTTGACAGATTGGCTCTACTGCGAGCAAATCTAAATCAACAGTGGGATTTAGTTCATCAAGGATAATTGTTTTATAAAGTCCTGATGCGATCGCGGCTTGAGCAATTTCCCAACCGCGCTGAGCTTCAATGCAGTCCATTTCTTGTTGTTGACCGCGCCAGACGATGGCATCACGACCACAACGCTGGTGATCGATCACATGAGGATAAGCGCGTTTTAGCGCGGCGATCGCGGCATCTTCGGTATAGCCTGCACCACCTTTGAGCCATTGCATGATCAAAACTCGATGGGATAAATCTCGACTGATTCCTGTACCAATCGCTTTAAGCGATCGCCCCAATGCCGAAGTACTTTTACCCTTGCCAGCGCCTGTATAAATCTCGATTCCAGTAACATCATATTTTTCGGCATGAGCATCATCGTGCGATCGCATTTCTGAATGCAAGTCCGCAATCCCAATCAGCGACTGTGGTGCGCCGCGTCCTGTGCAGATCACTTCCAGATGTGCCGATTTGTTTTTTAAGTCTTTGACAATCCGATCGGCAGGAATTAATCCTAGATCCAGCACAGGATTGATTTCGTCTAAAACAATCACCGAATAAAGCCCTGAAGCCATCGCCCCTTTGGCGATCGCCCAACCGCGCTCAGCTTCTTGGCGATCAAATGGAGTGACATGTTCCGCATCAAAAAATTCAGCCCGACCAGTCCGCACATGATCGATTAGATGTGGAAATCCCTGCTGTAAAGCTGAAATTGCAGCATCTTCAGCATATTCACGCTCCGCCCCTTTGAGAAATCGCAATAACAAAATCCGCGTACCCACAGGCGATGTGTCAGACATTCCTAAACCAAGCGATCGCAATACTACACCCAGCGCCGCCTGTGATTTACCTTTACCAGTTCCGTCATAAACATGGATTTGTCCGATCTCACGTTCGGGACGAACCTGTGCGGTCATGATGCCAATCGCTGCCATGTTTTTATCCAATCTCGTTTATAGTGATTATATCGAAAAATAAAAGCTAGAGACAACACTTTGCGCCGTCTCTAGCTTTCGCTAAAATCTGCATCTTAAAAGCAATATATTTGGCTCATGAGAAAATTTTCAACGCGATCGCTATTCACCCTTGCAGTTATTGCAACTGCCATATTTGCTGTGGTTAGCCCCACGCGATCGCAGCCTGATCCTAGCAAAAAAGCCAGCGTGGTGAAAATGTTTGAAGATATCGCGATCGCGCCAAACTTTACACCGAAGGCGATCGAATTACGCGGTATCAGTGGTGGTGGAGTCGAAACTCAAAAGACATCTGGGCGCAAAGTTACGGAAACAGGGGAATGTATCGGCTTTATTGACGCAGCCCCCGACCACAAAATTACGCTCACCAAAGCATTTCCCTATCTCAAACTGCAAGTTAAAAGCTCTGGCGATACGGTTTTACTATTGCGCGGTCCTGGGGGAGTTTGGTGTAGTGATGATGTGAGCGATCGCAATCCAGAGATTAGCGGCGACTGGCAACAGGGAACTTATGAAGTATGGGTCGGTTCCTATGAAAAAAATGCTTCTTTCCCTTATTTATTACAAGTCACTGAAAATCCTTAACCAAATTTATCTAACTAAATTTGCCTAACCAAACTCAATCGGACAATCTAGAGTCTGGCGACTATTATTTTTGGTGAACGGATGAGTACCACTAGCGATCGCGCAAAGATATACCCGAGTGCGATCGTCCAAATTCCGAACACCTGTAAACTCTGTATCGGCACAAGTTTGCAAATTTTGTAAAACTGCTCCACGCAAATTTGTACCACGCAAATTAGAGCCTTTCATAGTCGCACCTGTAAAATTTGCTTCAATCAAATTTGCGCCGCTAAAATTAGTAACACTAAGATTGGAACGAATAAATTTGCTGTTAGAAGAATTTGACCAAGTTAAATTTGACCAACTTAAGTCAGCATCAGAAAAATTTACACCTCTTAAAACCGCACCTCTAAGATTTGTCTCAATCAAATTAGCACCTGTCAGGTTTGCGTCAATTAAATTAGCACTACTCAAATCCGCTTTGCTCAAAGTAGCTCCACGCAGGTCAATACCAATTAAATTAACGCTGCGTAACTGAGCGTTACTAAGGTCTACATTAGAAAAATTGCGTTGTCCCTGTCCGTATAGTTCTAACAATTGAGCGACTTCCAAGGTGGTTACTCCTACAAATACTATTGCGAATATTATGAAATTATTGTGCTGACAAAATTCCACAAAGCTTTTAAATTATGTTTTTAAATTATTTTCAGGTTTTAGGCTCGGTGTATAAGTTTAACTCATTTTTAGCCCTTGTTTTGAGCGATAGGCTATAAACTATAAGCTAAACATAAACTTCAACGAAGCTACATAATTCTTTAAACAACCGCTATGAGTACGACCGAACTTCCCAAACAGTATAATCCTCTCGAATCTGAAGCCAAATGGCAAAAATATTGGGAGGAGAGTGGCGTATTTGTAGCAGACAGCCAAAGTGATAAAGAGCCTTATTGCATCATGATTCCACCGCCCAATGTCACGGGTAGTCTCCACATGGGTCATGCTTTTCAAGAGGTACTGATTGATATTCTGATTCGTTATCATCGGATGCGTGGATTTAATACGCTCTGGCTTCCTGGGACTGATCACGCAAGTATCGCGGTGCAGACTATTCTCGATAAACAAATTAAAGCTGAAGGCAAAATCAATCAAGAAATTGGACGAGACAACTTTCTAGAGCGAGCGTGGAAATGGAAATCTGAATCGGGTGGGACGATTGTCTCGCAGTTACGCCGCTTAGGCGTGTCGGCTGACTGGACAAGAGAACGCTTTACGATGGATGAAGGATTATCTAATTCTGTTATTGAAGCTTTCGTCAAGCTTTACGAAGCGGGCTTAATTTATCGTGGCGAATATCTAGTTAACTGGTGTCCTGCCTCACAATCAGCTGTCTCTGACTTAGAAGTTGACAGCAAGGAAGTGAATGGATATCTCTGGCATTTTCGTTATCCATTAGCCGATGGTAGTGGTCATCTAGTTGTCGCTACTACTCGCCCAGAGACGATGTTAGGCGATACTGCGGTTGCGGTTAATCCTGAAGACGATCGCTATAAGCATCTGATTGGCAAGACGATCATGTTACCAATTATGAATCGTGAGATTCCAATAGTTGCCGATCAATATGTTGACAAAGAATTTGGAAGTGGTTGTGTAAAAATCACGCCTGCCCACGATCCTAATGACTTTGAAATGGGGAAACGCCATAGTCTTCCATTAATTAACATTCTTAATAAAGATGGCTCAATCAATGAGAATGGTGGTGAATTTCAAGGGCAAGATCGCTTTGTGGCAAGAAAAAATGTGATCGCCAAGCTCGATCAAATGGACTTGCTCGAAAAAATCGAAGACTACACTCACAGCGTTCCTTATTCTGAACGCGGTAAAGTTCCAGTTGAGCCATTACTGTCGATTCAATGGTTTGTAAATATCAAGCCTCTGTCTGATTTTGCTCTAGAGCAGTTTGATAAACAGAATTCACCGACATTTGTTCCCGATCGCTGGGGACGGGTTTATCGTGATTGGCTAATTCGTCTCAAAGACTGGTGCATCTCGCGTCAACTGTGGTGGGGACATCAGATTCCTGCTTGGTATGCACCTGATGGCACTATCTTTGTCGCGCGTACAGAAGCAGAAGCTTATGTGCAAGCTCAAGCAAAATTTGGTGAAGATATCACCCTAGCGCGCGATCCTGATGTTCTGGATACATGGTTTTCGTCAGGGCTTTGGCCGTTTTCGACTTTGGGATGGCCTGAGACAACTCCAGACTTTGAGACTTTTTATCCGACCAGTGTGCTGGTGACGGGTTTTGACATTATCTTCTTCTGGGTGGCGAGAATGACGATGATGGCGGGTTATTTCACTGGGAAAATGCCTTTCCATACGGTCTACATTCATGGACTAGTGCGCGATGAAAATAATCAGAAGATGTCGAAATCAAAAAACAATGGCATCGATCCATTGATTCTGATTAATAAGTATGGTGTTGATGCGTTGCGCTATTCGCTAGTTAAAGAAGTGACTGGTGCGGGGCAAGATATTCGTCTTGATTACAATCGCAAAACTGATGAGTCCTCAACTGTGGAGACAGCGAGAAACTTTGCGAATAAGCTCTGGAATGCTTCGCGATTTGTAATGCTTAACCTCAATTTGAATCGCCGCGAAGTCACGACTCAAATTGAGAATTTGGAACTTGCCGATCGCTGGATTTTGTCGCGTTATTATCAGACCGTTTTGCAGGTTCGTGAACAGCTTGACTGCTATGGCATGGGCGAAGCCACCAAGTGCTTGTATGAGTTATTTTGGGGTGATTTCTGCGATTGGTACATCGAACTTGTCAAGTCCCGTTTACAGGAAGATGCTGACCCAACTTCCCGCGCAACTGTGCAGCAAACTCTTACTTTTGTATTAGATGGAATCTTGCGGTTATTACATCCATTTATGCCCCATGTCACCGAAGAGATTTGGCAGTTGCTCACCTATGGCACGAGTGAGCCATCCAGCGATCGCCCTGTTCTCGCCATTCAACTCTATCCCGAAATCGATACTACCTATATTAAAGAGGATATAGAAGAGCAGTTTAGTCTCTTGATTGGCACAATCCGCACGATTCGCAATCTTCGCGCGGAAGCAGAAATCAAACCGAGTGTAAAAATTCAAGTAATCTTGCAGTCAGACAGCGATCGCGAACGGACTCTGCTCGAAGCTGGACAGAGCTATATCCTTGATATGGCAAGGGTTGAAGACTTAACGATCGCCGCCTCGGTGGATGAGTCAAAAACCGAAGAAGCGATCGCTGGTGTGGTCGGTACGGTTCAAGTGATTGTTTCTCTAGTTGGCGTTGTTGATATTGGTCAACTAATGACAAAGCTAGAGCGCAATCTGAAAAAATTAGAAGGTGCGATCGCTTCAACTCAAGCCCGCTTAAGCAATGAAGGCTATGTCAAAAAAGCCCCCCCTGAAGTTGTAGAAGTCGCTCGTGCTGAGTTAGAAGAATCTCTCAAGCAACAAGAGATTCTCAAAGCGCGTCTCGCCCAGTTACAAGGCAAGTAGCTAACAAGATATAAAGCGATCGCCTAATAAGAGCGATCGCTTTATATCTTCTAACTTTAAAGCTTTATGGATTTAGTCACTTTAGCTAAATCGTGCAGCGTATTATCTTAATAGTTTTTGGATAACTAAAACAATGCGTAAACAGATCAAGATCAACTTTTGGAAGCTTACTCTAATTTCTATGTGGAGAATTATAACGCCACAATCTCATCTAATGAGCGAGCTAATCTCAAACTGCGATTTTCTTAAGGGAGTTGAAAGTAATAATATAAATTGGCGATCGCCATATCAGACGATCGCTTAACTACATCTGCTTTTAAAGCTACCAAATTGTCTGAATATTTGATAAGTTTCTGATTTTATGGTCTTTTGTAACTAGAGGCAGATCAAGATATAGAGAGCTTGCAGCGATAATGCGATCGCCCATTTCTGGAACAATCTCACGCGGGATTTGGGTAAAAGCTTTAGCTACTGGGGTATCTAAGGGGACAACGAATAAATTTACAAGTGGATCGTCTATTAGTTGTAAAAGTTGCTCTAGTGAACTTGAGGGAATCCGATTTTTCTCAACTAAATAATTTATTTCTACAAGAGAAATTGCAGATATAAAAATTGATTCGCCATTGTTCAAGGCATTATCAAGGGAAGTTACTGCATTTGTTGATAATTTTTCTGGACTTCGCAGATACCAAATAATTGTGTGGGTGTCAGCTACAACGCTCATAGTTCAATATCCTTGGGAAAGTTTGCCCACATTTCTTTTCTGGTTGTAGAAAGTTCTTCTTCTGTGAGGTTAATATCCGCATTTTTCCATAAGCTTTTGATGCTTTTGCTTGGGGCTTTAGGTGTTATTTTGGCTTGTAAAAATTCGGCAAATT
Organism: Cyanobacteriota bacterium; assembly: GCA_025356295.1. Lineage (GTDB taxonomy): Bacteria > Cyanobacteriota > Cyanobacteriia > Pseudanabaenales > Pseudanabaenaceae > Pseudanabaena. The sequence goes on from JANXUJ010000035.1 coordinate 37,339, forward strand.
CTAATAATGCTTGCTGTTTTTCGGTTGGTAAGGTTTTGATGACTGCGATTAATGTTTCTTCAACTTTAGGTAGTGTTTGCATAATTTTATTTTTTTGTTGTTTGACAAATAAATCATTGCAAGTAGTGACATAGATTTAGATTTGCGATCACCGTATCGTTTAAGAATTTAAGAGATTGAAGACATCGTTACTTACAAATTAGGATATACTCTGTCATTAATTTCTTGCAGAATACGTTGTCCTCTTTGGTAAAGAAATCTTGTATAGTTATCGTCGTATACTCCAAAGCTAATCAAGTCATCAATTAAGTGTGTTTGCATTGCAACATTAATCTTACTGTTAGACATTGCAAACTTTTTCATGTAGACGCTTGGAGATTTGGCTTTAATTTCGTTTTGGTTGATGTGCGCGTCTACGATAGTTATATTGAGGACAGAATTCGCTAATCCATCTTCAACTCCTTGCTTTTTTAAGTAACTTTTAGGGAAAAAATGATGATAATTTTTACTGGTACTTCGTTTTAACCAAGAATTATCTAAAATCACAACTTTATTAGTCGCAAATGAGCGAGGTTCAAAATAGCTTAGTATGCACAGTATTCCCTTGCAGAATGCATCTCCTGTAGCGAATTTATGCACCTTTAAAACATCAACATTAAGGTTGATTTCTTCATTTAGGTAAGTTGGTTTGGAACCTTTCAAGATTTCATCTATTCTCTTTAGGTCAACAGTTATTTTTGCCTCAACCGATGATGAAAATCTATTGGAGAATGTAGCCCAGAAAAAGTATTGCGTTAATAATTTATCTTGACGTACAGTTATCACATGAGACTTGTTCTTAAAAAAGAAATAAGTTAATGGAACTAGAAGTGTATTGTAGGGTAATAATCCTGAAACAACCACTCTAAGATTACTTCTTAGATAATCAACAGCATCGAATAAGGCGCTCTTGACATGCTCCCATATATCAATAAACTCCTTTTTTTTCAATTTAAGAATATCTTGACGACGAATTTGTTGACATAAGCAAGCTGATACGCATTGAAGTACCGTAATCTCAGGAATTGTATCGTAATTAGCACTCTTCAAATCTTTACCTTTTTCGTCTTCATTTTCTACCAGATATTCATATTTTTCCGACAAGTCAAAGCCTCTATCTTGATCATAAGTTTTAGCAACCATAATTTCAAATAGAGTCAGTTCTTCACCTCCCGTATTGATTCTTGTAAACACCTCACAAGCTATATCTATCGGGTAGTCATTGATAACAATTGTAGAAAAATCATATCCAATCAATCGGTTCTGATAAACCTCAATTTTTTTACTTCTTCTTTAGAAAATTTGTCAAGAAAGTCAATAATACTGCCATTTAGCACTTCATATACTGATACAGAGGGATACTCAGATGATGGTTCAATACCTACTACTTCGTCATCAGTATCAATATCCAAGCTAATATCTATACAAATATCTTTATAGTCAATCTGCTTGCCGTCTTTACTAATTACAAGCCCTTTTTTGACGGCGTAAAGAGACGTGATTCTTTGTTGTCCATCCAGTACATAGCTAGTCATGTCTCCTTTTGGAGTTTCAGGTAAATTTGCATTGCCAACATTTTTGACACACCTTAATTCTTCTTTTGTTCTCCAAAATATAAAAGTTCCTATTGGAAATCCTTTAATAAGACTATCTATTAATTTGGCTGTTTTCTCTTTTTCCCAAACAAAGCTCCTTTGAAATTGAGGAATCTTCACACGCCCCTCGTCTATTTCATTAAATAATGTCTGATATTTTTTACTTTGATTTTCTGGTTGTAACAGCATTGGGGTCTAATTAACAGCAATCTTAGAATTTTAACAGTCTTTAAGATTTTCTGACAATGGAATCAATATGCGATCGCTCTTTGCTTAATCTCATTCCAACTTAGCGGCATATCTGGAAACGTTACGGCATAATTTTAGGCAATATTTATACTAGCATTTGTTTTCTAAAACTACCTATAATTAACTTGAGCAGAGGAAACAGCAGGAAGAAGGCGATCGCTTAAGATCGTCAATATATAGCAAAAAACAAGAATTTGAAAACACCCTCAAATCCTAATAAAACTATGATCAAACAAATTACCCTAGAAGTCGAAGCCCCTCTCGCTGACGCATACCAAAATGCGATCCCAGAACATCGCCAAGCATTACAAGCGATCGTCAGTCTATATTTAAAATCTATCTCTATCCCACAGCAAATAGTCCCTAAAGAAGCTAATGCAAAATCAGAGCAAAAAGACGTTAATCCCGATCAAGAAATTCCTAACAAAAAGCCAAAGCGCACAACCCCAACCCATCTAGCTGGAAAAATCGAAATTTTAGGTGATATTGTTAGCCCAATCGTAGATGAAGAGGACTGGGAATGTCTGAAATGGTAGTTTTGGATACCCACATCTGGCTTTGGTATGTCAATGAAAACTTCGATCAAATTCCTACGCAATGGTTAGAGAAAATTCGGCAATCAGAAATAGTTGCAGTGTCAGCAATGTCTTGCTACGAAGTTGCTCTAGCCTATAACAAAGGCAGATTATCAATATATATACCCGTTCAAGATTGGCTTACTGATTCGTTAGCTCCCGCAGGAATCGATCTATTGCCACTGACTCCAGAAATTACAGTCAGAGCCGTAAACCTATCGCCCATTCACAAAGATCCCTTTGATCGCCTAATCATCGCCACCGCATTAGAATATGGCGCAAAACTTGCAAGTGTTGACAACTTATTTCCTAAATATCCTGAGCTAAAAAATTATCTGATGTAAATTCCACATCACCAAAAAAGCCACTCCGTGAGGAGAGGCTTTTTTGGTGATGACTAGATAAATCGATTAACCGTTGATAGCAGGAGCGCTCATCGCGACAGGAGCTACATCAACAGCAGCCAAATCGAGAGGGAAGTTGTGAGCGTTGCGCTCATGCATTACTTCCATGCCCAAGTTGGCGCGGTTGATTACGTCTGCCCAGCTTGGTACTACATGTCCTTGGCTGTCAGAAATAGATTGGTTGAAGTTGAAGCCGTTCAGGTTGAATGCCATTGTGCTTACGCCCAATGATGTGAACCAAATGCCGACTACTGGCCATAGTGCCAAGAAGAAGTGCAATGAGCGGCTGTTGTTGAATGATGCGTACTGGAAGATCAAGCGTCCGAAGTAGCCGTGGGCTGCAACGATGTTGTATGTCTCTTCTTCTTGTCCGAATTTGTAGCCTGCGTTTTGGCTTTCGTTTTCGGTGGTTTCACGAATCAAGCTGGAGGTTACGAGTGAACCGTGCATGGCACTGAACAATGAACCGCCGAATACGCCTGCTACTCCTAACATGTGGAAAGGATGCATCAGGATGTTGTGTTCTGCTTGGAATACGATCATGAAGTTGAATGTTCCTGAAATTCCGAGGGGCATTCCGTCAGAGAATGATCCTTGTCCGATTGGGTAGATCAGGAATACTGCGGTGGCGGCGGCTACTGGTGCGGAGTATGCTACTGCGATCCAGGGGCGCATGCCGAGGCGGTAGGATAGTTCCCATTCGCGTCCCATGTAGCAGAAAATTCCGAGTAGGAAGTGGAATACTACGAGTTGGTATGGTCCACCGTTGTATAGCCATTCGTCTAGGCTGTCTGCTTCCCAAATGGGGTAAAAGTGCAAGCCGATTGCGTTCGAGGAGGGAACGACTGCGGCAGAAATCATGTTGTTGCCGAATAGCAATGAACCTGCGACTGGTTCGCGGATGCCGTCGATGTCGACGGGTGGCGCTGCTACGAAGGCGATTACGAAGCATATTGTGGCGGCGAGTAAGCATGGAATCATGATTACGCCGAACCAGCCTACATATAGTCTGTTGTTTGTGCTGGTGATCCAGTTGCAAAACTGGTCCCAGATTGATGCGCTCTCGCGTCTTTGTACTGCTGTTGTCAT
>JANXUJ010000039.1 GCA_025356295.1 Cyanobacteriota bacterium
GTACTAAGTAGCAAGGATTTCTCTTTACTAGAATGCTTCAACACGTAGATAGTTATTCTTACTCACTTTTTAATTATACCAAAGAAAGACTAAAGGCAATAAATTGCCTCGCTCGTTTACCTCTCAGCGCTAAAGCACTGAGTTTCCCACTTACCGTATTATTTTTATGACAGTAAAGCTGATCGCTGTACTATTGTTCGTACTATGTGTCGTTTGTCTGGATTTGAGTCTTTATGGAATATTGGCAGGCTTTCGTTTTGGGGATTGTGCAAGGGCTAACTGAGTTTTTGCCGATCAGTAGCTCGGCACATCTCAAGGTTGCCCATAAGCTTTTTGGGCAACCTGAAGGTTTATCCTTTGATGCGGTGATTCAGCTTGGTAGTATTGTGGCGGTTGTCAGCTATTTTTGGAAAGACCTGAGTCACATCACACTTGGCACGATCGCCGCCATACAGCAAAAAAAATATAAATCCCATGATTTCAAGCTCGCTGTGGCGATCGCTTTAGGGACGATTCCCGTGTTGTTTGGCGGCTTGTTGATTAAAGTATTTGTCAAAAACTATGACCAGTCCCCTTTGCGAAGTTTGACGGCGATCGCGATCGCCTCAATTGTGATGTCAAGCTTGCTAGCGCTAGCTGAAATATTTGGACAACGGAACAAAACCGAAAAGCGTGATTTTAAAAGAGTAAAAGTGATCGATGGGATTTTAATGGGGACAGCACAAGCTCTTGCGCTAATTCCAGGAGCTTCGCGATCTGGCTCGACTCTGACCGCAGGTTTATTTTTGGGTTTAGATCGAGTCGCGGCGACAAGATTTTCTTTTCTCTTAGGTATTCCCGCGATCACGATCTCAGGCTTAGTTGAGTTGTTTGGAATTGTTAAAACTGGTTTTGGTGATGTGGGGATCGGACAATTAGCGATCGGTACATTCTCATCAGTAATTTGTTCCTACTTAGCGATCACATGGCTGCTCAAGTTTTTTCAAACTCATACGACATGGGTATTTGTCGGCTATCGACTTGGTTTTGGTACATTGATTCTAACGAGTGTCGGACTAGGCTGGCTGAAATAAAAATCAGAAAAGGAACGCGAAGCGTTCCTTTTCTGATTTTTTGGATTTTGATTTAAATAAATTTTTTCTTGGTAAAAAATTATTTAAGAATTTCCTGTATACTTACAGATCGCACGATCTTTCATGCTCGGATCGGGTTATTTGAAAAATTGGCGAAACTAAATAATACTAATTTCCCAATACCTGTACGGCATCTACTGAATATTTAAAAACCATGAGTTACGCAATCATTGAAACAGGCGGTAAGCAATATCGCGTCGAAGTCGGCAGATTTTATGACGTTGAGCTACTAGAAGCCGAAACAGACAGTAAATTGACTATTGACAAAGTTTTGTTTGTCAATATGGACGGTGACATTTCGATTGGTCAGCCTATGGTTGATAGCGCGAGCGTAGAAGTTACTGTAATGCGCCATCATAAGGCAAAAAAAGTAATTGTTTACAAAATGCGTCCTAAAAAGAAAACCCGCAGAAAGAATGGTCATCGTCAGCCTATGACGCGGATTATGGTTGAAGCGATCAACTTAAGCGGTGCAGCGGCTTAACTCCATGCGAGTAGATAGCGCCAAGCGTTGTTGACTCGCATCATTTTTTGATTAGTACTTTTTAGAGGATACAAAACAAATGGCACATAAGAAGGGTACGGGTAGTACAAGAAACGGTCGTGACTCTAACGCTAAGCGCCTCGGTGTAAAGCGTTATGGTGGTCAAGTCGTTAAGGCTGGCAGCATCATCGTTCGTCAACGCGGTACTAAGTTTCACCCAGGCAATAATGTTGGGCGTGGTAGCGATGACACTTTATATGCAACTGTTGATGGCGTTGTGACTTTTGAGCGTTTTGGTAAAACTCGCAAGAAAATTAGCGTTTATGCTCCTGTAATTGTAGAAGCTATAGAAATTACTGAAGCTGAAGTTGCCTAAAAAATAGATAGAGCTTTGCTCTTGATCTCAAACAAAACAGAAAAAGCCTCGCAATTCGAGGCTTTTTCTGTTTTGTGTTGCTTAGCTAAAAATATTAGCTCGCACTAGAATTATTTTTAATAGATTCGTATCTTTGCAAAATATCTTTGAGTCTGTTGATCGCAACTGGTTTACTGATGTAGTCATTCATACCTGCTTTACGACAATCATATTGAGCGTCATCGGTGGCGTTGGCGGTCATAGCAATGATCGTGATCGGAGCAAGTTGTGACTCTGTTTCTTGATGACGAATATATTGAGTGGCAGCTAAACCATCCATTTCAGGCATTTGCATATCCATTAAGATCAGATCATAAGATTTGCTGGTGATCGCTTTAATAGCTTCCTGTCCATTGTTAACCACATCCGCTTGATAGCCTAAGAGCTTTAGCACTCGCATAGCAACTTTTTGATTGACAGGATTATCCTCAGCCAACAATATGCTGAAATTGGATGAACGCGGAGCGATATGTCCTGAACTGTCCATAATTGAATGAAGGTGATAAAGTTTTGGCAAATCTCACTTTAATGAATATAAACCAAATTATTAACAATTCTATTTAGCCCATTATTTGTGGAACTCGGAAAAAGTCTTCTTCGCGATCAGGAGCGCAGTTGAGTAGTACCTCGCGATCGCCAAATGGCTGCAATATGTCAGGACGAGTGATATTAACCGTGTTAACGGCTCTGGTCGTTGGTTCGACTCCTTCTAGAAAGGGATCGAGTTCGTTTAGCTGTTGGAAATAGTCCAAAATGCTATCTAGTTGCTTAGTGAAAGAAATTTCTTCAGCTTCAGTTAGTTGGAGCCGACCTAAACGACCGACATGGCGAACTTGTTCTCTGTCAATCATGATGTTTTTATAATTTTATAAACTTTGATGTTGGGTTAAATTCTAAAAGAAAAGATTGATGTCGGCTCGACCTGTGGTTTTGAGCCAGTTTTGAGCTTCGATGTAGTTGTTCGGCGCTAGTCGGATCGCTCTTACCCAATGCTCGGAAGCAACGTTGAAATATTCTTCAGCCTGCTCTTCATCTTGAGCGTTTTCGCCTTTGTGGTGATAGATCACAGCGACATTGTTTAGGGCTTGTGGCATCCGAGGATTGAGGTCAATCGCTTGCTCATAAAATTCCAGAGCTTTGTCGTGATCGCCATTGCTAGCATGAATCAAACCCATGTTGTAATATACATAGCTGCGATCGTAAGTATTTTCCTCAAGTTTGAGAGCTTCTTCGTAGTTAGCTAGTGCTTCAGCATATTCGCCATCTCCTTGAGCAGACATGCCATCACGGTAGTAGGCAAATGCTTCTTTTTCTTTCTGACTCGCAGGGAAAAGTTTTAAAATCGTGTCAGCAATAACGGTAAAGGTCTGGTCAACGAAGTTGTCATTACGTTGCGATCTAGGCATAGTTCTTTATAAATTTGCAATGAATTTGCAGTCAGTTGTTAACAGCATATCAAAGAAAGCAAAGGCGGCGTGAAGCGCAGCTGTTGCTTTTAAGTTTAGCTAGAGGCACTGGTATAAAATCTCAGTGCAAAGCGCCAAAATTGATTTGAGGCATAGAGCAAAGCGATCGCTAAAAGCATCGAGCCAATGATCCAAACTGGTTCACTACGTCCTAATAGAGTCTCAGCAGGCACAGTGGTTAAAAAAGCGATTGGCACAATGAAAGTAAAAAAGAAACGATAGGAAGCGGGATAGGCTGCCATCGGATATCGACCTGCTTCCATCAGACCACGCAAAATTTCCGTAACATTATAAATTTTTACAAACCAGATGCTAGTTGCGCCCAACATAAACCAAATGCTGTAGAGACTGATCAAACCAAAGCCTAAAGGGAGCAGGCTCAAAAGATAATTGCTAAATCCCAATCCCAGTTTGCTACCTGCGTATACCAATAGACCACAGCCAAAAAATATATTAGGAAATCCCCAAGGTGAAACCACTCTTGCTGAAAGCCAAAATTGACTACTGATCGGTTTTAAAAGTACAAAATCTAATGTTCCTTTTTGAACATGTTCCACAATTTTGCTTAAGTTGGGAGCTAGAAATGTACTTGCAAAGCCATCTAAGATCGTAAATATACCAACTACAATGAGCGCTTCTTCCCACTTCCAACCTGCAAAAGTGTAGCCAGTGCGATAAAACAGAAACAACCCAAATAAACTTCCTGCCAAGTTGCCAATGCTGCTTAGGGCGGCGATCGCAAAGTTAATCCGATATTCGAGTTCGGCAGCGATCGCAGTTGACCAAAAAAGCTGCAATGCACTGAAATATCTGCTCATAGGCTTTTAAATTAGAATTCTTACGATCAGACTAGGAAAAGCGGCACATCGCGCTGCCCTTCCTAGTCTGAAAATTAGGCGTAACCACCACGTCCTTTAGAAGGACGATCGTCAGTACGTTCACCACGAGGCTTAGCCTTGTTAACGCGCAGAGTTCGTCCCATCCATTCGGCTTCATTTAGCGCCGCGATCGCCGCTTCTTCTTGAGCATCGTCTTCCATATCTACAAAGGCGAAGCCCCGAACCCGACCTGTTTCTTGGTCAGTAGGCAACTGCACACGCTTAACCGTGCCGTAGTCTGAAAAGACGCTTGATAAGTCGTCCTTAGCAGCTTGATAAGACAAATTTCCAACGTAAATAGTCACAGTCAGTTCACTCCAGAAAAGAGATCGATAAAATAATTCAGCCAGTCTTCGGAACAGACTCGCTCGATATGAAATCTCACAAATCCAACCTAAAATTTCAGCTTCGATATAGTTTACCGTTTACGCGCAACAATTTGCGTAGGCTGTATTACAAAGCAGCGAAACAAAGCAACCAAACAAAGCCAAAATCTATGCCTTCCGCTATGCGGACGGTATATATTTTGGCTTTGTTTTTTAATTATGATGAGGTACTTATAGGTAGTGAGTTATGATGGCAGATGTCAAAAATTTCATCCTTTCACTCTGGCTATACCAAAAAGTTCTCAAAAAATATGGGTAAACAAAGCCGCCTGCTTGCCTTTGTATTGGCAGTCTTATTAGGGGCTGTGTATCTAATCGTTAGTCATCCGCCTAAGTTAGGTTTAGACCTGCGAGGTGGCGCACAGCTTACACTCCAAGCAAAAATCAATCCTGAACAAGGTATTAATGAAATTACGCCGCGCATCATGGAAACTGCCAAGTTTGTGGTGGAACAGCGTATCAATGGCTTAGGGGTTTCCGAAGCAACGATTTTGCTGTCAGGAAATAATCAACTGGTCGTGCAGTTACCCGGGGTCAATGATCCTGCTCAAGCTGAGCGTGTGATCGGGACAACTGCCCAGCTTGATTTTCGGAAGCTCAAGAAAGATGCCCAAAGTGAACTAGGAGCAAGAGCTAAAATCTTACAGGCGGCGGCGATTCAGCGCGAGATACTCAAGAACAGTGATGATAAAAAGGCGATCGCGGAAAGTGAAGCGAATTATAAAAAAAGTGTTGATGCGATCGCAGGAATTTTTGAGCGCACAGGCTTAACGGGCAATCTGCTCAAAGATGCAGTCGCCTCACCAACAGGCAATGGTCCTGACTCTTGGCAAGTAGCGATCGCCTTCGATGACAAAGGCGGTGATCTATTTGCAAAAACCACTGGCGAAATCGGTGGGACTGGTCGCGTTTTAGGGATTTTCTTAGATGACAAATTAATTAGTTCTCCATCAGTTGGTCCCGAATTTCAAGGTAAAGGCATTACAGGAAATCGCGCCGTAATCACAGGCAACTTTACGCTCGACTCCGCTACTGAACTAGCATTGCAGTTACGCGCAGGAGCCTTACCCGTACCTGTAGAAATTGTCGAAAATCGCACTGTCGGCGCAAGCCTCGGTGCAGAGAGCATTCTTAGTAGTATTTATGCTGGCGTGGCAGGTTTATTGCTAGTTTTAGTTTTCATGGTGCTTTATTACCGCATCTTGGGTGTGGTTGCCGATATTGCCCTGATTACCTATGCCGTGATTACCTTTGCTTCGTTTAGTGTGTTAGGCGTGGTGCTGACTTTACCTGGGATTGCAGGATTTATCCTCAGTATTGGTATTGCGGTTGATGCTAACGTGCTGATTTTTGAACGCACTAAAGAAGAATTAAATTCTGGACGGACACTTTATAAGTCAGTGGAAGCAGGTTTTTATCGCGCATGGTCAAGTATTCTCGATAGTCATGTCACTACCCTAATTTCTTGCTTCGCCTTGTTTTGGCTTGGTTCAGGATTTGTAAAAGGATTTGCAGTTACTCTTGGCGTTGGCGTGCTAGTCAGTGTATTTACAGCAGTTACCCTGAGTCGCTCGCTAATGCTGGCGATGATTAGCAATCCTAACTTCCGTAAGCCAGAGTATTACGGCGTGAAGGCTTTTGGCAAAATCTCAATGGTGACGGCTGAAGCAGCTACTGAAGGCAAATCAAATGATCTTAAAAATGATCTGAAAAAAGATAATACAGGTGCAGTCTTATGAAGTTAGATGTAATCAAAAATGCTGGTCGTTACATCACGATTTCGACAGCGGTTATTTTGGTGGGAATTGTGGCGATGGTGTTGTCTTTTCAGCAATTAGGCTCACCCTTACGATTGGGAATTGACTTTACAGGTGGCTCTAGCGTCACGCTAGGATTGGTTTGCAATAATGGCAATTGCGGCAAACCAATTGATATCGCGGTCGTGCGTCAAGCAGTAGAAAGTAAAGGTTTTACAAATAGTGTAGTTCAATCAGTTGAGGGTAAAGACCTTAAAGGCGTATCAGTACGCACATCCCATCTCTCAACTGAGGAGCGCGAAAAGTTGAAGGGCGCACTAACAGAGTCTCTGAAACAATATGGTGAAGTCGATCCTAAAAAATCACAGATTGATGAAGTGGGACCAGCGATCGGACAGCAGGGACTCAGTAATGGGCTGCTTGCCCTAGCACTATCTTTTGCAGGCATTGCTATTTATTTAGCGTTTCGGTTTCAGCCAGATTACGCAGTCTTTGCGATTATTGCTTTATTTCACGATATTCTCGTTACGGCGGGGGTATTTTCTATACTTGGACTAGCTTACGGTATCGAGATTGACAGTTTGTTTATTGTGGCAATGTTGACTATCTGTGGCTTTTCAGTCAATGACACGGTAGTCATCTACGATCGCATCCGTGAAAATGTGAAACTTGATGCTGGCGCGACTAATTTTAACGATTTAGTTAATGCTTCGGTCAATCAAACTCTGACGCGATCAATCAACACCACTCTCACGGCAACTTTACCACTTGTCGCTATCTTCTTCTTTGGTGGTGCGACCCTAAGATTTTTTGCGCTCGCATTGATTATCGGATTTCTATCTGGAGTTTATTCCAGCATTTTCAACGCTGGTATTTTGCTAGCTTGGTGGCGCAGTCGCCAAACTTCTACACCTAGCCAACCTCCCTTAGAATCTACCTAATCATAAGGGCGGCGCTATGCGCCGCTCTTATGATTAGAGGTATTATGTGAGTAAGTCTTGGGAATATCACTATGACTATTACAACAATCCGTAATCTCACTCCACCTCTATTAGTAATTGAAGTTGTCAGCGCTGATTATCGTAATGTTGATCGCCAAGAAAAATGGAAAGAATATCAACGGATTGGCATATTTGAATATTGGATTGTTGATGCAGCACTTGCGCTAATTTCAGTATTGTATATGGTGAATGGAGTCTATCAAGAAACTGTTTTTCATTTAGGCGATCGCATTATTTCGCCGACATTTGTTGATGCAGAGCTTACGGTTGATGATGTTTTAAACGCAGATATATGAATCTTGATAATAATTCTGATCTTGATCCACTTGATGAGCAAATATCTGAGCAACTTCTTGAGCGTCAAGTCCAGCGCCTGATCGAAGTGCAAACTTATTTGCGATGGATGTTTGATGGATTTCTGTGGCTGACAGTGGGAACGGCGAGCCTTTGGGCAATGCGATCGGATATTGAGCTATGGATCGCCTCATTTACATGGGCGGCGGTGCGGATGAGTTTAATTTTTCACCGTTTGCCATTTTTGGGCTTGGGGATATGTGTGGCGATGACTCTCTCGACTTTAGTTTGGCAGAGTTCAATTATTTTGTGGGGAATCAATCAACGCGAAAGGCGATCGCTGATTAATCAAGTTAAAAAGATTCAAGCAAAAGGAAAAAGTCATCCATTGTGGCGTTGGGTTTGTGAAGAGAAATTGTAAGCAAGTCTATCCAACCGAGGGCTACAAAATGGTTTACTCGGCGAGAGAATACGAGAAAGCAAAGGATTTTCTGTTAGAAGATGAGTATGTGCAAATTCGCGGGAGATATCAAGATGTAGAACATAAGGCTATGATTGCTTAATGGTGTGGTAGGAATATTATTATGACCATTAAAGTTCTACATCTCTCCGATATTCATCTGGGAAGTACCACTCATGGCAAGGTCAATCCACTAACAGGGTTAAATACTCGCTTAGAGGATTTTGTAGCAGCGCTGACGATTTGTATTGATCGGGCAATTAATGAACCAGCCGATATAGTTCTATTTGGTGGTGATGCCTTTCCTGATGCGACACCGCCACCACTGGTGCAGCAAGCCTTTGCTAAGCAATTTCGCCGTCTTGCAGATGCAGGAATTCCCACAGTTTTGTTAGTTGGTAATCATGATCAGCATTCGCAAGGGATTGGTGGCGCGAGTCTTGCCATTTATCGCAGCCTTGCTGTGCCGAATTTTACGGTGGGAGACACGATTGCTACGCATCGGATTTCTACGATCGCAGGTGCTATTCAGATTATTACTTTACCTTGGATTACGCGATCGACTTTGCTGACTAAGTCTGAGACTGAAGGCTTCTCGATGACTGAGGTGAGCCAGTTTTTGATTGATCGCTTACAAGTCGTGATCGAAGCCGAAATCCGTCAACTCAACCCGCAATTGCCAACGATTATGCTGGCGCATGTGATGGTGGATACGGCGACCTATGGTGCAGAGAGATTTTTAGCGGCTGGCAAAGGATTCACGATTCCATTATCGATGTTGACTCGTGAGGCGTTCGACTATGTAGCGCTCGGTCATGTGCATCGTCATCAAATTCTTGCTACACAGCCGCTTGTGGTTTACCCAGGGAGTATTGAGCGAGTTGATTTTGGTGAAGAGAATGAGGCGAAAGGTTACTGCTGGTTAGAAGTGGAGAAAGGGAATGTCAAGTTTGAGTTTTGTCCAATTCCCACTCGCTCTTTTCGGACAATAGAAGTGGATGTGACACAATCAGAAGACCCACAAGCGAAGTTACTCAAAGCGATTCAAAAAGGAAAGATTGATCAAGCGATCGCACGACTTATTTACAAAGTCAAAGCTGAACAGTTAGCGCAAATCGACGATCGCTTATTACATGAAGCAATGGCGATCGCGCATAATTATGCACTCATCCCTGAAGTTGTCAGTCAAAATCCACGCAGCAGAATGCCTGATCTCAGTACGGCAGAAGTTCTCGATCCGATGACCGCGCTCAAAACTTATCTTAATACTCGCGAAGATTTAAGAAATCTTGAACCTGAAATGCTGGTTGCAGCCCAAGAATTGCTCAGTGAGATTGGTTTAGGTATAGATGAAATTAATCTAGTATCAGTACAGTCCGATCAATTGGTTATAAGTTTCTGATAGTTGCTCTTGCAGAGTTTCTAATAAAACATGACGCAATATGGCAGCGCGATCGTAAATTTGCTCGATGCTGATGTCAGTGCGATCGTCTGTTTCGAGCAGAAATCTGCTGTTTGGGGCGATCGCGATCGCATTAATAACAGGAGAGCGATCGCTTAAAATTGCGGCTCCAAAGGAGAAATAGAAATCATGCTTGAGCAATTCTTGAAATACTTCTATCTTTTTATGGAATCCATGAATAATCCAAGGAATTGAAGATTTAGTATTTTTCTTAAGTGAGATTAATTCGGCAAATGCTCTTACACAATGAATTACAAGCGGTTTCTGTAGTTGTTCGGCAAGCTTGATATGTTTTTTAAAAACAGAAGTCTGTACTTCTATTGGTAAAGCAATATTGCGATCTAATCCACATTCACCGATCGCCACAACATTTGATAATTTCGCTAAATCCACAAGATTTTCCCAAGACGAGTTTTGGATAAACCACGGATGTAAGCCAAGACTACAAATTTTAGGTAATTCTTCGGCTTGTAATGCTGAAGTAACATGAATAGTTTGGAGATTGATGAGATTAGGAGATATGCGATCGCTATGTGTATGAAAGTCAATATACATTTTAAAATCCATCAATTCATCCATCAATTCATCCATCAATCAGAGAGAAACGCTTCGCATTTCCCTCTAAAATTTATCCAAAAATTTATTTAACAAGCTTGGCTTCTAGTTCCTCAATTTGCTTTTCTAATTTGCGAACTGTGCGAAGCAAATCGGGAAGTTGACGCTCGGCGATGACAATCCGCTTCCAGTCCTTTTCAGGAACGACAGGATAGCCCATCATCGTCACACCTGCGGGAACATCGCTAGGAATGCCCGACTTTGCACCGATGATTGCACCATCGCCGATGTGGATGTGATTGGCTGCACCGACTTGTCCTGCCATGACCACATGATGCCCGAGGGTGACACCACCCGCTAAGCCCACCTGTGAAGCGAGAACGGAATGCGCTCCCACTTCGACACCATGACCGATTTGGACAAAGTTATCGAGTTTGGAACCTTTGTGAATGATCGTTACGCCAACTGCTGGACGATCAACTGCACAGGAGCAGCCGAGTTCGACATTATCCTCAATGATTACATGACCAATTTGAGGGACTTTGTACCATGTGCCATTGGGAGATATCTCGAAGCCAAAGCCATCACCGCCTAATACTGTATTGGGATGGAACAGGCAATTTGCGCCGATTTTAGTGCGATCGCTAATTACGCAACTAGCATGAATGGTTGTATTTGCACCAATTTCGACATCGTTGTAAATGGTGACATGAGGGTAAATTGTGACATTATCGCCAATTTTGACGCGATCGCTAATCACGACATAAGGTGCGATCGCTACATTTGCGCCTAACTGCACACCCTCACCCAAAATTGCTGTGGAATGAATGCCAATAGGGGGCGTAGGTCGCTGATAAAACTTTTCGAGAACTTTAGCGAATAGAATGCGTGGATGTGCGGTACGAATACATGGCAAGGGGGACGGCGTTTTTAGATCGAGAATGACGGCGCTAGCTTGAGTGTCTTTGAGTTTAGAGACAAATTTTGATGACGACACAAAGGTAATCTCTCCCGATTTTGCCTTGTCGATCGCCGCCACACCTGAAATTATCGGATCATCACCATCAGACTCGAATAGACAATCGGGCAATGTGGCAATAAGTTCGGCGGCTAGTTCAGAGAGTTTAAAAGAAATCATTTGTGTCATGATCTGGATGCATATCAAGAGTAATGGCGATTAACATCATACATTGTGTCAAAACATGGGACTGAGCGAGTTAACTAAACTTGTCGATGCTCGTTCCTAATCTTAGTCACAAAGCGATTTTGTAACATTAGCGATTTTTTTAATCTTAGGCTTGCTATTATAGGCGAAGCTCCCTAAAGTCATAGGCATAACAGTTTGGAGACAGCGATCGTGACTAATACTAAGCCCCGCACTCAACCTCGCGACGTACAAACAACTTATATTGCTGCCGAAACTCTTGCTTTGCGATCACGCAGTTGGAATCGCTTACGCTTTGAAATTGAATATGCTCTGGAGAAAGGAACTACGGCTAACTCTTTCTTGATTCAAGGTACTTTGCCAGCGTTGATCGATCCGCCAGGGGAGACTTTTACAGAAATTTATCTTAATGAACTGCGACAACGCATAAATATTCTTGATGTTAGTTATGTGATCCTCGGTCATGTCAACCAAAACCGAATCGAAACTCTAAAGGCTTTATTAGAGATTAACGATCGCCTGACATTTATCTGCACTAATGCATGTGCGATCGCTTTGCGTCAAAGTTTGGATAAAGAACTCAAAATCGAACTTAAAATCCAGATCGTGCGTGGTGAAGAAACCCTTGATTTAGGGAAAGGACATATTCTCAAATTCATTCCCACCTCGACGCCGCGCCATCCTGATGAGCTTTGTACTTATGACTCCAAAACCCAGATTTTATATACTGACAAATTTTTTGGAGCGCATATTTGTGGCGATCAGGTGTTTGATGAAGGCTGGAGCGAACTGCTAGGCGATCGTCGCTATTACTTTGACAGCACGATGGCAAACCAAGTTCGTCAAGTTGAAGCCGCGCTGGATAAGCTAATCGATATTCCTGCGATTTTTTATGCGCCTGGGCATGGACCGATGTTGCGTTATGGATTGCACGAACTGGTCAAGCTCTATCGTCAATGGAGTGAAGCCCAAAAGCAGCAAAATATCTCGGTTGCGCTGATTTTTGCTTCGGCATATGGCAATACGACCACGATCGCCAATGCTTTGGCGAGGGGAATTATCAAAGCAGGTGTCGCTGTTGAGTTAATTAATTGCGAAAGTGCTGAACCTGAAGAGATTAAAACCGCGATCGAAAAATCATCAGGCTTTTTGATTGGTTCGCCAACGCTGGCTGGACATTTACCCACTCAAGTCCAGACTGCATTAGGGATTATTTTATCTACAGCGACCAAGAGCTATCAAGCGGGTGTATTCGGCTCCTATGGATGGAGTGGTGAGGCGGTGGATATTATTGCTGGAAAGCTCAAAGACGCAGGGTATACGCTTGCCTTTGATCCGATTCGGGTCAAATTCACTCCCACCGAATCGACATTACAGCTTTGTGAAGAAACGGGAACAGATTTTGCTCAAACATTAAAGCAGTCTAAAAAAGTCCGTACAACTCTAAACCCCGGCAGTACTGTTGAGCAAGCGGTGGGTCGTATTGTCGGCTCTCTGAGCGTTTTGACGATTCAGCGTGGAGATATTTCCACCGCGATGTTGGCTTCATGGGTATCGCAAGCCACTTTTAATCCGCCTGGGTTATCGATCGCGGTGGCGAAAGATCGCGCTGTTGAGTCTTATTTATATGAAGGCGATCGCTTTGTGTTGAATATTCTCGAGCAAGGCAAGCAACTTCGCAAACACTTTATGAAAAAATTTGCTCCAGCAGAAGATCGCTTTACAGGTATTCAAGTTGAAAAGACAGAAAGCGGTTTGGTGCTAAGTGACGGGCTTGCTTATCTAGAATGTCGGGTCGCTCAGCGAATGGAATGTGGAGATCATTGGCTAGTTTACGCGATCGTAGAAAATGGCAAACTGCTGCAATCTAACGGTTTAACGGCAGTGCATCATCGTAAAACGGCAAGTAATTATTAGATTAATTAAAGAGCGCGCTTTGCGCTGACCTAAAACTCAAAAATCTTTTTGTACTACTTGAAACATCAATAGGCGGTAATTAATTAGTTATCGGCAATAACACTTCAAACTCTGTACCAGTTGTCATATCACCATTGTTATTTAAATAAGGCGATCGCAATATGATCTTGCCGTTATGCTGTTGGGTGATGATTTGATAGCAAATTGCCAATCCCAAGCCAGTTCCCTTGCCTTGCCCTTTAGTTGTAAAGAAATTATCAAAAATGCGATCTTGAATTTCTTTGGGTATGCCCAGACCATTATCAGCAACTTTGATCGATACCCATGTGCAATCGTCAATTTCGGCGATCGCTGATGTGATCATCACTAAAGGCTGCCATGTACTATCGGATTCTGCCTTTAAATCCGTGTTCAAATTCACCATCGCATCAAGAGCATTGCTGATCAGATTCATAAACACTTGAATTAAGCGATCGCTAAATCCATTAACTTTTGGCAGATCAATATAATTTTTGATGATCTGCACATTCCTGATTCTGCCACTTAAAATCGTTAAGCTACTTTCTACGCATTCCAGTAAATCAATCAGTTCTGGCGTAGCATGATCGTTCATATGTGAGAGACTTTGCAAAGTGTCAACCAACTTTCGCAGATATTTTGCTCCCGACTTGATGCTACGCACAACTTGTGGCAAGTCTAAACGGACAAATTCCCAATCAACTTCCTCAAGAATTTCGCTGATAGTTGTCGATGAGGTTCCATATTCTTTCTCATAAGCCCTCAGGATTTTCATTACTCCTTCTATATAAGTTAAGAGACAATCTGTATTGCCATAAATAGCTGATACAGGATTGCGAATATCGTGAGATACTTCAGCCACAATTTGCCCTAGACTTGCCATTTTCTCAGTTTGAAACATTGTTGTTTGAGTCTGTTCGCGCAGCAGATTTGTGGCTAGTTCATGAATATGAGACTGCGCTTGCAATAGATCGTGAATATCTAATACAGCATAAATATCTCCCTCTTGATGAACAATCAAAGGCTCATAAACTTCATCATTGGCACGACCTAGAGCTAGCTGTGAAGCGACTCCGATCGCTATATTGCCATCTATTTTGAGGGTTTCTGATTGGAATTGTTCATAGAGAACTCTGAGTGGTCTTTTTGTAAATAGTTCAATTCCATATGGGCGGCTCAAACATTCTAAAAATCTCCGCCGAGACAACATTCCCACATAATTGCCTAGATCATGAAGAATGAGAGCGGGCAATAGTGGATTGTCTGTAAAAAGTTGACGGGCGATCGCCCCTGTCTGATCCAAATCAATTTTAGTATCATAGAGATTAAGTTGGGAGATAGTTGCATCTAGGGCCAACTGACGTTTTGGACTTTGTGACGACAAATTGCTGCTTGATTCTATTTCAGGTTTGCTCGCCATCACCATTAAAGGAATCATCGCCATTCTTCGTGCCAAATCTTCGGTCACGGTTTGTCTTATGTTTTTACCATTAACAGACCCTCTATCAGGTAAGCCTTGTTGACGTTTAAGACTACTAATAACGATTGCCAAAGCTTCAGTCTTGACTTCTATCTCTAAAGCTTGAGATGCAACCTCAAATGCTGAATTTAGATTGTCTATAGAAATCTTAGGTAATAAGCTTATAGCGCCTCGGCGAGTTGCCCAACGTTTCTCAACTTCTTTGATTTGAGTTTGGCGAGGATTTACCAATAAAACTTTTAACTCAGGAGCATTGTCAGCACTCCATTTACAAAGCTCAGTTGCTAATAAAGATGTGCCGCCACCATATCTAATACCAATATCAGAAATAATCAGATCGGGTAAAATCTGTTTGGACTGAAGTTTTTGATCAAGTAACTTAAGTAAATCCTCGGTTTCAGGTGCTGCCCACACTTCAATCTGATGCGATGATAGAACCTTATGCCACATCAAAGATTGCTCTTCTGATAGCTGAGCTAACAGTACCGATTTAACCACACGACCCCCAAAATGTAGAAATAATAATCAACTCATATTAGTGGCTGACAATATATGAGTACAAGCGAAAATAGATAACCCAGCGTTAACCAAAAGTTAATTATGATTAACTTTTTAAGGCAAAAGCCTCAAGATTTAGCGATCGCCCTAATATTCGCGGACACATCAGGGATTATTCACGGGGAATTTACGCGTGAAGTAAAATAGAAAAAAAGAATGGGATTTCCTGATGACACGAATTTGTATTCTTGGTGGTGGTTTTGGTGGTTTGTATACGGCGCTTAATCTCGCGCGCTTGCCTTGGGCGGTCAATCCTGAAATTATCCTGATTGATAAAAGCGATCGCTTTTTATTTACGCCATTTCTTTATGAGTTAGTAACATCAGAATTGCAGGAATGGGAAATTGCACCGACTTTTGCCGAATTACTTGTTGATACGGGGATTATATTTGTCCAAGGATTAGTTGCCAATATTGATTTTGAAGCAAAGCAAGTAGAAGTTAATATCGGTCAACGCAGTATTTTGCAAGAGGTGGTGAAATACGATCGCCTTGTTTTAGCGATCGGTGGTGAAACGCCAATGAATCTCGTTGATGGCGCTGCTGAATATGCAATTCCGTTTCGGACTCTCAATGACTTCTATCGACTGAACAGTAAACTAGAATTATTAGAAGCATCAAATCGCGACAAAATTAGAATATGTATCGCAGGTGGTGGCAGCAGTGGTGTGGAACTTGCCTGTAAAATCGCTGATCGCCTCAAAATCAAGGCTAAAGATCGCGGTCGAGTCCGTCTTGTTGATCGCAACGACAAAATTTTAGCAAATTCAACCGCTGCCAATCGACTGATCGCCGAACAAGCGCTTTTAAAACGCGGTGTCTGGACCGATCTAAATACGCGAGTTTCGCAAATAACCGATAGCGAAGTGACCCTAGACTATGCCAGTGGCAGTGATACCTTGCCTATTGATATTTTATTATGGACAGTTGGCAGTACCTTTTCAAAACTGTTACAAAATCTGCCACTTGAGCATCGTCAGCCCATTAATTCTCAAAACAATCGTCAAAGTAATCGACAAGGAGCGATCGCCACTGAGTCAACTTTGCAAGTTAAACAACATCCTGATGTTTTTGCGATCGGCGACTTGGCAGGTTGCTTTGATGATAGTGGAACTCTCCTACCCGCAACAGCGCAGGTCGCCTTCCAACAATCTCAATATTGTGCGTGGAATATCTGGGCAAGCCTCAACCAAAAGCCACTGGTTCCATTTAGTTATATTCCTCTTGGTGAATTTATTAGTTTAGGTATTGATGGTGCGACTGCTTCGATTTTTGGCAAGTTTAGTATTGATGGATTACCCGCTCATTTTATGCGGCGATTTGCTTATTTACTAAGAATGCCCACTTGGCAACATCAACTCAAAATTGGCAGTCATTGGCTAACTAAGCCCTTGATTGAACTATTGAGAAAATCAGCAGTTTAGCGTTGCTGAGTAACGATGCTCCGTGCGAAGCATTAAGTACTCTTAAACCCAAAGCGTGGGTTGTCTGCGTAGTGGGCGACCCACGCTTTGGTTTGGTTTTTTAATCTAACTTAAGAAGGAATTAGCGATCGCAATGGCTTGGCAAATATCTCAAATATCTCTAGAAAATCTATTAGAAGAACTATCTGGGCTTGAGGTGATCACAAACTCCACTCAAGTAGCGAAGCTCTCGGAAGATTATTATCATTTCAGCCCAATTCTTATACCTTTACTGGCGGGTAAAGTGGGCGATTTGGTTGTGCGCCCTCGCAATGAAAGCGAAGTGCTGAGAATCGCTCAAATCTCTGTGAAGTACAAAATCCCCCTCACCGTGCGCGGTAGCGGTACGGGTAACTACGGGCAGTCCACGCCTCTGCAAGGTGGGATGATTTTGGAAACTTCGAGATTGCAAGAAATCAAATGGATAAAAGCAGGATTAGCTCGCGTAGAGACGGGCGTAAAACTAGCCACACTTGACAAAAAAGCGCAAGAGACTGGTTGGGAATCGCGCATGGTTCCATCGACAGTGCGTAGTGCCACAGTTGGTGGATTTATTGCGGGCGGCAGTGGTGGCATTGGCTCGGTCTTGTATGGACAATTGCGCGATCGCGGCAACTTGAGAGCATTGCGTGTGGTTACTCTCGAAGATCAGCCAAGAATAATCGAACTACGCGGTGATGATGTCCAGAAGGTCAATCATGCCTATGGAACTAATGGCATTATTACAGAATTAGAAGTTCCGCTTGCTCCTGCCTATGCATGGTCAGAATTTGTGGTTAGTTTTGCTGATTTTATGACTGCGGCTAGATTTGGGCAAGCTCTTGGCAATAGCGATGGCATTATCAAAAAGATGATTAGTGTCCATGCCGCCTCAATTCCCGCTTATTTTGTGTCCTTACGAAGCTCTATTTCCGCAGGTTCTCATTGTGCGCTAGTTCTGGTTGCTGAGAGCGATCGCGAACCATTTTGTAGCCTTGTGAGCGAATTTCAAGGGGATATCTGTTATGAAAAGAATCCTGAAGAAGCCAGCAAAGGAATCAGTCTAGTTGAATTTTCGTGGAATCACACCACCTTACATGCCCGCGCTGCTGACTCTTCTCTCACTTATCTCCAAAGTTTATTTCTAAATGATCCCAATCTAGAGCTTGTGCAGCAGATGCATGAGCATTTTGGCGATGAAGTGATCATGCATTTAGAGTTTATTCGCGTAAACGGAGCAGTGATCCCTGCGGCGATTCAGATTGTGCGCTTTACAACTAGCGATCGCCTCAACGAGATTATTCGCTACCACGAGTCAAAAGGTGTATTTATTGCCAATCCACATACCTATATTTTGGAAGATGGCGGAATGAAAGTAGTTGATTACGATCAGCTAAACTTCAAGCGCATGGTCGATCCCCACGGTTTAATGAACCCTGGCAAGATGAGAGCTTGGCAAGGCGAGCTAAACTATACATAACTTTACAATACGTCTAACTTGGCTGTACCTATGACTGCAAATAGTTTGCTTAAAGATATCCAGCTCAAAAATATCCAGCTCAAAAATATCAAGGCTTTACCTGCGGGTGGACTGGATGGCGATCGCTTTGACTGGCAAGAGGTTTGGTATCCCGTCTTTTATGTAGAAGATTTAGAGAAAGCTAAACCTGCAAAATTTACCTTGCTAGAGCGCGATCTCGTAATTTGGTGGGATCGCCATACCAATGCGTGGAAAGCTTTTGATGATCGCTGTCCCCATCGCCTTGTACCTCTATCAGAAGGAAGAATTGCGGAAGATGGCTTATTAGAATGTCCTTATCACGGTTGGGCTTTTAAAGGTGATGGCAGTTGCGATCGCATTCCCCAACAGATCGAAAGTGGCACAGCGCATACCTCTGAACGGGCTTGTGTGCAGTCATTAGCCACTGCCGAACGACAAGGATTATTATTTGTTTACGCAGGCAACCCAGACAAAGCTGCTCAAGTCGAAATTCCGATCATCGAACCCCTCGAAGCCTCGACTGAGAAATGGACTCTCTTAGGCACATTTCGTGACCTGCCCTATGACGCGCTTACCCTTTTAGAAAATGTCCTTGATGCCAGTCATCTTCCATTTACCCACCACAAATCTGTTGGCAATCGTGCTAACGCGGCTCCGATGGTGCTAGAACTTCTCGAAAGCGATAAACAGGGATTTAAAGGTACATGGGCTGAAGGACCTAGACGAGGCAAGTTAGGACAACAAGACACCACTTTTGTCGCACCCGCGCTGATGTGGCATGATCTCACTTCTAAACAGTTTGGCAGAACAATCACGGCTGTATATGCCACACCCACTTGTAAAGGTGAGTGTCGATTATTTGCTAGATTCCCTTTTCAATTTAATTCGGCAATTCCCAGATTTTTTATCAGCATTACACCGCGCTGGTATTCGCATATTGGTCAAAATGGAATTCTGGAAGACGATCAGATTTTCTTGCATTATCAAGAACGTTATCTCGAACAAGCGCTATCGCAAATTGAAGGAAATAATAATCATGCCAAAGCTTTCTATCTTGCTACTCAAGCTGATACTTATGTCAGCGAACTCCATAAATGGGTAAATCGCTATCAAGCTGATCCTTTTGCAGGAAGACAGCTAGCCGCACCTCTAGTCAAAGAAGTTCTCTTAGATCGTTATCATTCTCATACTTCTAAATGTGCGAGTTGCCGTCAAGCTTTACAAAATATTCGCCGCATCAAGACGGCAAGTATGGCGATCGCTATACTTACATGGACAACGAGTCCCTTGATTAGCTTTTTCTTTGCCCCAATAAATCTCCTGATCATTTTGCTAGGTTCTATCCCTGTGGCGATCGCCATAGTTATCTGGCTAATCTGCCATAACCTAGAGCAAAAATTGATCTATGGTCCAGAAACTCCATTACGCAATTTATAAAATAATTTATAGCAATTTATAAATTAAACATAAAACTGAAACTGGGGTGATCGCTTTCTTCACAATTCTCCTCACAAATTCATCATATTGGGGCTGTCAATAAAAGCCCGATCGCTGCGAAAATGTCCGAGTACTGCTTTTGTGAAGATTCATGAAGCCGTTTTGGAAAACTTCTCTGCTTTTGATTGCGATCGCGCTTTCATTCCCCTTACCTCTTCTTGCCGCCGTAAACACCCTTGTTGACGACTCTACGGCTAAAGAAGCCGAAGAACTGTGTGGTAAACCAACCCTCGATGACTTGCACCAACACAAAGTCAAACAGGGCGAAACTCTTGAAACGATCGCCAAACAATACAACCTAAAAACCGCGACTCTAATGGGGTTAAACCCCGAAGTCCGTAACGGCGATGTTATGTCAGGTCAAAGCCTCTCAATCCCAGCTTTAGACGGTTTGACCTATCGCTTTAAAAACGAGGAAAACTACACAACCGTTGCCAAAAAATATAATATTCGCGCCGATGTCCTATTCGAGCGCAATGGCTGCCAACGCCGCCCCAAAGTAGTATTTGTGCCAGGCGCAATCTGGAAGCCTGAGGCTGTTCCTTTCAATGCGATCGCTTCTAGAGGCTCAGAGCCATCTGTCATCTTCCAAACAGGTGGATATCCTCTTCCATACTCTGTCCCTGTCACCTCCAACTACGGATGGCGCATGAACCCCGTCACCGTCATTTGGTCATTTCATAGCGGTATTGACCTCGGCGCACCTTTTGGTACGCCTGTACTCGCTGCCAAAGCAGGACGAGTTGAGTTCGCAGGTTGGGGTGATGGTTATGGCAACCTAGTGGAACTCGATCATGGCTCCACAGGCACACGCTATGCCCACCTCGAAGCCATTTATGTGTCTCAGGGGCAAAGTGTTGCTCAAGGTCAACAAATTGGTCTTGTCGGCTCGACAGGGCGATCAACTGGCCCTCATTTGCATTTTGAGATTATGGTTCCCTCAGGAGATGGCTGGGTAGCCCTCGATCCAGCACCTTACCTCAATCGCATCGCCTCAGCTGTAACTAATTGGTTCTTGCTGTGATTCTAAAGTGGGGCAAAATCACTGGCATGGCGATCGCCGCCCTGTTAGTGATCGTCTTCATCATCCGCCTCGTCAAAACTAAAAAAATTATCCCAGCTGGTTTAATGATCCTCGGTGAAGTCGCAACACGAGGATTAGCAATCCTTCTAGGCTAATTTATCCTGCATTTCAAGTCAGGTGTTAACATAATCAAATGTTAAGAAGTGTGATCAATAAAAGCTTGTAGACAACGCAATGCTTCAAAATGTTTTGGTAATCACTCCTTTGACAAAGAAACCTTTCATGTTTAGATAAATCACTGGCTTCTTGGCGATTGTTGTTAAAACATAGCTAGAACTAAAATATTTCTACATGAAACGGCATCATATCAGTCGTTTTTATTCACATTTTTGATTGGAGAAAATTAAATGAGCGTAGTCACGAAGTCTATCGTGAATGCAGATGCTGAAGCACGTTACCTCAGCCCTGGTGAACTAGATCGCATTAAGGGCTTTGTAAGCTCTGGCGAACGCCGTCTTCGCATTGCCCAAACATTGACCGAATCTCGCGAACGCATTGTCAAGCAAGCTGGCGACCAACTTTTCCAAAAGCGTCCTGATGTTGTTTCTCCTGGTGGAAATGCATATGGCGAACAAATGACTGCAACTTGTTTGCGTGACCTTGACTATTACCTTCGTTTGGTAACTTACGGAGTTGTATCGGGTGATGTCACACCGATCGAAGAAATCGGTCTAGTTGGCGTTAAAGAAATGTACAACTCACTAGGTACTCCTATTCCTGGTGTTGTCGAAGGCGTACGCGGTCTTAAGAACGCAGCAGCCTCTTTGTTGTCTGGTGAAGATGCAGCCGAAGCTGGTTACTACTTTGACTATGTCATCGGTGCAATGCAGTAGAGCGATCTCTGAACTTTCTCAGATTGCTAATCTTTAATAACAGAATTTAAGCTATTCAGAATTCTGAATCCCTAATTCAAAAAACTAATTGCAAACCTAAAAGATATATAAAAATGCAAGACGCAATTACTTCCGTCATTAATTCTTCTGACGTTCAAGGCAAATACCTTGATGCTGCTTCTCTCGAAAAGCTAAAGAGCTACTTCGCAACTGGCGAACTTCGCGTTCGTGCTTCTGCTGCTATCTCGGCTAACTCAGCAACTATTGTTAAAGAAGCTGTTGCTAAGTCCTTGTTGTACTCAGATGTTACCCGTCCCGGCGGCAACATGTACACTACTCGTCGTTATGCCGCTTGTATCCGCGACCTCGACTATTACCTACGCTATGCAACCTATGCCATGCTTGCTGGTGACGCTTCGATCCTTGATGAGCGCGTACTCAATGGCTTGAAAGAAACCTACAACTCTCTTGGAGTACCTGTAGTCTCGACTATTCAAGCTATTCAAGCAATCAAAGAAGTTGCTGCTAGCATCGTTGGTTCTGAAGCTGGTAAGGAATTGGGTGTATATCTCGACTACATCAGTTCTGGCTTGAGCTAATTGCTGATAAGAGCGTTGATTATGCTTAATTAGTTGCTAATTAGTTAATTAATACCTACAAGGCGGCAAGATAAGAAGCTTAGACCTCTTATCTTGCCGCTAACGCTTATAATCTGGCAAAGTTAAAAGACTTGTCTTTTTTGTAATCTATTTCTAATCTACTTTTAATAACTGGCTCTGAAGGAGATCGCCGCTATGCGGACTTTTAAAATCACTGCTTGTGTACCTAGCCAAACTCGCATCCGTACACAACGAGAGTTGCAAAATACTTATTTCACGAAATTAGTGTCTTATGACAACTGGTTCGCGGAACAGCAACGCATTATGAAGATGGGTGGCAAGATCATAAAAGTTGAATTAGCCACAGGCAAGCAAGGCGCAAATACTGGCTTGCTTTAGATTTTCATTGCATTCAAACTATATAGGCTTGCTAGACAAGCCTATATTTAACAAAAAGGAAGAGACGCTAGGCGTCTCTTCCTTTTTGTTGTTTTAGTTTTGTAGCATTCTGCACTGAAATAATAGCCAAAAGTTGAGGTGACGCATCGCGTCACCTCAACTTTGGAAATTGGTAACAGGTTTTGATAAATCTTACTTATAGTCATCATAAGGAATGCTTTTATGATTTTTTTATTAAAATGCTTCTTTGGGTATATCCAAAAAAAATGTTTAGGATGATACAGTTTCTTTAGCAACTCTAAAGTATTGTTACGTTATATTGACACAGTAACTAATGTTTACTGTTAGATGACTTCAATGCGTTAGTAAGTGTCGTTGTTTGTTTCGTAAAAGAGGTACTTATGAGTGATCTACCTGTCGAGAAGCAATTTACCCACATGGTATTTTGCCAGCAAATCCAAAACATCGATTTAGATGCAGCCAAGCAATTGCTTACTGACTTACATATGCTGTATTTAGGGCAGCAGGCGGTGATGGTAAAAATTGCTAAGCAAGAGTTTTTAGGAGAAATGTAATTACTAAAGACATAGGAGTTATGAACCGACTTCTGTGTCTTTATGATTTTAGAATGTCAGTTATTGAGGTCATTAAGTCAGGAAAGATTTGATTTGGACTGTATTTTTCTAGCTGAGTTTCGTTGCGGATGCCACTTAGTATGGCGATCGCTTCAACATCATGACCTTGAGCCGCGATAATGTCAGCCTCTGTATCGCCAATCATCCATTGCTTTGTGGCTTTTGGGAGATAAGTTTGAGCGCGTTGCATCAGTCTTGGCTTATCTTGAGTGTCAACAGTTTTGACATAATCATCGTCTAGACAAAAGATGCGATCGCTAGGAAAAAAACGTTTTAGATCATATTTTTCAAGTACAGGTTCAAGTTCGCGGTGTCGGCGCATGGTCATCACGGCAAGATCGATACCTGCGAATTGAGCTTTTTCGAGAGCGGCTATAGCATTTTCGATTAGGCGATCACATTCAAAATATGGATTTGTATGCACAGTGGCACGGCGCAAGTGAGCGAAGGCGATCGTTTGGTTTTGATTTTCAAGCCCTGAGAGCTTGGCTATTTCTTGTTCAGGCACTTGCGATCGCTTTAACTCCCAAAATTCTGACTTTGATAAAGTTCTAATTGTCTGTTCGGGCTGACTGATCTTTTCTAAACAATATAAGTAAACTTGATAATATCGCTCTGACACGTCCATGATTGGACCATCAAAATCTGTAAATATACGTTTCTTCATATATAGCACTTCGTTTGCGTAACTAAAAATAGAAAAGGTCGCTTGGCGACCTTTTCTATTTTTTATTCTCAGCTACCCAATTTCCGTAATGATTTAAGATGCTTTTGATGAGAACTTGAGATGGACTGGATATTGCTAGATCGCGATTAAGATCGCAATTAAGCCACATACCCCCAATTTGACTACCTAAATAACTAAATTCACGACTCTCTTGCCAAAATAATTCGGCAGTCACATCTTCGATTTGTTCAATATGCGAGGCTAACTCTCGATACATAGCTAAGGGGATGTCGGGATTATAAATAATCTTACAGCGATTAACAGTCAGGTTCCCATTAGGCACTTTCTAGCTCCTGCTCTAATTCTTTTTTTTCTAAAATGTTGTTGATTGGCTGAGTACCAATCAAGCAGCAGTTCACTTCGTCAATGCATACTTTTCCCCACTGCAAAGCCCAGCGAACAAGAGAAACACGGTTGTCAGTTTTAGTTTTGGTCAAAATGTTACTAATGTGGTTATCAACAGTGCGCTTACTGATGGCAAGTTTGATAGCTATATCTTGGTTGGTTAAGCCCGCAGACACTAATTCAATTACTTGAAGTTCTCGCTCAGACAAAGAAATTGATGTATTTGTCAATGTGTTTTGATTTAATTTGACAGGGTTAGTCATGGTAGCGGGGGTGATTGCGCCAATGTTTTAGAATTATATCCATCTTAGCGGTTAGATAATGAGTATAAATTCTCATCCGAGATTGTGTCAATTAATTAAGATTGTTTTAGTGAAGCTAGAAACTAGCTAAAGTGCGAGTTTCATGATTAGGCTAGCAAAGATTCTATCCATTTTGGTGGATTTGGGATCGGATTGCCGAGGCGATCGAGGACAATCCATGCGACTAGATGAACGAGTAGTTGATAGGCAAAGTTACTGAAGATGATTGCCGCGATCGTAAAAAGTTGGATTGTGGCAAAGTCGGGCTGTTCAAGTGAACCAAAAAGCTGAATTAACCAATTGAGCAATCCTGTAATCTGGACAATTGAGTAAGTCCAAACATTTTCGCCTAATAAAATCGATAGAAATACAAACTGAAAAGCACTACCAAGTGAGCCAATGATTGTGGCAATACTGAGCGAACCTGCCCAAGGAAAGTCGCGTTTCCAGAGATAGCCGAGGGTTACACCAACTAAGCCATGCGGAATCATATATTGAATACTGCGAGTTGGTCCCATCAAGATCGCTAGGAGTAAAGCTGTCACGATCATTGCCATCCAGGAGGCGCGGCTATTCCAGCGTAAGTAAGCTAGGGCTGTTGGTAAGGGAAACAGCATTCGCAGCAAAGGTCCGAGGGGAAAATAATAGTTGATTAAAAACAACATGGCGGTGGTACTTGCTAGGAAAGCAGTTTCCACCATTTCGCGAGGATCGGTATGCGGCAATTTGGTCATAGGGTTTCGGACGCTACTTCTTTGGGAGTGGTGTCAGGGAAACGGCGGCGTAATCCGTATAGCCAGACTAAGCCAAAAATACCTGCGGCGATCGCACCTAAACTAATCATCTGTGCAGTACGAAGCCCTCCCACCATGAGGCTATCGGTGCGTAGCCCTTCGATCCAAAATCTGCCGAGGCTGTAGGCGATCGCATAAATCATCGTGATTGTGCCAGTCCTAAGTTTGGAAAATCTTAGGAAAGCAAACATCAAGATTGCAAATACGCCGATGTTCCAGAGAGACTCATATAGAAAGGTGGGATGAAAGTAAGAATCATTGATCAAGTCAGGAGGACGGCGATTGATCGGAATTAATAATTTCCAAGGTAAGTCGGTGGGGCTGCCAAAAGCTTCGGAATTAAAGAAGTTTCCCCATCGACCGATCGCCTGACCAAGAATCACGGCGGGCATAAAAATATCTGCCATTAGCCATGTCGAAATTTTTTGGCGCTTACAAAATATAGTTGCGGCGATCGCGCCACCGATGATCGCTCCATGAATGGCTATGCCGCCTTCCCAGATGGCAAATACTTTATACCAGGGTTGAGTTTGAAAGCGCTGCCATTCAAATAGGACATAGTAAATACGCGCACAAGGAATTGCCCCAACTACTAGCCAAATCGCCAGATCGCCCACCAGTTCTGGATCGACATTGCGTCTTTCGGCGAGATTTTGCGCTAATAAAGTGCCAATAATGATCGCTGAGGCGATTAACAATCCATACCAACGGATTGAGAGCGGTCCAAGTTCAAAAGCGATCGGACCAGGTGAGGTAAATTCCAAAGCGATGGGTAAGAGATTAAGCACTTTATACTTTCTAACTTTTATACTTTTTACTTGGGGGATTGATTACAGAACAAGTGCAGCGTAAAGCACTGCACTAAAACACTGCACTAAAACACTGTACTTTTGGCTACTTATAACGTATTCCTGCTTGTTTGAGGCGGTCAAGAGCTTCGCCGAGGCGATCGCAGTCGGCGATCAAACTAATTCTGACATAGCCTTCACCACCTTTACCAAATGCACTACCAGGTGTGAAAACTACGCCTGTAGTTTCTAAGACCTTCAAGGCAAAGTCAGCAGAGGTCAACCCCGCAGGTACAGGAATCCAGAGGTACATCGTGGCATAGGTTTTAGGAATGTCCCAACCTAGCTCAGCAAGTTTTGCAATCACAAAATCTCGCCGCTCTTTGTAGCGATCACATACTTCTTCAAGATAACTATCAGGCAATTGCAGAGCAGTTTCGGCAGCAACCTGAATTGCGGAGAATATGCCATAGTCGAGATTGGTTTTGAGCGTGCGTAAGCCTTGAATGATATGCCGATTGCCAACCACAAAGCCAACCCGCCAGCCTGCCATGTTATAGGTTTTTGATAGCGTATGAAATTCTACGCCGACATCTTTGCCGCCTTCGATCTCTAGCAAACTGGTTGGCTGATAACCATCAAAGGCGAGTTCGGCATAGCAAAGATCATGGACTAATAAAATCTCGTATTTTTTGGCAAAAGCAACCGCTTCTTCAAAAAATTCGCGTGGGGCAACTGCACCTGTGGGATTAGCAGGATAGTTGAAATACATAACTTTGGCTCGTTGGGCGACCTCTTCAGGAATTGCCGATAGGTCGATCAGCCAGCCATTTTCAGGGGTGAGCATCATTTCATAGATTTCACCACCTGCGAGCAATGGTCCTCGAAAATGGGCGGGATAGGCTGGGCTGGGTACAAGTACAAGATCGCCAGGGTCGATATAGGCGATCGCCAAATGTCCTAATCCTTCTTTGGAGCCAATCAACGGCAATGCTTCACCTTCAGAATCGAGCTGCACATTGTAGCGACGCTTGTACCAGTCAGTAATCGCGCGGCGAAAACTTGCTGTTCCCTCAAAGGGTGGATAGCCATGATTGAGTGGATTTTGTAAAGCAGCGATCGCCGCTTCGATTACTGGCTTGGGCGTGGGACCATCAGGATTACCCATACCGAGGTCGATCAAATCTAGACCTTGCTCTTTCGCTCGTAGCTTCAACTCATCTAAGCGCGCAAAAACATATGGAGGGAGTTTTTCTAGTCGCTGAGCAGGTTTGAGCCAAGTCTTCATTTGTGTTGTTAGAGCGTATTAAGTTTTGATCTTAGTAGAAATTGACATAAAAGTTATACATGAAAGGTTATACATAGTTAAATTCATACTTAAAGTTATGCCTAATTTATGACGTCGTCATTACGACATTCCTTTGAATATCTGTATTTAAGTCTTGTAGAGGGTAAGTGCGATCGCGATCGGCAATTTCGGCATAGCGGGTATAACCTAACTCCTGCAATAGTTGCTTGAGTTTTGTTCCCGTGGCTCCAGCCGCTCTCAGACTTGTGGGATGAATTTCGATAATTAAAGTTGGTTTTAGGGCTGTGATCATTTTGGTTGCACCTGAGAGAAATGCACATTCACTTCCTTCAATATCCAGTTTGAGCAGAATTTTGCCAGTAAAGTTCTGCCAATCGACTAAATCATCAAAACGTCTAAGTGGAACTTTAAATCGGTTGTGTTGATGAGTTGCTGAATGCTCTGGATAGACTCCCGCGCTTCCAGATGTTCCAATCGGAACTAATAGTTCTATTTCTCCATCGGTATCACCAACTGCAAGATTATAAATCTTGAATTTGCACAAAGCATTAGCCGTGAGCGACTTCCCTAAAGCTATGGCGAGGCGAGGTTGCGGCTCCACTGCCAAAACAAAGCCATTAGTACCAACTAGCTTACTTGCCACGATCGCGAAGCTGCCATGATTTGCACCGACATCTAAAAAAGTATCCCCTTCAGCTAGTAAGTCAGGCAAAATTCTTGTGTCAGTGTCTTGGCTAGCTAGCTCATTGACAACTTGAAATAGTCGCATGTCAATCGGATTTAAAAATACTTGATAACCCGATAATTGCAATTCTAAATACCGATTTGGTGAAAGCTTATAGAAAATCCCTGACAAGAATCTAAATAGCCCTCTTCCTCCTTTGAGATAGCTTTTGCCTGTGATATTGAAATATAGATTGCAGTACAAACTGAAGATTTGAAACAGAAATGGCAACTGTTTGCTAAGACGGGGATTGAGTAACCATCCTAAAACCGAGCGATCGTAAAGCCAATCATCGGGTTGATCGGATGGTTTTGGGGTGTGATGATTTTGGAGCATAAAAAATTTTGAATTTTGGTTAATGTCGCAGTCGTTCGCCTTTTGAGATATTACGGCAAAGTGTAATGTCTCAAATTAAAACCCAAAACCAGAGTGTGATTCGCCCGCTATGCGGGCGACCCACGCTCTGGTTTTGGGTTCCTTAACTACTGCGTGGATATTCGGCTAATACTTGCTTAAGATATTTACCCGTATAAGATTTTTTGACTTTGGCGACTTGTTCAGGAGTTCCCTCAGCGATGATCTCACCACCGCGATCGCCTCCTTCTGGCCCCAGATCAATCACCCAATCAGCGCAACGAATCACATCGAGATTATGCTCAATGGCAATGATGCTATTCCCTTTATCGACAAGGCGCTGCATCACATCTAGTAATTTATGCACATCATAAAAGCTCAAACCTGTGGTTGGTTCATCAATAAGATAGAGAGTCTTACCAGTCGCGCGGCGTGAAAGCTCAGTGGCTAATTTGACCCGTTGCGCCTCACCGCCAGAGAGCGTTGGCGCTGACTGACCCAGACGCACATAGCCCAAACCAACATCAACTAGCATTCCCAGTTTTGTATGCGCGGAAGGGATATTCTCAAAAAAGTGCATCCCTTCTTCAATCGTCATATCAAGGACATCAGCGATCGTTTTCTCTTTGTACTTTACCTGTAGAGTTTCGCGGTTATACCGCGCTCCTTTGCAGACATCGCACTGCACATATACATCTGGCAAGAAGTTCATCGAAATAATATTCACACCCTGCCCAGCGCAAGCTTCGCAACGTCCACCCTTGACATTAAATGAGAACTGTCCTGCTTTGTAGCCTCTAGTTTTGGCAGCTGTAGTGAGCGCGAAGGTTTCGCGAATTACATCAAATAGCCCTGTGTAAGTCGCGGCATTAGAACGCGGCGTGCGTCCGATTGGTGATTGATCGATGACGATGAATTTATCTAAAGCGGCTAGCCCTTTGATCTCATCAAGTCCTTTTGGGGCTGGCTTTTTACGCAAAAAATGATGGTCGAGAGCATGATGGAGAATGTCGTTGACAAGAGTGGATTTGCCTGAGCCTGATACACCTGTCACGCAGACCAGTTTTCCTAAGGGAAGCTTGACATTAATATGTTTGAGATTGTTTAGATAGGCGTTACAGATTTCGAGATGCTTACCATTGCCTTCACGGCGCTCTGCGGGTGTGAATATCTGTTGTCGTTTGGATAAGTATGCGCCTGTGAGTGATTCAGGGTGGTTCTCAATATCTTTAACACTGCCCTGAGCAACGATCATTCCGCCATGCACGCCTGCTCCAGGACCAATATCGACTAGATAGTCAGCAGCCCGAATGGTTTCCTCGTCATGTTCCACTACAATCAAGGTGTTGCCAAGATCGCGCAGTTTGGTTAAGGTTCCTAAAAGTCGAAAGTTATCGCGCTGATGCAATCCGATACTCGGCTCATCCAGAACATAAAGAACTCCTGTTAATCCTGAACCGATCTGGGTGGCAAGTCGAATCCGCTGAGCTTCGCCACCTGAGAGAGACATGGTAGAACGATCAAGGGTGAGGTAATCTAAGCCAACATCAAGTAAAAATTGCAGTCTTGCTAAGATTTCTTGCAAAACGCGATCGGCAATTTGACGGGTGCGATCGCTAAGTTCGAGATTTTTTAACCGCTCTAGACAAGTGCCGAGTGGAACCGAGACAAATTCAATAATGTTGTAACCACCGATCCGCACCGAGAGAGATTCTGGCTTTAGTCGCTTCCCTTCACAGATAGAGCAAGGTTGTTCGACTAGATAGTTTTCTAGCTTCTGTTTTTGAGATTCTCCAGCTTCTTTATATTGCTGTTCGAGAATGCCGATCGCGCCTTCATAACGTTTGTAATATCCTTCACTGCGATCGCGATATAGCGAGTCGGGCTTGATTAAAATTTTCTCAGTCGTGCCGTATAAAACAATGTCAATCTGAGACTGGGAGAGGTTTTCCCATGGGGTGGTAATCTCAAATCCTGCATATTCACCCACGCTGGCTAATAGGGAAATGTAATAAGTATGAGTTTTGTCCGCCCAGGGTGCGATCGCGGCATAAACGGGCAAAGTAGGATCAGGGACAAACAGTTCAGGATTAAAAGTTTTGACACTGCCCAGTCCATGACAAGCAGGACAAGCACCATAGGGTGAGTTAAAAGAGAACATCCGTGGCGATAGTTCTTCCATTACTGCACCATGTTCAGGACAGGCAAAGTTTTCGGAGAATGTCAGCAAGTTGTTTACAGATTCTTGATTGGTATCTTTCTCGTGAAGCACCTCCACCATCGCAATCCCATCGGCGCGCTTGAGGCAAGTCGCCAGAGAATCAGTCAAACGCTCCTGAATACCATCTTTACGAACTAAGCGATCAACAACAATCTCAATATCATGTAATTTGTTCTTCTCAAGCTCAATATTGTCGCTAAGTTCACGAACTTCTCCATCAACGCGCACACGCGCAAAGCCTTCTGAGGCAAGCCCTGTCAATAATTTTTTATGCGTTCCCTTTTTGCCACGAATCACAGGTGCAAGTAATTGAAAGCGAGTGCGATCGCTTAACTCCATAATTGCATCTACCATCCGATCAATGGTTTGTGGCGCAATATTGCGATCGCAGATCGGACAGTGGGGCGAACCTGCACGACCGTAGAGCAACCGCAAATAATCATAAATCTCAGTGACCGTACCCACTGTCGAGCGCGGATTATGAGAAGTGGATTTTTGATCAATCGAAATCGCGGGACTCAAGCCCTCAATGTAGTCCACATCAGGCTTATCGACTTGCCCTAAAAATTGCCGCGCATAAGCACTCAGCGACTCCACATAGCGGCGTTGACCTTCCGCAAAAATAGTATCAAAGGCGAGCGATGATTTGCCAGAGCCAGACACACCCGTAAACACGATCAGGCGATCGCGTGGAATCGTCAGGTCAACATTTTTGAGATTGTGCTGTCTAGCACCTCTGACGTGAATATGGGTATGGTCTGGCATTCGAGCGCTGTCAAATATTTAACATGAAGATTTGTATCTAGTGTATGCGATCGCTGGGAGCTTTCTGACAATGCTAAACTGCGAATCATCGGTGTATCGCGCTAACCATGGGAATTATTACCAAACGTTCATCCAAAAAAATTCGAGCTAACGAGATACTGCTTCGCCTCAAACGAATTTATCCAGATGCAACCTGTTCGCTTGATTATGAAACACCCGTGCAGTTACTTGTTGCCGTAATTCTTTCGGCTCAATGTACGGATGTGCGCGTAAATATGATCACTCCCAAACTATTTGCGCGATTTCCTGATGCGATCGCCTTCGCTAATGCTGATCTCGATGAACTAATGGAATTAGTCCACTCCACGGGATTTTTTCGTAATAAGTCCAAGAATATTAGAAGTGCTTGCGAAATGATTGTGCGTGACTTTGAGGGCAAAGTACCGAATACGATGGAAAAGCTACTCAAGCTGGCAGGAGTAGCCCGAAAAACTGCCAATGTCGTGTTAGCTCATGCCTATGGAATTAATGCAGGGGTGACTGTTGATACCCATGTTAAGCGCCTCACCAAAAGACTAGGGCTGACTAAATATGATGAGCCAATCAAAGTTGAGCGTGATTTGATCGCCCTCCTGCCCCAACCAGACTGGGAAAACTGGTCAATCAGGATTATTTACCATGGGCGCGCTGTTTGTGATGCGCGTAAACCCGCTTGCGATCGCTGTCAGCTGGCTGATTTATGTCCGTCAGCCACGATCGGGTAACAAATCTGTGAAGTTTTCTAAAGATAACTATCTTTTATGCAGTGACATTAGCGCTTATTCCCTAAAATGAAGACAAAATTCTTCTTGCAATCTTTATTTATTAAAGCAATATGACAGATTTTGTAAAGCCTTTCAAAAATGATCCCCAAATCGGTCATTTATCTACACCAATCAGCGACTCTGGTCTAGTTACCGCTTTTATCGGTAATTTACCTGCTTACCGCAAAGGCTTGTCTGCTAGCCGCCGTGGTCTAGAGATCGGCATGGCTCACGGATATTTTATCTATGGACCTTTTGCCGTGCTTGGACCATTGAGAGCCACCGAACTTTCTAGCCTTGCTGGTTTATTAGCCTCAGTCTCATCCGTTGTGTTGTTGACACTTGGTTTATCACTTTATGGTGCAACTGTTAGCACCAAGATCATGACCAGCACTTCGGTTGCAGTTCCTGCTGAGTTTGAGACCCATGCTGGTTGGAGCGAATTTGCTAGCAGTTTCTTAATTGGTGGTGCTGGCGGTGCTGCATTTGCATACTTCCTCAACTACCTAACCCCAATGCAAAAATTTGCAGCTTTACTCTGGAACTAAAACTCGGCTCTATATAGCAAGAGCTTGACGTTGCTAGAATTAAGTGCAGAACGACAATTTATCTTTTTTTAAAGTAAGGAAAACTATTACTATGACTGGATATTACGCAGCTTCTTATTTGTCTTATATTCTTGTACCCCTTATTGGCGTGATTCTGCCGATCGCGGTCATGGGTTTGTTGAATAACTATATTGAGAATCCTATTGAAGACTAAGCTCTTTTTTTAGATTTCTCAAAGGAACAAAAAGCCGAGGCGATCGCCTCGGCTTTT
>JANXUJ010000077.1 GCA_025356295.1 Cyanobacteriota bacterium
TTGATTTTGTTATCCTAATAGTCTAATGCATTAGCCCAAGACCTGACATGAGCAACCTTAAAACTCAGATTGTGGATCGCTCACAAAGCGAGCGATCCACAATCTGAGTTTTAAGGTTGCTCATGTCAGGTCTTGGGCTAATGCATTAGACTATTAGGATAACAAAATCAACCGATTACCGCATTGACGGGGTTACAAGGAGCAACAGGGCGTGATGTCTTCCGTAAAAAAAATCTTTTTGTCAACCTTTTTACGGCGAGTCAAAGCGACAGTCGTAAGTTTAGCGATATTACAGAGTGTGGCAATGACAGCGCCACACTCTGCGCGTGCGGATAATGAAACCGCAACCACGATTGGCTACACCGAGCTACTTTCGAGTGTCAAAGATAATAAAGTTCAAAAGATCGATATTGAAAGTAACGGGCTAGCTGCGGAAGCGGTGTTGAAAGACGGCAAAAAAATCAGAGTTGACTTAGTAGCGCGTGACGGCAACACGGAGTTGATGAAGGCTTTGCGCGAAAATGGTGTTGATATTGCCGTAAGAGCGCCACAGCAGCAGTCATTACTTTGGCAACTGGCGAGTACGTTTTTTGTGCCATTGCTATTAATTTTTGTATTGTTGATGGTGTTGCGCCGACTTAGTAATGCTCCTGGCGGTCCTGGGCAAACCCTCGGCTTTGGCAAGACTAAAGCTCGGTTTTCACCCGAAGCCAAGACTGGCATTATGTTTGAAGATGTGGCGGGAATTGATACAGCAAAAGAAGAATTACAGGAAGTCGTCACATTTCTTAAGCAGCCCGATCGCTTCACGGCAGTTGGCGCAAAAATCCCTAAAGGTGTGTTGCTAATTGGTCCGCCAGGGACAGGGAAAACTTTGTTAGCCAAAGCGATCGCAGGAGAGGCGGGAGTTCCTTTCTTCTCGCTGTCAGGCTCTGAGTTTGTCGAGATGTTTGTCGGTGTGGGTGCTTCCCGCGTCCGTGATTTATTTCAAAAAGCAAAAGAAAACGCTCCTTGCATTATTTTCATTGATGAAATTGACGCAGTTGGACGGCAACGCGGCTCAGGTATCGGCGGCGGAAATGATGAGCGTGAGCAAACGCTGAATCAAATGCTGACGGAAATGGATGGTTTTCAAGGTAATACGGGCGTGATCGTAGTCGCGGCAACCAACCGCCCTGATGTGCTTGATAGCGCTTTGTTACGTCCAGGACGTTTTGATCGCCAAATCACGGTGGACTATCCCGACTATAAAGGTCGTCAAGAAATACTCAAAGTCCATGCCCGCAACAAAAAGCTAGAAGAAAATGTCTCGATCGAGTCGATCGCGCGTTTAACCCCTGGGTTTGCAGGTGCAGATTTGGCTAACTTGCTAAATGAAGCCGCAATCTTAGCAGCACGGCGTTATAAAGACGCGATTAGCGAATTAGACATTGCGGACGCGATCGATCGGATCACAATTGGCATGACCATGAAGCCGATGCTCGATAGCTCCAAAAAGCGTTTAGTTGCTTATCATGAAGTCGGTCATGCCCTTGTGATGACCCTTCTCAAAAATGCGACTCTCCTTGATAAGGTGACGATCGTGCCTCGCTCTGGTGGTATTGGTGGCTTTTCTAAAGGTGTGCCAGACGAAGAATATGGGCTAGAGTCGCGATCGCAGATTCTCGACACAATTACAATGACCCTCGGTGGACGGGCTGCGGAAGAAGTAGTTTTTGGTGAAGCAGAAATTACTACAGGCGCATCAGGCGATTTCCAGCAAGTTGCCAAACTAACGCGGATGATGGTCACTCAATTCGGGATGTCAGATTTAGGCTTGGGCGCTCTCGAATCTGAAACTGGCGAAGTCTTTTTGGGGCGTAACTTTATGCCTCAGAGTGATTATTCGGTCAAGTTAGGCGATCGCATTGATCGCCAAATTCGCCATATTGCCCAAAGCTGTTACGACACTGCCAAGAGCCTGATTGAGGACAATCGTGATTTGTGCGATCGCCTAGTTGATATTTTGTTAGATGTGGAAACCCTAGATGGCGAAGAATTTCGCAAAATTGTTGCTGAATACACGCAATTACCTGAGAAAAAACCTGTCTCAGTAAAGTTTTAGATAGCAAAAACAACTAGATATATCTCAAAATATAAAGGACGCGCTTCGCGCGTCCTTTATATTTTGGGATTTAACATGACAACGATCGCTTATCTCGGTCCTGTAGGTACATATTCAGAAATGGCAGCTTTGCAATATTTGCAGCTCAACCATCTTGATCAAAACACAACCCAAATGTGTCCCTATTCAACCATTCCGCAAGCAATTAACGCAGCTGAGCATGGCAATGTTGATATTGCGATTGTGCCTGTCGAGAACTCGATCCAGGGTGGCGTAACCATGACTCTCGATAGTCTCTGGCAGTCTGAATCTTTACAAATTCAACAAGCGATCGTTTTACCGATCGCGCATTCTTTGATTACTCGCGCCTCAACCCTTGAAGCCATCAAAATAGTTTATTCCCATGCTCAAGGCTTAGCCCAATGTCAACAATGGCTCGATCACCATTTACCGACCGCTCAACAAGTTGCGACTAACTCAACCACAGATGGTCTACATATAGTTGCTGAAGATGACAGCGTGGCAGCGATCGCCTCACAACGCGCTGCTGAACTATACAACTTACCCGTTCTCAAATATCCGATCAACGATCAACCCGATAACTGCACCCGTTTTTTAGTATTAGGTCGCACCGCACCGACCACCAAAGGCACCCACTCATCGCTAGCCTTTAGCCTGAAACGAAATCTACCTGGAGCCTTAGTCAAACCTTTATTAGTATTCGCTGATCGACAAATCAATCTAAGCCGTATCGAGTCTCGACCGACTAAGCGATCGCTCGGTGAATATATATTTTTCATTGACATCGAAGCACCTGTCGATGCGCCTAACTTCAGTGAAGCCTTACAACAGTTGAGAGCAGTGACTGAAGACCTCAAAATTTTGGGGAGCTATGCCATTTTTGAGATTTAATGACACCTTAGTTTATGATGGTTAAGCTGTAATGCTTATAACTAATTTAAGACGCTAGCGTCTTAAAATGACATAGCTTAGAATAGACATACAGCTTTTATAAATGGTTTATAGAAAAGGGTTAGCAAACTGCTGACCGAACCAGTTGTTTTGAAGATTTATGGCTAGATACACTCAAAATTTCTTAGTTGAAATTACTCCCGAAGCCTTGCATTCAACGATTATCGAGACGTTGGAGGCTTGCAGATTAGTAATTACTTACGAAACCGATGACTATGTTATTGCTCAAGAAATAGAGACTAATGCTTCTTTCGCCAAGATGGTAACGGTAGAAGTTTTAATTCATCGCTCGGAGATGGAAAACAATCAGGCTAAATTGACCAGTGTCACCAAAAATTCTGAATTACCTCTTCGTGTTAACAATCATTGTCAAGGAATTTCTGATCGAGTTTCTAAAGCATTCAGCGAAGCCCCAGCATGGAAGCTATTAGAAATTACCGCAGGATATTAACAGGATATTAGATAGTCATTAATGGCAAATTATTACCGTGTACTTGCTGAAAATAGGCAAGCAAGATTTAATTACGAAATTCTCGAAACCCATGAAGCAGGGATCGAGCTACTTGGTACTGAAGTAAAAGCTGTCAAAGGTGGTCAGGCAAATCTGCGAGATGCCTATGGCATCGTGCGTAAGGGACAAATCATGTTGCTAAATATGTATATTCCCCCTCACCGCACCACCAGTGTTTACTTTAACCACGAGCCGACTCGCACCCGTCGCTTGCTGTTACACAAAGACGAAATTCGCAAGTTGATAGCTGAAGTTCAGCAGAAAGGTTTGACCTTAGTACCGCTAAAGGTTTATCAAAAAGAAGGCTGGATCAAAGTTGATCTTGCTGTTGTGCGTCATAAAAAGCTACACGATAAACGTGAAGATATGAAAAAACGTGATGATAAGCGCGAAATAGAACGTGTCATGAAAAATAATTAAAAAGACCCGATAAAAAAATCACTACTTCTTAATAGCTTTTTTATCGGTTTTTTAGTGGGTTGCCATCATTTCTAACTCATAGAGGCTAGCGTACAAGCCCTGTTTAGCAATTAGTTGGTCATGCGTACCAGACTCAATTACCTCACCTTGTTTAAGTACAAGAATGCGATCGACATTGCGAATTGTAGATAGACGGTGGGCGATGATGATCGTGGTGCGATTTATCAATAAGCGATCTAAGGCTTGTTGAATCAAAAATTCAGTGTTTACATCAAGGCTAGCGGTTGCTTCGTCCAGAATTAAAATCCGCGGATCACGGATTGCGGCTCTGGCAAAGGCTAGTAACTGCTTTTGTCCACCCGACAGATTTGTACCACGCTCACGGACTTGAGTGGCATAGGCTTTGGGTAGTTCTTGGATGAAGCGATCAACATTCATTAGTTCGGCAGCTTCGACTACTTGCGCGATCGCGTAGTCTTCACCGAGAGTAATATTGTCTTTGATATCGCCAGAAAATAAGAAAGCATCTTGTAAAATTACACCGACATAGCGCCGCAGTTCCGCTTGGGTAATCTCGCGAATATCAATGCCATCAATCAAAATCCTGCCTTTAGTCGGCTCATACAAGCGAGATAACAACCGAATAATTGAGCTTTTCCCCGCCCCTGTTGGTCCCACAAGCGCAATTTTTTCACCAGCTCGCAGGGTGAATGTCACATCTTTGAGAACATATTCATCTGGTTTGTAGCCAAACCACACATGATCAAAGCAAATTTCGCCATTGCCATCAAGGGGCAAAGATTTAGGATGTTCTGGATCGCGAATTTCAATTGGTTCTTGCAAAATAGCGTTGATTCGCTCAACTGCGGTAAATCCTGCTTGGATTGTGGTAAATTTTTCAGCTAATTGACGAATTGGGTCAAAAAGACGCTGTGAGAACAGCACAAAAGCTGAGAGTTCTCCAAAAGTAAGGTTTTTTTGGACAATTTGTCCACCACCTAGCCAAAGCACACCGGCGATCGCAACCAGTGCTACCCATTCGAGCGTGGCGGACACGGCGGAGTCATGAAAAACCGTGCGGTTTACCTCAGCCACATATAACTTGTTGACCTTGAGATGTTGAGCAGAGTTAAACTTTTCGCGGCGAAATAACTGGACGATATTTGCGCCAATAATATTTTCTTGGAGAATTGAATTGAGCTCAGACAGGCGATCGCGTGCTTTGAAGTTTGCCTTGCGATATTCGTGCTGAAAATAAATGATTAGAGCAGTAACGGGGATAACCATTGCGACTAGCAACAGAGCTAAGTCCCAGCGCAGCAAAAACATGAATAAAGCGATCGTGCCAATTGCTGCAAAATCGCTGAATACGCCGACTGAACCAGTCGCGAATACATCACCCAACGCCTCAACATCGCTGGTCAAGCGTGTAATCAGTTTGCCAACGGGAGTGCGATCAAAAAAGCTGGTGGATAAAGATGTAACGTGACGAAATAAATCTTGACGAATATCGGCGGTGATTTTTTGTCCGACCTCTTGCACTAAGTAGCCCTGCCAAGCCTGAAAGGTAAGTCGTACAGCAATCGTCAGGAATATGACTAGACAAATCCAACGCAAACCAAACAAATCGCCACTTTTAATTGGTCCATCGATCGCCTGCTGCACAAGAATTGGTTGAACAGCACTAGCGATCGATAAAGGCACAAGTAAAAGCAGCGATATCACAAGCTTTTTAGAATTTTGCTTTGCATAAGGCAATAAACTCAACAAGAGTCCCCAATCATTACTCTTGGGGCGATTAGTCGGTTGAGAGTTAGCAGAGCTAGCCTTAGAGGAGGTAATCACTATTCGGTATCCCTGTTACCCGGGTTGCGTGATGGATCGCTATTGAGGAATCCAAATACAAACAAGCTGATGAAAAATATGACAGTGATATAAACCACTATTTTTAAAGTGAGCATAAATAAATAGTCTCCGTATAAATATCTAAGTAATTTATCTAATAATCTATCCTATGTTCAATCGTATAGGAAAAGATCAAGTTCTTTATAGTTCCTTAAGATTGTCTTTAAGAGATTAAGTATAAATACTTAATCTCTAGAAATCTGTTTTAAAAGATGCGATCGCTCAATGTATAGAGATATCTGACAAGCGATCGCCCGCAGTAATTTTTCATCTAAAGCTGAATAAGTAAGAGTTATTTCTTGAACGTTGTCTTTCGTAATTGAAATATCTTGTAATTTACGATTTATTAACTGAAATACGCCAATTGTCCTTTTTTGAGAATCAAGCATTGGTACAGCTAGAACAGAACGTGTGTGGTACTCGATGTCGTAGTCAAAAGTTTTGTGATGGCGATATCGAGCATTATCGGGTAGTTGATGAACGTCAGATAAATTG
Source organism: Cyanobacteriota bacterium (assembly GCA_025356295.1). Lineage (GTDB taxonomy): Bacteria > Cyanobacteriota > Cyanobacteriia > Pseudanabaenales > Pseudanabaenaceae > Pseudanabaena. The sequence continues at coordinate 6,408 of JANXUJ010000077.1, forward strand.
AGGATTTCGCCCGTCAGCGCCACATAGCCTACGATACTATCTTGGTTAAGTGGTACTGCAAAATTGACCAGCGATCGCTCAGGCTGCGAATCATTCTGAGAAACTTCAAAACAAACCGTGTGCACATTTGTAGAGCGATCAATTAGATAAATGCTGCCTGCATCGCTTGCAGTCATTTTTCTAGTAGTCACCAATGCTGATTCTAAAAAATCTCTTAAATCATTAGTGCTAGATAAAGACATAGAAAAAGCTAGCAGATCGTCCAGTAAGCATCTGTAATCATGCAATTGCTCTAACAACTGAGACGTTGAAGCGGACAGATTTTTAGAGGTTTCTGATTGCCAACCTAAGTCAGGATTCATGGATGTAGCCAATATCTTTGCAGCCTATGAGAATGATACTAGCAAAATCCAAAGAATGAAGACAGCGCTTTGCACTGTCTTTATTCTTTGGATAAAATTCTTTGGATAAATTTCTGGCTGAAGTTTCTATTTTTTGTTGATGTCTTTTGCCATATTCAAAAAGATATCCATGCTCGAATCAACACGTCCATTGAGCTTCTTTGGCTCAAATGTGGGTTGAGAGACGGGCTCAGAAGATTGATTGTTGTCAGTCTTGATTGCAGAACCTTCTACTTTTTCAGTTGCTGTAAAGACGCTCACAATGTCAGCGCCTTTGACACCATTAACTGTTGGGAAAGTTTTTCTGACACTTTTGGGTGTTCGCATGTAGTCGATGTCACCAAAGGTCTTTGCAGAATCTTGATCGAGAAAGTAAGCAGAGTCCTTTTTCTCGGAATCTTCTTGTTTATCCTTTTTACCAAATAATCCGAATAGTGCCATGAGTTTTTTCTAAAATGAGTTTGTTTTTATATTGCGATATGTAAATATTGCGATGTGTAACATTTTAGCAATACATTGCAATCATCATGACAAAACCCAAAAAAGGAAAGGAGCGTTTTGCTCCTTTCCTTTTTTGGGTTTTGTTTATAGATAAACGCCTCGGCTTTTTAGAGCCTGTAGTTAGCGTTGTTAATCCGTTCACGCCCCATCGACTCATCAGGCTTTTTGAGAGTGAATTGATTTGCATTAGCCTTAATCAATTCTTTTTGTGAATCCGATAACCCAGCAATGTTTAATACATCGTCTAAAGACTCGTAAGGAGCATTATCAATGATTATACGCCCCAATGTCGGGTACATACCACGCACTTGGCGGAAAGTGTTGATATTGGAGTTGTTTAAGTCTATTTTGCTAAGGTCTTGGGTGTAAAAACTGGTCGAAGGTAAATCTTTAGCAAATGCAGCGTTATTGCCAAAAGAACCTAAAAGGCAAGTTGTCCAAATTGACGCGATCGCCACTAATAAAACAGAAAAGCGTATAAGTGCTTTCATGCCTAAAATCTCTCAATTTAAAAAATAATTTATCCACTTTTGAGATTAGCAGAAAAATGGAACCCTAAGCCGCGAGGCTCTTCAAACAAGAAATATGTAAATAATTATTACTATTTGTTAAGTTTTCGTAACAAAGCTTTTTCGGGCTTCAAAGCTATTGAAATCCACTTAATAGCTTACGTTATAACGATCCCAGCCGTAATCTGGAGATAAGGTGCGATCGCCTAGTTTTAATTAACTATTAACAACCATAGCGTCTGTAATTAGGGCTAGGTACAATGGCTTTCAAGAAATGGGCGGGTCATTACAACGGTTACTTTTGCATATGTTAAGTCTCGAAAACTTCCCTTGGCTCACGTTTATCATCGCCTTCCCAATCGTCATGGCTCTCGCAGTTGCTTTTGTCCCAGATAAAGGTGACGGCAAAACGATTCGTTGGTTTGCGCTGGTCGTGGGACTGATTAACTTCGCGGCGATCGCCTATGCTTTCTGCACGAAGTATGACTACAGCAACCCTGGACTCCAACTGGTTGAAAAATACGCATGGGTTCCTCAACTAGGTCTAAATTGGTCTGTCGGTGTTGATGGACTGTCGATGCCATTAGTCTTGCTGACTGGATTTATCACCACATTAGCCACCCTAGCCGCTTGGCCAGTCACGCTCAAGCCGCGCTTGTTTTACTTTTTGTTATTGGCTATGTATGGCGCACAAATCGCCGTATTTGCCGTGCAGGATATGCTGCTATTTTTCTTAACATGGGAATTAGAGCTAATTCCTGTTTACTTATTACTATCAATTTGGGGAGGCTATAAGCGTTTATATGCCGCTACCAAATTTATTTTGTATACAGCGATCGGTTCGCTGTTTATCCTTGTTGCAGGGCTAGCGATGGCTTTCTATGGCGATACTGTCACTTTCGACATGACTGCCCTCGCCAACAAAGATTATCCGCTTACTTTCCAGCTATTAGCCTATGGTGCGTTCTTGATTTCTTACGGAGTCAAGCTGCCGATTTTTCCTTTGCATACATGGCTACCCGACGCACATGGAGAAGCAACCGCACCAGTGCATATGCTCCTCGCAGGAATTTTGCTAAAAATGGGTGGTTACGCTCTGATGCGGATGAATGCAGGTATGTTGCCTGAAGCTCACGCTTACTTTGCGCCGATATTGGTGATTTTAGGGATCGTTAATATTATTTACGCCGCGCTGACCTCTTTTGCTCAGCGCAGTCTCAAACGCAAGATTGCCTATTCATCAATTTCACATATGGGATTTGTGCTGATCGGTTTAGCGTCATTTACCGATCTCGGTACAAGCGGCGCGATGTTGCAGATGATCTCGCATGGACTGATTGGTGCGAGCTTATTCTTCCTTGTTGGCGCAACTTACGATCGCACTCACACGCTGATCCTTGATGAGATGGGCGGAGTCGGTCAACAGATGCCAAAGATATTTGCCATGTTCACCACTTGTTCTCTTGCGTCACTTGCTTTACCCGGCATGAGTGGATTTGTTGCCGAGGTGATGATATTTGTAGGCTTTGCGACTAGCGATGCTTATAGTGGAACTTTTAAAGTGATTGCCATATTATTAATGGCTGTGGGTGTTATTTTAACGCCTGTATATCTGCTCTCCATGCTGCGTGAGATATTCTACGGTGCTGAGAATAAAGTTTTAACTTCTCATGAAGAATTAGTTGATGCAGAGCCTCGCGAAGTATTCATCATCGCTTGTTTGTTAGTGCCGATTATCGGCATTGGCTTCTATCCCAAAATCGTTACTCAAATCTACGATACGACGACAACTAAGCTTGCGGGTGTATTGCGTGATGCAGTACCTGTATTGGCTGAGAAGCGCAATAACAAGCGCTTGGCAAGTATCGAAGCTCAAGCTTCACCCAGCTTAAGCGAGTAAAGTTTACAAAATAAACTTCTTCTTTTTCAGGTTATTTTTTTCAGGTTATTTAGAGTGTCGCTTAGTGACACTCTAAATATATAGCTTGGCTTTAGCCAAGCTTTTTTGCGTGATTTGTTCGTAAATCTTGCTTCCTCTTTCTGGCTTGAGCGCGGCGATCGCTAGGGGTTGGCAATCCTACGGGTGGCTCGATAATACTAACTTCATTGATGAATACCAATCTTGCTTCGACAGGTTGATTAAGCTTGTCAGTGATTTTTACCGCTTCAAAATTGGCATCGATCGCGGCAAATTCTGTTTCATTTAACCAAGCGTGGTATTGCTTGCGGAGCTTTGGTTGCTGCTTGAGTTCTTGTTGTAACTGTTCGAGCGAGCCTTCTGTCCATTGGTAATAGAGATTTTTGCTGCGGATTTGAGTTTTGGATTCGGAAGTTTTTTGGGCAAGAGGATTATTTGCCCAAGGAATGCGATGATCCCAAGTGGCTAGACCACCTGCGCGATCGCTTTCGAGCAATCTCTCCAAAATTTGGAGATCAGAATGTTCAGTTACGCGGTCAGGAAAGCGACAAAAGTTTTTAGTCAGGTCACTTTGAGAAGCACGCAACAGATTCATGATATTGCCTTGTGCGTAGCCGATCGCGGTTTGCTGACCGCGCAAATTTTCGAGTAAGCTTTGCAATTCGCGCTGCAAAATATTGACACTACCGTAGTGTGCCAGTAGGCGATCGCTAAGTGGTTGCAAGATTTGGCGAATCTGAGTTTCGCGAATATAGTCTTCAGCGCGCGGCTGCACGAGGGCATAGTGCATCAGAAATTCTGGACTCTGATCGATCGTGGCTCTGTAAGCCATATCGATCAGGCGATCGCTCATGTATTCCATCACTACAGGTTGCTGCGTGAAGCTAGATGCATTTTTCTCGATCAGCGATCGCCAGCGTAGAGAAATTACTGATTCTAAAAGTTGAGATTTAGAAACCATCGGCACGATGTCTTGACGGAGATTGTCGGTGGTAATCGGTTCACGCTCGATTGCTAACCAATACATCACTTGCTGTTCTAGGTCAGAGAGGCGAGAATATTGCTGATCGAGTAGATGACGAATATCGCCGAATACATTTGCCTCTTGATTAAGAAACTCTTGAATATTGCCATCGAACATACTGTAAATGGAACGCGATACCACCGTCAGAGCGAGGGGATTTCCACAATAGAAGTCGATTAATTTGCGGGTTTCAGGGGCGATCGCTAGTTCTTCGCGAAACATTGATCGGGCTTCTTCTTTAAGTCCAGAGAGTTGAAGAGAACGCACCATCAGATCGCTGGTATCAGGAGGTAATACGTCATTAGGTTTCTCACGACTGGTCAAAATCAAGCAACTTTGATGGCGCACTTGTCCGACTTGACGGAATAACTCGCCATAGCCTTCAAAACCTCTGCTGTACTGTCCTGTCGTTTGACCGCTACATAAGATTGACTCCACATTGTCTAACACAATCAAGCAGCGCGATTGTTTGAGACATTGGATAAACAGAACTAGCAATCGATCAAAATCTTTGGGTAAAGTCGCGATCGCTTGATTAGTCAGAAAGCTAACCAATTCGGATAACATCGTCTCAACTGTCGGCGCATTGCGGAGCGATCGCCAAGAGATAAGCGTAAATTCTGCTTGCACTTGTTCGGCAAGCTTAGTTGCAAAAGCAGTTTTACCGATACCGCCCATTCCGAATACACCTAATAGACGACAGCGATCGCCGATCACCCAGTTTTTGACGGTTGCTAGCTCCTCAGTACGTCCATAGAAAATCGAAGTGTCGATCGCATTGCCCCAATCACAGCGTTTAACGTTCTCATTGATCACTTTAGAATTGATCACTTCAGAAATCGTTTCAGAGTTGTGAGGATTAACCAGTGCGACTAAAGGATTAGCGATCGCCTTAACCTGAAAGCGCTTGGCATTTGCACTGACCACGACTCGGAGATTGTGCTTAGTGACATGCTCACCAAAGCCTGCTGACAGCATTTTCCAGAGGCGATAGCCGACATCACGAATATACGAAGCGTCATAGGCGTACATCTCAGCGATCTCAGAATAAGTCTTGCCCTCCCATGTTTGATGCAGTAGTCGTTCTTGAATGTTGCTGAGGCGTTTGTGTTTGAGTGCGGCATCAACAATGGCGATCGCGTCTTCAATGGTCATAGTCATAATTCCTGTTAAATGATGTCTCGGTGATGTCTTGGTCTTTGGCTGAGTGTTAATTTAAAAATATCTACATTCGGATTGTTGTAATTAGCAACTACAGGTACTTAAGTAATGGCTAATTACAACAATTGCAGATGATTTAATCAACAAATTCTTGTTTTTTCACGTTAGATAAATAACATATATTTCTATATTTACAATAGATTTGTTTAACTTTTAGACAGTTCCTGATTTAGTCTGACATTAGCTCATATGTATGCCAATTTTTTCTTGTTTTTTCTGATAAGTCTGTAAAAATGCGGCATTACAGAGATTAGCTAATGTCTGAGCTTCATCATTACAAGTAGTATCTTTTAACTTGTTATAGCGGTTATCTAAATCAAGAATTATTTTGAGATAGATGTGAATAAACTATAAATACAACTTTTTAATTAATTTTTAAGTGTATTTATATTGTGAATCAACAACATATAAATACAATTCAAAATCCTTAAATAAAATTTATTGATTTTTAAGTATATTCATACATTTACTGACAAAAAATATTACTTTTTCTGGTGTGCAAACCATAGTTTGGAGCATATGCTGATTGCCAATAAAGGTCATAAAGTTGATTGATTCATCTTTACCCTCTAAGTATCATTAGCTAAGCTCACTTATCCTCACATAAAGAAATGTTTAATTCTTTTATCACTGGTAAGTGCATATAGCAATAGGAAGGTAATGTTTTCTGGCAAATTTCTGACAAAAAACGACTTTTCCTCATTTACCCTCACAAGTAGAGGTCTTGAAACATGAGCGCTCACCATCGTCTGCCCCAACGTCATCTCAATTTATTACCTAATTCACTTTCCTCAAAGGCATCCAAAAACTTGCCGCTTTTTATACGTCCTCACATTGCTGATCGCTTAGGTCAGTTGCTTGACGAGATTGAGTCATTTCTCTTGACTTGCACTCATGAAGAGACATGTAGTTTTTGGAGTGCGATCGCCAATCTACGTCAGTGCTTACAAAAATGCCCTAGTCAGTCAGAAGTACCGCAATTTTTGACTGGTAGACGTACTCAGCGAGATTTTTGTCGCATTTTAGAAGTATTAGCTGATTTGACCTATCCCAAGCTGCATTTGTCTAGTCATTTGTCTGAACCTCCTAAGCCATATCAAATTAAGTCGAAATTTGCCTCTTCTCACTTAGCGACCCAGCGATAAGGAGCCATATATGCAAAGCGATGCTTTTCCGACACCACCAATCTATTCTCATCAATTTCAGCCTCGATTAGAGATGCACCATGCTCAACAGCAAAGCTACTTACTCAGCGAAATTTCATTACTGTTGGCTGACTGTTTGCCTGAAGAGTCTAAATCTTTCTGGTTGCTAGCTGAACGCTTCAACGCCAAAAATCGGAAAATCAAACACCGAATTTAAGTTTTATTTAAATCATCTATATCGGATATACCAAGACATCATGAAATTTTTACTATCAGTTATTTCTGCTTCTGCTTTGCTAATTCCTTTTGCTGGTGGCGCTTCTGCTTACTCGCAAGACCCTCGCAGTTGTGGTGATCCTAGAACTCAATATCCGTCATATCCCCCTTGCCAAAAGCAACAAAATTTATTTAATGTTTATACAGACTAAGCAAACATAACGGGATAGGTATGAGAAGAAAGCACTTTCTTCAAATTGGGACGGGAGCGATCGCGCTATTTACCTTTGATCGCATCCGCCAAGATGCGGCTCAGGCTCAGGAGCTTCGGCAAAATCGGATTTGTCTGCAAAGGCTGACTGGACAAATTGATCGAATCATGGGCGATGGCATCACCTCGGAAGTGCAACTTTTACGGATTTTGCGGCTAAATAGTGCGCCGCTAAATCTCTATGGAGATGTTCCCGCCATCTATCGCGAAGAAGCCGCGATCGAAGGAATTAATCATGACATTGCCTTTTGTCAGATGTGTCTGGAAACTGGTTTCTTGCAGTTTGATGGCGATGTCCGACCAGAGCAGAATAATTTTGGTGGCATCGGGGCGATCGGCAATGGTGAGCGCGGCGATAGTTTTAGCGATCGCCGCATTGGCATTAGAGCACAAATCCAACATCTCAAGGCTTATGCCACTACACAACCGTTGATTCAGCCTTTAGTCGATCCACGATTTAGCTTGATTAAGCGTGGGACTGCGCCTTTACTGAGTCAGCTTAGTGGCAGGTGGGCTAACGACAGTAACTATGACAAAAAAATTATGGCAATTTTACGCCGTCTTTATGAGCTGTCTGGTTCGTTTTAAAAAAGAAGGCGACATTGTAGTCGCACACAACAGCAAAAGTAAGGCACAGTTATCACATATGTAGAGGCAGATGACTGTGCCTCACAACCTACCTTTAATTCATGGGGGAACATGAATTAAAGGTATTCTCAAATACATGTGGGAGATTTGCGTAACTATTCCATTACGCGAATCTCCCACATGTGTATATTTTGATGCGAGATTGAGGTGAGATATGTAAACTCGAAAATTTGGGTGGTTTTTGTTTATTTTTTATCTATTCCCTTACAAAAAACATAGCATATTTTCCCAACGGTAACAACAATCTCTTTCATTTCTAGACTTCTAAGATGAGCATCGATATAGAGGAACTATGCGTTCTAAAGTTTTGCTGAATGGATCGCGCAGCAAAAAGGGGAGATGACCAACAGGCGGAGATTTGAAATTGGGTTGACGACCTTCAATATATTCCCAGCGCAAAGTTGAACGATTGTAGGCTGTGTTGATCGCGAGTTCACCAGATGGACTAATCCAACCAATATTTTCGTATGTTTTCCGAATATCGCGCGCTGAATCTTCATAGATTTTCCTCTGAGCAGTCAGTCCCTGTTTGCCATTAGTCGCTTGTGTCCAGAGTTGATCGATTAAGACTAGATCGGCACAGGTAATCCGACTAAATTCATCAGGATAGAATGTGCCATCGTTATAAGATTGACTTCCTGCGGATTTTAGAAGCAGCAAATAAGTTTCATAATCGGCAGCTTGCCAATTTTTTTCTTTGAGATAGAGACTTAATCGATCATAACTAGCTTTGCCATCTGCGATCGCGATCGCTGGAGATGAAAGCATGGTCTTAGTTAAAATATTTGGCTGTGGTATGGATTGCCGATCACTTCCAAATAGATAAGTCCCAAATGCGAATAGTCCAGTTGCGAATACTCCACCAGCTAATATAAATAGGGCGATCGTTGATGGTAATGATAAGAAATTAGATGTAGAGACGAGATTAGATGGAACTTCGCGATCATCACTAAGTCTGGGTGAAACTGTACTTAACTTTGGTAATTTTGCGATATCTGTTAGCACTTCATCAACAGTTTGATAGCGATCGCGCGGATCACAGCGAGTCATGATATCTAAAAGCTCGGCAAATTCTCGACTGACTTTGGCATGGATTCGCCAATTGATTTCATGATCACGACTTCTCGCAAACTGACTAGGATGCTTACCTGTGAGAGCTTGCAGCGCGATCATTCCTAAAGAATAAATATCACTACTTGCCACTGATTGACCACGCTCTTGTTCGTAAGACATATAGCCGAGCGTGCCGATTGGTAAGGTCACTTTTGATTTGTTATGGGCGATCGCCACATCCATTTGGACTTGCTTGACTGTGCCAAAATCAATCAGAACTAATTTGCTATCACGATGACGACGAATCAAATTACTGGGCTTGATATCTCGATGAATGACATTATATTTATGGACAAATCTCAAAATCTCTAAAACTTCTTTGACAAGATCGGCGACTCTAGACTCTGCCATTTGACTGCCTGGTGGCATTTCTGTAATTAATAGATGTCCCTCAATATATTCTTGAACGAGATAGAATTCTTTGCTTTCTTCAAAATATGCATAAAGCTGAGGAATTAGATCATGTTTTCCCAATTCTTGTAAGGTTTCTGCTTCTGCTTTAAATAGTTCTAGAGCTTTTTGGGTAAAGATGGGGTCATCAATGGTGGGGTTAAGATGTTTGACAACGCATTGAGGATTTTTGGGCAAGCGAGTATCTTCAGCAAGGTAAGTTTGCGAAAAACCGCCTTCTGCTAATTCTTTAATAATCCGATAGCGTCCGTCTAATAACTTACCTAGCATATAGCAATCCTATTTCATTTGTGAGATTAAATGATTTGAGAGAGTG
>JANXUJ010000140.1 GCA_025356295.1 Cyanobacteriota bacterium
CGATTACTAAAAAAATAAAATCTAAGAAGTTTCCGTTTCCAAAAGTGAAACCACGCTGCATCTTAATTTAGTTGGGTGATATCTTGAAAACAGTAAAAATGAAAATACTGTGATATCAAAATTCACAAGGGTTTAATCATATGCGTCACTTAACTACATTTGTGCTTAGTCTTGCTTTTTTTATTCCCTCTGTCGCGGCGATCGCACCTTCAGCCAAAGCCCAAGAAACCTCGCAAAAAGCGCCTGAAGTCAAAAATGAACGGGTTCTCACGGTCACAGGTCGGGGCGAAAGATATGTCAAGACAACTAAAGCGAGGATTCAGCTAGGTATAACTGTCGATGGTAAAACCGCGATCGCCACTCAAACTGAAGTGGCAAGTCAAGCCAACAGAATCGTCTCGCGTTTGCAGCAACTAAACGTTGAGAAATTACAAACGACAGGTATTCAACTCAATCCTAAATACGTCTATGAAAATAATCGTCAGCGTCAAGAAGGTTTTACAGGACAAACTAGCGTTAGTTTTTTGGTAGCAATCGATAAAGCGGGTGAAACGCTTGACGCAGCCGTTGCTTCAGGTGCTAATCAAATCGAACAGATTAGTTTCATCGCCACCGATGACACATTAAACGAAGCAAGACAACTCGCGCTCCAAGATGCTGTCAAAGATGCTCAATCTCAGGCTAATACAGTTTTGAGAGCCTTAGGTTTTGCGCCAAAATCTATTAAAACTATTCAGATTGAAGGTTCGGCGATCGCTTATCCAATCTCGCCACAACGGATGGAGAGTCTTGCTGCTAAGACTGCTAGCTCTGTGCCAATTTTGGGCGGTGAGCAGAAAGTTGATGGTGCTGTAACTTTGCAAATCACCTATTAAGCTAAGCTAAAAAACTCTTGTTTTTCGGAGGATAATCAAAGAGTATTTTTCAGAAATCAATAAACTAGAACTTAAATTAAAATTTAAATTAACTTTATGCTTACAAGTATCCCTGCGGTGATGAGAGATTTTGGTGCATATTTAAAAGCTAGCGGCAAAAGATATCAATGGATTGCCCCAAAGAAAAACACTCAATTTCGGGCGATCGCTTGGTCAAGTGGCACGATGTTACTTCTGCGGGTCATGCTGCCTAACCGTAGATACGCCGTGGCAAGAATCTATTGTGCCAACCAAGATATCTTACATAAAACTCACCAACACTTAATCACTGGCGATCTGCTATCTGTCAAACTTGGTTTTCAACTAACGCGATCGATGTGGTGCGCGATTCCTCAAGTATGACTTACTAAAACCAGAGCTTGGATTGCCCGCGCAGAAGGCAATTCAAGCTCTGGTTAAAACTACTTACTCAGACAAACCGAAAACTCAGGCTTCTGCTGCTAAATTCCTGAGATAAATTATTTGTTCCAAGCTAAGCCCAGTCGTAGCGCTAATGGCAGCATCATCTAGAACATTAAGCAATTGTCGAGCGATCGCCAACTTAGTTTCTAGCTTGCCTTGCTCAAGCCCTTGTTTAAGCCCTTGCTCAAGCCCTTGCTCAAGCCCTTGCTCAAGCCCTTGCTCAAGCCCTTGCTCAAGCCCTTGCTCAAGCCCTTGCTCAAGCCCTTGTTTAATGCCTTGCTCGAGACCCTGTTTAATACCTTGGTTAACACCTTTTTTAATTGCGTTGCGCTGATCGTGAATGAAAATTTCATGGTGTTCAAAATCATCAAATTCTTCTCGACTAAGATTGGCTTGATTGGCGATCGCAAAGGCTTTTTTAATGGCGGGAACTGCATCCATGACTGGAGGAACAGATTCTAGTTTTCTAGCGGTTTTGAGGAAATAGAGCCATTTATCAGTTAGAGTTTCCAATTCTTGTAGCTGCTTGTGGAACTTGGGTAGTTCGATAAATACTAGCTCAATGTCATAGATAGAATAATCAGTTAGATAGGTCTTTTCTTTGAGAATAAACCGCGAGATCATTTGATTTAGCTCAGGGAACATATCAAAGTCGGTTATTGTGAGGGCGATTACAGGTTCGAGGTCTGTATAGTCTTCACCTATATCAAGCTGATTGGAATAGGCTTTAGCAGCATTATAGAGAATGCGTTTCTCAAAACCTTCGATATTCAAGACTTGCATCTCAATAATGACGGAGCTATTGTCATTGATGGTGGCTTTAACATCTAGATAGGTGTCCTTGATGCCTCGTATCCGTGGGGCAAGGTAAGGATTGAGTATCTCGATCGCTTTAATTATGTCGTTACCATCGTAAAGCATGGCATTTAAGAAACTGATTAAGATGTCATGGCTTTGTTCAGAACCGAATATCTTTTTGAAGGCGTAGTCTATTTTTGGATTGATGAAGCGCATAGTTTTGTATTTATAGTTTTATATTTAAGTGCCTCAGTATAATTAAAAATAATTAAAAATAATTAAAAAACCAGAGCCAAAATCTTTACCGCCCACGCAGCGGGCGGTAAAGATTTTGGGTTTTATATTTAATTTTACTTAGCTAATTATTGGTGTTTATCCAGTCTAATTAAGTTTATTTGATTTTGGCTAGAGCGCAAAGCGCTATACACTAAAAACAAGCAATAAATTGCAGCATCATTCGTCAATAGCGGTATATGAGAAAGCTACTAAAGGGTTTACACAAGTTTCAATCATCCTATTTTCCTGCCAATCACGAAGTTTTTGAACAACTCGCCGATGGACAAAAACCACGCGTATTGTTTATTACCTGCTCAGATTCGCGGATTGTGCCGAATCTGATTACTCAGTCAGGAGTTGGCGAGCTATTTGTAATTCGTAATGCAGGAAACTTAGTACCGCCCTTTGGGGCTGCGAATGGTGGTGAAGGGGCGGCGATCGAATATGCGGTTCATGCTCTCGGTATTGAGCAGGTGATTATTTGCGGTCACTCTAATTGTGGCGCGATGAAGGGCTTGCTGAAGATCGAAAAGCTGAGAACCGAGATGCCGCTTGTTTATGAATGGCTACAGCACGCTGAGTCAACACGCCGCTTGATTCAAGAAAACTATGCCGATGTCGAGGGTGAAGAACTGATAGCGATTACGATGGCGGAGAATGTGGTCACTCAGATTGAGAACCTGAAAACCTATCCAGTAATTCGCTCCAAGTTACATCAAAATAAGATGTCAATTTATGGCTGGATTTATGACATCGAGACAGGTGAGGTGCTGACTTACAATCCTGAAACTGATGATTTTGAGGTTCCGCAAACTTTGTTAGCGATCGCCCCTAGCCAGTCAAGTCAAACAAGTCAAAACTTTGTGCATACTGATGCGCCAGCAATTCCATCTACATATCAGGCTATATCAACACAAATTAAGCCTAAGAATTCGGGTGATTTACCTGTGTGGCTATCTCCTAAGCAAGCCGATCGCATCTATCGTGGTTCATCAAAATGAATCATCAAAGTAAATTAAAAGTGGTGTAAAAGTGTGAATTCTAATTTATGCCATTTAAAATAAAAATATTAAAGAAACATCAAACTTCACACACAGTCCACTAAATTCTAACTAAATCCTACTAAATCCTATGAGCGCTCCTCTTCTCTCGACAGTTAAGCTTGGTGGTTATACGTTGCCAAATCGGATCGTGATGGCTCCACTAACTCGTAATCGGACGATCGCTGATAATGTTCCCACAGCATTAATGGCATTGTATTACGAGCAACGTGCCTCGGCTGGTTTGATTGTTTCTGAAGCAACACAGGTGTCTGCGCAAGGCTTGGGATATCCTAATACCCCTGGTATTTACTCAGCCGAACAAGTTGCAGGTTGGCGCTTGATCACCGATGCAGTTCATGCTAAGGGTGGGCGCATCTTTTTGCAACTGTGGCATGTGGGCAGGATTTCGCATCCAGATTTACAACCAAATGGCGAGTTGCCTGTTGCGCCATCAGCGATCGCTCCTGAAGGCGAGGTTGCGACATTTACTGGGATGAAGCCTTATGTTACGCCGCGTGCTTTAGAGTTAGCAGAAATCCCTGAGATTATTGCTCAATATCGACTGGGTGCAGAAAATGCGCTGGCAGCGGGTTTTGATGGGGTTGAAGTTCACAGTGCAAATGGATATTTACTAGATCAGTTTTTGCAAGATAATACTAATCATCGTACTGATATCTACGGTGGCTCCATAGAGAATCGATCGCGTTTGTTGATGGAAGTAATGGAAGCGGTAGTCGATGTCTGGGGTAGCGATCGCGTAGGGGTGAGACTTTCACCTAGTGGCACATTTGGCGACATGCATGAATCTAATCGGGCTGAAGTATTTGGTTATGTTGTCAAAGAACTCAATCGCTTTAATCTTGCTTATTTGCATTTAATTGCGCCTAGAGTCGAAGGATTTGGCTCAGAGGAAGATCAACCCGATCTCGGTGCTGATTTCTTCCGTCCTATTTTCAATGGAACGATTATCACAGCGGGTGGTTATAGCTTTGAGACAGGTAATCAGGCGATCGCTTCAGGTGATGCTGATCTGGTTGCGTTTGGTCGTCTTTACATTGCTAATCCTGATCTGCCGGAACGTTTTGCGGCTGATGCGCCTCTAAATAAACCTGATCGCAACACTTTTTATGGTGGCGATGAGAAGGGATATACTGACTACCCATCTCTTCTAAAATCATCATAGAATCATGAAATCGCCTGTCATCATTATCTTAGGAGAGCAGAGTATTGCGATCGCGCGACAAATCCAAACTGTAATTGCTGGGGCTACTATTTACGGACTAGCCTCGCGCACTCAAACTGCCGATCGCGAATATGACAAGTTTAGCGAAACCGTCAGTGAGCTATTTAGTCAAGGCCATTCGATCATTGGCATTTGTGCAGCAGGGATTTTAATTCGCTCCCTAGCATCTTTACTCTCAGACAAACGCGCTGAGCCGCCAGTGATTGCGATCGCGGAAGATGGGAGTGCGGTGGTTCCCCTCTTAGGCGGATTGAATGGCGCAAATGATCTCGCTAGAGCGATCGCAAATGTTCTCCAAGTCCGACCAGCAATCACAACGACAGGCGATTTGCGATTTCAGACTTCGCTATTATCACCACCTGATGGCTATCGGTTGCTCAACTCTGATGACCAAGCAAAGACATTCTTAGCGGATTTATTGGCTGGCGCATCGGTAAAACTAATCGGTGCCGCGACTTGGTTAAGTGAAAGCAATCTTCCTTTTGCTGATGATGCTACGCATATGATAGAGATATCTTCTAGTGAAGTAAGGTTAGAAGCGATCGCGCCCAACCTTACTTCAAATTATCTAATTTACCAAATCATTCCCAGTCAAAATCCTGCAATTATCGGTACAGTCTCGATCGTCGGTACGGGACCTGGAGCCGCCAAATGGATGTCTCCTGAAGTCAAAGGAATTTTAGAATCTGCCACTGATTTTGTCGGTTACAAGACTTATGTAAACTTAGTCAAAGAATTTACTAAAGGAAAAGCTGTCCATGCTTCCGATAATCGAGTAGAACTAGATCGCGCTCGTCATGCGCTCAATCTCGCTGCTGACGGTAAATCAGTTGTAATCGTTTCATCGGGCGACCCTGGTATTTATGGAATGGCTTCCGCAGTATTTGAAGTCTTAGATCATGAACCCGATCCTAAATGGAACCAAATCAATATTCATGTCGCTCCAGGCATATCCGCAGTCCAAGCTGCTGCGGCTACAATCGGTGCTCCGATTGGACATGATTTCTGTATGATTTCGCTTTCAGATATTCTCAAACCCTGGGAAATGATTGAACAGAGATTAGCGGCGGCAGCACAAGCGGATTTTGTGATTGCGATTTATAATCCAATTTCTACACAGCGCAAATGGCAATTCACCGCCGCCAAAGAAATTTTATTGCGATCGCGATCGCCTGATACGCCTGTAGTCTTGGGTCACAAGATGGGGCGCAAAGGTGAAAATGTCCGCGTAATTTCGCTAGCAGAGATGGCTCCTGAATTTGCTGATATGCAGACGGTGATTATCATTGGCTCTAGCAAGACTAAGATTGTAAAATTGGGCGATCGCGTAAGAGTTTACACACCGCGTACATACTCTTAAATCCATATAAGAAGAGCCACGCTTCGCGTGGCTTTTCTTATATGGATTTATTTTTTTAAAATA
>JANXUJ010000189.1 GCA_025356295.1 Cyanobacteriota bacterium
TCTCCCCGTTCAATAGTTGTTACCCACTGAGAATCGTCAACTTCTAGAGGTAGCCGTTGAATTGCTTTGCCTTCAGCCGCATAGGGATTAAGTTTTGCTAATGATGAATCTGTAATGGGTTTCATATTCAAAACATTGTCATTTCATCTAATTATTCTATCAAAGCGATCGCATTAAAGCTACTAAGGATCATAAGTTCATGACTACTGATGGCGAGATGGTGGCGATCAATGAGATTTTTGAACGTGGGTTAGATTTGGCTGTGGCAAAACAAAATTGAAAAGCGATCGCTATTTTTTGAGGTAAGATCAGAGTATGTAAGCTTTTCAATCTATAGTTAACGTTCAAGAGCGATGCAAGTTACTATTGAAGTATCCGATGAAATTGCGCTACGGGCAAATCGAACAGGTTTTTCTGTGCAGGAATTTATCATACAAGCAATTCAAAGATATATACATCAAGAAGTTTCCTTAGTTCATACCGAAACTTGGCAACTGTGCGGTGCATTGCAAGTGAAGAATAATCTAGATATACGGATTCATAGCGATTTAGATGCGGTTACTAACTATGCTGAAAGTATTGATGATGTTCTTTATGGCAATCTGTAATGACAGAAGTTCTAGTGGATACATCAGCCCTGATTGCTTTTTTTGTTGGCTCTGAGAAGCATCACTTATCTGTAAAAAACTATTTCTTAGCCAATCCTGATTCAAAATGGGTAATTCTCTCAACAGTTTTTGATGAGACTGTGACATGGCTCCGAGTCAAGATTTCAATTCCTGATTCTATTGTTGTTGGGCGGCTGTTGCGTCAAGAGCACCGTTATGTTGCTTTATCAGAAGATGATGATATCGCCACTTGGAAAGCCTTTTGCCGTTACGATGATAAGGCTTGGAGTTATACAGATTGTTCGTTGTTAGTGATGTCTCAGCGTTTAAATATACCTACGGTAGTGGCGCTAGATGAGCATATTCGGCAAATGCGTGGTTTGGGTGTGAACTGCGTCCCTTAACTTACATTGAATGATCGCCCCATACCGTCATCACAAATTAACAAGGCGATCGCCGCAAAGAAACCAAAGATCGTAAATTAAGCTATTGTAGATACAATATAGATACATTGATGGTGATTTTTATGACTGCGGCGATCGCAAAATGGGGTAATAGTTTAGCTGTACGTATTCCGCAAGCTATAGCTGAACAGGTGCAAATTCAATCAGGAAGCGAAATCAGTATTGAGATTATTGATGGCAAGATTGTTTTGACACCGTGTCGGCGCAAAAAATATACTCTAGATGATTTGCTAGATGGGATGACCTCTAAACATCGCCATGCAGAAATTTCTACGGGTATGTCTGTTGGTAATGAAGCATGGTAAAGCCGTACATTCCAGATCGTGGCGACATTGTTTGGCTAGATTTCGATCCACAGGCTGGGCATGAACAATCTGGGCATCGTCCTGCTTTCGTGATTTCGCCGATCGCCTATAACCAAAGATCAAATTTGGCTTTGCTTTGTCCGATTACTTCTAAAACTAAGGGATGGAAGTTTGAGGTTCTACTCACGGATACTAAGACAAAGGGAGTGATTCTTGCGGATCAGATTAAGAGTTTGGATTGGCAAGCGAGAAGGATCGATTTTATTGAGAAGGCTTCTGTAAGTATTATTGATGAAGTTATTGGCAAAATTGAAGCGTTATTAACCTAAATTCATCATCACCAATTAGCAATGCGATCGCGCAAATCCTTATTTACTATAATTCCTAAACCTTGCAGCTTGGTAAATGCTTCAGAATAGCTACGAGCAGTAACTCCAAATTGGGAGCGAATAGTAGGCAGACCCATAGCCCTTAATTCTGACTCTTTAAATGCCACTAATTGACCTTCATCACTATCAGAATTGTCATCTGTAAATTCCTTAGTTTCATCAACATCAGGATCACTAGATAACAAATCTAAACCTAGCTTTTGGTCAAACTCACTAAACTCACTTTCATCTATCTCAACTAATACCTCTTTGCCAATCTCCGCTAGTAACAAATCAAACTCTGC
>JANXUJ010000209.1 GCA_025356295.1 Cyanobacteriota bacterium
CGCGGGCGATCAAGGCTTTGGTTTTTACATAGCTACTTCTAGATAAATAAGTTTTGTTCTGTAGTCAATCAACTTACATATTAAATCAACCGTAGTTCTGCAATCGTGAAGGAGTAAGAAGTTCAGTTTATTTCTAATTGAACTTTGGTTTTACTCTAATTTTTGGAGATTTTAGAATATGCAAAAACTTATTTTAAGTTATTTTGTGGCGATGATTTCAATTTCGATCGCGGCAACAACATCGGTCGATGCACAACCAGTTGCCGAATATATAGATAGCGCTTCGCCTCAGGTAATAGAGAAGATTTCTGGCAATATTGTTACCTTCAAAAATGTGGCAGGAGAATCGCACAATTACTATGTTCCTGATTGGATGATTGACAGATATACCCTCAAAGTAGGGACTTCTGCGAACCTCTACAATCGCAATATTGTTCAAGGGATATATCGTAATCGATATATCGAGTCCGTGAATACTGGATTGCTCAATGTAAATGCTGTTGCACTTCACGATGCTCAAAGCGATTGTCTGATGTCTGAACGCTATGGCACTCAAGACTTAGCACCTGGCAAACGAGTTTGGTTTAAGTCAAAAGATTGTCCCTCGACCATTCCTATTGTGGGATCGATGTCGTTCTATCAACCAAAATCGGTTGCATCTTCAGGAGAGAGCAATCGCCGCGCAATTGTGTCGCCTACAACTGATGATCCCGCCAGTATGGGTGTATCTGCGCCCTAATTTGCGCTTTAATCTTGCGCTCTAATCTTGCATCAGTGCGATCGCTAAAATGACTTAAATAGGTCTTAGCGATCGCACTGACGCGAGAACATGATTAGCGACTATTTCTATCTCTTCTAAAGTATTAAATCTGCCAATGCCAAAGCGAATCGAAGCAGAGGCTAGTTCTGGGGAATGCCCTAAAGCTGTGAGTACATGGGATGGTGCAGTTTTAGCAGACGCGCAAGCAGAACCTGAAGATACAGCGACTATCGGTTGCAATGCTAGCATTAATAATTGTCCATTAAGTCCTGTAAAGCTGACGTTGAGATTTCCTGCAAGTCGTTTAGTGGAATGTCCGTTGAGAGAAATGCAATCAAGCTCACTTAAGCATTCCCATAGATGTTGACGTATAGTTAAGGCTTGTTGCTGCTCTTCAGCTTGAGAAGCGATCGCTATTTCTAGAGCTTTTGCAAAGCCGACAATTTGCGGCGTGTAGAGAGTGCCAGAGCGCATTCCTCGCTCATGTCCACCGCCATGCAACTGTGGTGTCAGGCTGACTCTAGGATTGCGGCGGCGTACATATAAAGCTCCAATTCCTTTTGCTCCATAGATTTTATGGGCGGTGAGCGACATAAGGTCGATATGCATCGTCATCACATCAAGAGGGATTTTACCGATCGCTTGAGCAGCATCACTATGAAAGAGAACTTGTTGCTGTGGAGCGCGATCGTGACAAATTTGACCAATTTCGGCGATCGGTTGCAGTACACCGATCTCATTATTTGCCGCCATCACTGAGATTAAAATCGTATCGGGACGAATGGCGCGTTCAAGTTCTGATAAATCAACTAAGCCATCTGATCGGACAGGTAAATAAGTAATCTCAAAACCGAGAGATGCTAAATAAACGCAGGGATCGAGAATAGCGCTATGTTCGGTTTGGACGGTGATAATATGCCGCCCTTTTTGGTGATAGCTCTCAGCAACGCCCTTAATCGCCAGATTATTTGACTCAGTTGCACCACTGGTAAATACAATTTCTTCGGGTGTGGCGTTAATTGCCTTAGCGATCGCTTCCCGTGCTAATTTGACTGCTGACGCTGCTTCCCAGCCATACAAATGTCCCGTGCTAGCCGCATTGCCAAATGACTCTCTAAAATATGGCAACATCGCCTCCCACACCCGTTCATCAACAGGTGTGGTGGCATGACAGTCCAAATAAATTGGTCTTTGCATAAAATTCAAGAATCAAGAAATATTTAGGGGGCGCGTTGCGCCCCCTAAATATTCTAGCTAGCTAGCTTAGAAATCGCCTCAAAGTCTTGAAGAGCATTTTTAAAGGCAGACTCGGCGGATATTGCGTCACGATCTTTAGCAGCAGTGTCAAGTCCGACAAAATTTTTGAATAAGCTATCAGCTAAATCATTAGCCTTTTCTTTTTGAGTTCGATCCAACTGACCAGCGACCATTCTCAGTTCTCGGCGAATTTCACCAAATGGTCCATGAATATATGTACGAACATCATTCCAATTTTGGGTATAAACATATTTTTCGAGACGATCAAAGCGATCGCTAAGTACTTGCAGTCTTTGCACCGATACAGCACGCGCTACTGCGGCTTTAGATGAGCTTTGGGCGATCGCAGGCTGGGTCAAGACGGGTGCAAACAGAGTACTTACCAACACAAGCATGACGCAAAAGGTGATCGCTACTTGCTTGAAACCCGTCCAATGATTTTTGAAGTTAAACACAGAAAGAAATACTCCTTTACAAATAATTTCATGATTATTCATGATATAGCGAAAGGCGCAAAACACCCTTTCCATTTTCGCTACATTATTTGCTGTAAAGCTTCAGCAGAGCCAACTATAGAAATTGCTGGGATCGCAAAATACTTTTGAGCCGCATTTTGGATATCAGCTAAAGTTACGGCAGCGATCGCCTCCACAAAATGTTGATCAAAATCTAAACCTAAACCCATCACCTCATACCAACCATACACTTGAGCGATTTGACCATTGGTTTGCTTGCCGAGCGCATATTGCCCAAGCAACTTGCTTTTACAGATTTTTAGCTCCTCTTCGGTGAGTAATTCTGTGGCTAATCTCTCGCATTCATGACGTAAACCTTCTAGAGCCATACCCGTATTTTGAGAAGCAGTTCCCATATAGGCGACAAACTGCGAAGCTTCTAACCGCGTGGGATAAAAAGCCGAGACTTCGTAAGCAAGTCCCCGCTTTTCGCGCAATTCCACAAATAAACGGCTCGATAACCCATTACCTAAATAAGTCGAAATGACTTTTAGGGCGGCATAGTCGGGAGAGCTAACCGCTGGCGCAGGATAGCCAATCATCACGATCGCTTGTTGTGTATCCTGCTCATGAGTTACTAATAGCGGTTGAAAATGTGGTGCAGGATTAGAAATAAAGTTTGGTTGACTAGACTTACGCCAATCACCAAATGCTTCGCCAACGAGAGCGATCGCTTGTTCGGGCAAAATCTTGCCAGCAATACTAACCACCATTTGATCAGGGCGCAAATGGTTTTGATGAAAATTATTCAAGTCATCACGCGTAATTGCACTAATCGTCTCTTCAGTGCCAAGACTCGAAAAACCGTAGGGATGATCGCCATACATCAAGCGTTGCAATCGATCATAAGCAATTGTAAATGGGCGCTCTTGTTGCGATCTGATCGATTGAATTGTCAACCGTCTTTCGAGTTCGAGTTCACTATCAGGAAAACTCGGCGATCGCAAAATCTCTGAGCCAAGCAGCAACATATCGCGAAAATCAGATGTAATCGTCTTCAATGACAACAAAAAATAATCACTAGAAGATTCTGTTCCTAGTGAAGCTCCAATCGACTCGACCCGTTCGGCAATTTCTAATGAAGAATATCGTTTAGTGCCGCGTGTCAACAGCGAGGCAGCTAGATAGTTTAGCCCTGATTTTGGCAAGGTTTCAACCCGTTCCCCACCTGCAAAAAAGCAACGCGCGGCAATAATGTCAGCCGTTGGATTTTCAGTTACCAATATCACAATGCCATTTGACAGCACTATTCGTTTTGACATTGTTTTCGACATTAGCTAATGACCCGTTGTTAATGACATGGCTTCTTTAACCAACTTACAGGATAAAAACCAGATGTCAAAAGTATTGCGAAGCGCTACTTTGGTGCAGTAGTTACAAATTTATTAATTTGCAAGCCAAAATTACGATATACATAAGCTCTAACTTGATGAATTATGAGTAATGGGATAGATTTAAGTGCCTCTACAAAAATAAATAAATAGCAAATAAACAGTAAAAAAATAGTACTAATCAAATAAATTTGGTAGTCATGCAGTGTAATTGTGTTGCGGGCG
>JANXUJ010000014.1 GCA_025356295.1 Cyanobacteriota bacterium
ACTTGGAGAAAATTTAAAATGCATATGGGGTTATGATACATAGCGATCTTGAGTCTTAGTATAAATGAAATTTAGATTTGTAGATCAATGCAACCTAAACGATCACATAGTTGATATATGTCATATTAAGGAAAAGCAAGTTGTCGCATTTTGATTTTAACAAGTATGACCGCAAACTTTTGGGACATAGTCCTTTACTTTAAACGCTATCAAAAAACGGCGATCTGGAGTATTACGGGTTCTAGCTTGTTTGAAATTATTGACCTCGTTGTTCCGTATACGGTTGGGCAAATCCTGAATGTGTTATCAGGGCGATCGCTTGATCGCGAAATTAATAATTTGGTCATCGGAGCAGCGGGACTGTTTGGACAACCTGTTAATCAAGCCAATTCCTTAATCATTCTGTCAGGATTGATTTTTATAGTTACGGTCTTGCGTGCGCCAATTCAAGTTTGGGTTGCCAATAACTTCCATTGGGAAATTGCGCTTAAATCTCGCCGTGATCAAACGCAAAAGGCGATCGCCAAAATCCTGACTTTGCCCATCGAGTTTTACGATGAAAATAACCCTGGAAGGATTGCGGGAAGAGTGGCGCGCGGCTTAGCTAACCATATGTGGTCCTATCCTGAAATCGCAGGGCAGTTGATTCCCAAAGTAGTCCGAATCCTTGGTATTTTTGTAATTATTTGCGCGATCGCTTGGTGGATTTCGGCGTTCTTTTTAGTCTCATTTATTGTGGTGCTATTGGCAAGTTTACAAAAGCTGAAATCGCTAGTTAAAAGAGAAGAAACTCTTGATATACATCAAGAGAATACGGAAAGCCGTACTTCAGAATTGATTACTAATATCAAAACCGTTAAAGCTTTTGGCAACGAAGCGAAGGAATATAAACGTCAGAGCGATCGCCTTATCCGTGAAGCCAAAGTATCACTTTGGGGGATTCACATCGGCTATGTGAAACTGGGAATGGTGCGAGATACGGTACTAGAATCTTGTCAATTTCTCGTTTTTGGCGCGGCGCTATTTGCCACTGTCAGCGGACAGATGTCGATTGGACATTTTATCACGGTTTCCACTTTGGCGAGCATGGCATATTCCGAGATCAAGCCAATTTGTTTACTAGCAGAAGTGTTTGCGCGGCGATATTCATCAATGATGCGCTTCCATGAGTTTATGAAACAATCGAATGGTCAAGATGCCGCGATCGCCTTATATCCTGATACCAAACATCCTGATATCAGATATCCCCAATATCGCTTTGATGGCAAAGTGGAATTTCGTAATCTCACCTTTGGCTACGATCGCGATCGCCCTGTACTTGAAAAAGTTCAGTTCACCATTGAACCCTATGAAACAGTGGCGCTAGTTGGACGATCTGGCTCAGGCAAATCGACACTTGTTAAACTTCTATTCCGTTATTTTGAGCCATCGGGCGGCGGTATTTTGATTGATGGTCAGAACATTACCGAACTTGATATTACGGGCTATCGTAAACGTCTGGCGATCGTGCATCAAGAAGTTGACATTTTTAATGGAACTCTGAAAGATAATCTCGTTTACGGAAATCCCACCGCAACTTTTGCTCAAGTCCAAGAAGCCTGTGCGATCGCCAGTGTCGATGAGTTTTTGCATCTACTGCCACGCGGCTATAACACGATCGTTGGTGAGCGCGGCGTGCGACTATCGGGTGGTCAGCGTCAAAGATTGGGAATCGCCAGAGCGTTGCTAGTTAATCCTGATATTCTTGTATTTGATGAAGCAACTTCTAGTCTTGATTATGAATCCGAGCGATCAATTCAATTAGCAATGCGTCGTATTCAAGGAACGCGCACCACGATTGTGATCGCCCACCGTCTTAGCACTGTGCGCGAAGCCGATAAAATCGTAGTTTTAGATAAGGGTCAAATTGTCGAAATTGGCTCCCATCAACAGCTTCTATCTCAAGGTGGTATCTATCATCGCTTACATTCATTGCAAGATAATATTGTGTGAATATCAAAATCACTCTCTAAATATAGCGATCGCTATGCTTAAAAAAATAGAAGGTTTACTCTGTTACAGAGTATCTTGAATGAAATCGAAAGTACGAGTACTGTCACTCTCTAACTTACAATTTCCCTTCTCAGGATTTACATCTAATCCTCTGCTAACAATTTGTTTAGGGTATAACCATTTGTTACTGTCATAGGTGACATAGAGATCGGTTGATGGTTTAGTGCCATTTGCGGGGCGTTCACGCTTAGTGTTTTGGGGGATGTCGGGAAATGACTGATCGAGTTTAGTGAATTGTTCGGCAATACAGTTACGCTTACCACTTGAGTCACCTTGAAATGAGTTTGCCAGCAATGTCATTGCCTCTCCATGCGCTGCGATTGGATTGATTCGTCCTGATAGGAATTTGACATTATAGCTTTCATTAGCAGAAGCAGAAAGGCTTGAGCTTCCGAAATTACTGGTGTAGAAAGCACGAATAAAAGTTAATTCGCTAATGCTGCTTAAATTTTTAACTGTGTAGCCAGTGGGCATATCTACTGCGGGATCGAGAAGGATGATACTTTTAACATTTCCTAATTTGCGATTTTGCAAAGCTAATGCAACATCAATAGATACATGAGCGCCTAGGCTATGACCAATTAAAGAAATATCACAATTCCAGAGAGCATCTCGTCTTCGAGACTCTGGCAAGCGCAAACAGCCATATATAAGCTCATGAATCACGACACTTGCCGTAACAATTTCTAACTGGTGAATATTTAGCTGGCGTAAAACATTTTCATTGGGAATAGGCT
>JANXUJ010000091.1 GCA_025356295.1 Cyanobacteriota bacterium
TACATTATTAAAAAGCCAGATAAATTTTTGAAAGCGCCACGAAGCAGCGCTTTCAAAAATTTATCTGGCTTTTATCTGTACTACTTGAAGTCTCAACAGGCTGTAAAAAGGTAGAAAAAGAAGAAATACGATATACAAAACAATACAAATGTTAATATTCGTCAATTTTGCCCCCACTCCATAGCTTGAGAATGTTAACATCCAAATTAATAAATGATTAGATTTAGTTGATTAGATATAGCTTTAGGAGCGCATTTTGACATTACGAGTTGCTGTGGTAGGAGGCGGACCTGCGGGTTCTTGCGCGGCTGAGACGTTGGCTAAGGCAGGTATCGAGACTTATATATTTGAACGAAAGCTGGACAACGCCAAACCCTGCGGTGGAGCAATTCCTCTATGTATGGTGCAAGAATTTGACTTGCCTGACGAGATCATCGATCGCCGTGTTCGCAACATGAAGATGATCTCTCCTAGCAATGTGGAAGTGGACATCAAATTAGACAATCCTGATGAATATATCGGCATGTGCCGCCGCGAAGTTTTAGACGCATATTTACGCGATCGCGCGGCCAGTCTTGGCGCAAAGCTAATCAATGCCAGAATTTTAGATATTAAAATTACTGAAAACGGCAAAAAGCCTTACGTTCTCAGCTATTCAGATTTTACTGAAGGTGGCAATGAAGGAGTCATGCGTAATCTCGAAGTTGATCTGATTGTTGGTGCTGATGGTGCTAACTCAGTGGTCGCTAAAGCCATGGATGCGGGTGACTATAACTATGCGATCGCCTTCCAAGAGCGGATTCGCATTTCTCCCGAAAAAATGGAATATTACAAAGATTTAGCCGAGATGTATGTGGGCGATGATGTTTCGCCCGACTTCTACGCATGGGTATTCCCCAAATATGATCACGTTGCGGTTGGCACTGGCACGATGCACAAAAACCAACGCCTGATCAAAAAGCTGCAAGCAGGTATCCGCGCTCGGGCGCTACCTCGCATCGCAGGTGGTGAAGTGATCAAAGTCGAAGCACATCCAATTCCTGAGCATCCAAGACCTCGCCGTGTTGTTGGTCGGATTGCTCTTGTTGGTGATGCGGCTGGCTATGTCACCAAGTCGAGCGGCGAAGGTATTTATTTCGCAGCGAAGTCTGGTCGGATGTGTGCCGAAGCGATCGTGGAGTTTGCTGAAGCTGGCAAGCGTATTCCCACTGAAGCCGATCTCAAGGTTTACATCAAGCGTTGGGACAAGCAGTATGGCTTGACCTACAAAGTTCTCGACATTCTCCAGAATGTGTTTTATGCCACTAACGCCACTCGCGAAGCATTTGTGGAAATGTGCGCTGATAAAGATGTGCAGAAGCTCACTTTTGACAGCTACCTCTACAAAACAGTCGTGCCAGCTAATCCTTTCACACAGTTGAAAATTACCGCTAAGACGATCGGTAGTTTGCTTAGAGGAAATGCTTTAGCACCTTAAAAAGTTTATACTTGATACACCAAGTTTCTCAATACTCACTACTAATCAGCGCTTGAAAGAGCAACGTCTAGATCAAGGATATGGATTTATGTGGTGTGTCAAGTATGCTAATGCCATAACTTAAGTCTAATGTAGACTTTATAAATATTTACAAATTTAACAACTTAAACAAAAGTCTATTTTCTCGATCATTCAAGGTTTTCATGCGTGTACTTGAAAATCCTAAAGTTAATGGTCGAGTTTTTGCTGTCTCTGTTAAAAGAAAAATTGTATTGTCAGAAGCAGACACACTTTTGTTATGGGCAGACATTGAAAAATCTTCTAAGCTATTAGATGATCCATCTGTTTCACAGCTACAAAAAAATAAAAATTTACCCAGAGCTTCAGAAGATTTAATCCGTATGTTTAAGCTTCAATTGGGATAGAGTTTTTGTGAATCTTATCAGTATTAAAAATTTATCTGATTTTAATATAACGTCTAGTAAACTCAGGAAAATCAATTTTAATTGTGGTGAAGATAAAACTGATTTAGATCTAAACATTTATCTAAAGAAAAATGCTTTAAATCATTCCAAGTTAGGTTTTAGCAGTACTTAGGCTATAGACCTATCTCGTATTTGTGAAATATATGGAATTTATGTAGAATCTAGTGATGAAAGAAGGCTTAGTTATTACATAGAAAAGCACGGGTTTATTAAATACAGTGATTCTCTAGCAGATACAAAACTATAAATAACATTAGGGAAGATGATGTCATTTAGCAACTTTAAAAGTCTGGGCATAACGGTCAAAGAATTACAGGTGATTTATACCGAAGCAAACTTTGTTGCCCAAACAATGTTTCCTGTATCAGAATACTTTCAGCAAGACTTAGAATATGTAATGCGGGAAGGAGTGGTGAATAATTCTGAATTTGCGATCTGCGAAAATTTGATTTATCCAATTCTGAAAGAAGTTTGGAAAGCCTATAGCAGCAAGTTCACGCTGTGGAGTCATCAGATGCTAACCTGTGATGATGCTCTGTCTGGCTATCCTGAGTACGTTCTGGCTAGGCGATCGCCGCTTGGTAAAGTTGTATTTGATAAGCCCTATTTGCTAATCGTAAAAGCAAAACAGGATAATTTTGATTGGGGCTGGGGGCAGTGTTTAGCCGAGATGGTGGCGGCGCAGCGTTTAAATGGGGAATCGGCGATCGCGATATTTGGGATTGTCTCTAATGGTATCAATTGGGAGTTTGGCAAGCTGGAAGGAAGCAAGTTTACACATCATCCTGCACCACATAGTATTTTTGAGCTAAAAAGTTTATTTGCGATGGTTAATTATCTTTTTCAGCAAAGTGAAATACAGTTGTCAGTTCACCAAGAAATGGCGGTATAAATCCAAAAAGTGGGCGGCGGCGCGAAGCACC
>JANXUJ010000175.1 GCA_025356295.1 Cyanobacteriota bacterium
GCGGCACTTTTAAACTCTTATCTGGGTTTGGTTTTAGGCTTCAATAATGACGCGAAGGTTGCCACGTTTTTTATTAACTCGACAAGCAGTGGTATCACCCGAACGCTCAAACTCAAGATCGAGTAATGTTTGTCCAATCCGTAAATTCTGAATCGATAAGTGATTAATAGAATTGAGTAAACAAGGATCAATGATATGCAGTTGATTACTGATCGCATTTGGTACGAAATTTACCATAACCGAAATTAATTGAAAGATAGTTCCCGAAGCCCAAGCTTGGGGTGAACAGGCGACAGGATACTGCACGGGTGTCGTAAAACCATCATGCTCATAGCCACAAAATAATTCGGGAGGACGTTGATAGGGTTGAGCTAGGGTCATATCAATCAAACCCTGAGCGATTCTCAATGATTGTTTGACCATGCTATGCGATCGCATACCGACTGCAATCAGACTATTATCATGAGGCCAAACAGAACCAATATGATATCCCATCGGATTGTAAGCGGGAGAAAGACTACTCAGGGTGCGAATGCCCCAACCATTGAACATGTCGGGCGCATTTAAACGCGCCGCTACCCTAAGGGCTTTTTCGTGATCAAAAATGCCCAGATTTAAGCAATGTCCAGGGTTAGAAGTAATACTATCTACAGGCTTACCTTCACCATCAAGCGCCAAAGCGCAATAGTCTTGATCGGGCATCCAGAAATCTTGATTAAATCGCAATTTCAAATCTTTGGCTTGCGATCGCCATAGTTCAGCTAGATCAAATAGCTCCTTTTTCTCCGCTAACTCACTCATGCGAATCTTAGCCGCATAGACATATCCTTGCACTTCAGATAATGCGATCGCCCCTTCCGCAAGTTCCCCTTTGCTATTAACTATGCAGTTTTCAGAATCTTTCCATCCTTGATTTAGCAGCCCTTTTTTGGAATCACGATGATAAATCAGATAGCCAGTTTCTTGACAGTTACGATCAATCCACGCCATCGCCGAAATCGCGTTTGGCCATAGTCTATCTAAGATCATATAGTCCGCAGTCCAAGCAAAATACTCAGCATAGAGCATCAACCACAGCGGAGTCGCATCAACAGTGCCGTAGTAAGGAGTATGCGGAACTTCATTACATCGCGCCATCTCACCGAGCCTAATTTCATGAAGAATCTTACCTTTTTGCTCATCGCGCCATTCATCATCGACTTTGCCCTGAAAGTGAGCCAAAATAGAGAGCGTATCCCGCGCAATCATGGGGTCTAAAATCAAGGTTTGGGAAGCAGAAATGATCGAATCTCTACCAAACAACGTCGAAAACCAAGGCACTCCAGCCGAAAGAAAATTATTCTTTTCAGAAGTTTGTCTTAATAAATAAATATCTTGTACAGCGCGATCGATCACTTGATTCAGTGATTTATTATCAGTTTGAATTTTGGTGATCTGCTCTGTCCAAATTTTTTCTTCTAACAATTCCTCCGTTTTTGCCTGTGCAAATGTCTCAGGTACGCTAACAATAGAGGTTGGACGGTTATTTGTGAACAGGTGAATCCGATATCCTAAATTTGTCTGTTCATGAGCGCCTAAATCTAATCGCCAAACTGCTGTATATCCATGAATTTCTTGAGGCTGAAAAGAATTAAATTGGATCCGAGATTCCATCAAAGCTCCATCTAATCCTTCATAAGCAAGAACTATCTCTTTCGGTAATGACTGAGTAGACTTCAGTTCTAGATTAGGGACATATTGCAGGAAGACGCCCCTTTTTTCGCGCTTACTTCCTTTTACTTCAAATAAATCTGCAAAATCAGCATCTAAGCTCAGACTGAGTACAAAACTGACTGGATGCGTATTGTAATTAGTTACTTTAATCTCTTCAAAAAAGCCACCTTTGATCACAATTTCTCGATGAATGTCTATGGTTTCGGCTTTGATTTGACTAGCACCTAGATTATCATTTTGCTGGTTAATCTCTGGATTTGAACACAGGACTGTCATCGCAAATCCTTTATGTGCTGTACTGCTAAAAGCAATTGGCGATCGCCCATCAATTTGTAATTCCAAACGACTGAGAAACCTTGTATCACGGCAGAACAGTCCCATGCTGTCTTCAATTCCACCGAGGCGACAGCTCAGGTCGGAGATATTGCCTAGAGTATCAGTGATCAAAAATAAATCATCATCTTTCAATGTCAACGTAGAAATAGGATGTTCGCCAATTACACAACTCCAAGGAACCATCAACATCTTATCGACAGGAACATATGTTCGTCCATCGACTTCAATTGGGGCGGGTTCAATTGCAACTGATTTAATTATGTCGGACATATTATTTGATTAGATTTATTTGATTAGATTTAGTTTTTGATGCTTTTTGATATAAGTAAAATCTAGAAGCGTGTATCCTCCGCGTAGCAGACGACCCACGCTTCTAGATTTTAAGCTGAGAGCAATTTATGCTGATCTATTGATACTTGGCATTTTGTAACTCCAAGCTTGCTCACGCATAATTGATTGAGCCAAGACATGACGATAGAGTTCACTCAATTGAATAGTTACTCCTGCCCAACTAAATCGTTGATTTACATTTGCAGATGCTTGTCTTCTCATTTTTCTGACCCATAACTCATCACAGAGAATGCGATGAATGCCATTTGCAAAGGCTTCTATATTTTTAGGTTCCACCAAAAGTCCAGTCTCTTCAGGGATGATTGTAAATTTTAAGCCGCCCACGTTAGACGCGACAACAGGTACACCGCAAGCCATTGCCTCGATCGCCACTAAACCGAATGGCTCATAGTGACTAGGAATCACGCAAACATCGGCGGCCGTATAGTACAGCGGCAAAACATCATGCCCAATCCTACCCGCAAAGATAGTAGACTCCTGCAATCCTAATTGATCGACAAGATTTTCAATCCTTTTTCTTTCATCACCATCAGGCATATCGTCAGAACTGCCGCCCACGATTATCAGCTTGAGATTTTGAACATCTTTTTCTTTTAATAACAAGCAAGCTTTAACTAGAGTTTCAATACCTTTGCGCTCATCAAATCTGCCCACATAGAGAATGACTCTTTCATGGCTACCTAATTTCAATTTTGTCCTAGCATGAGTCTTTGAGGTTAAACGAAAGTTGTTGGTGTCAGTACCACAGGGAATAACTTCAATTTGACCACGAGTCGAAACAAGCGATCGCAAAGTTTCTTGCTCTTGAGGGCTAGTCGCAACCACACAATTAGCCCGTTCTAAAATCTCTCGTTCAATTCTCAGGCGAGTATTTGCAACTTGAGGAATCTCCACCAGAGATTGATATTTCACGGCTCCCAAAGAGTGATAAGTATGCACCAGTTGGATTGCACTGGTTTTTTGCAACTCCAATCCAGCCCAAGCGGAAAGCCAATAGTTGGTATGAATGAGGGGATAGTTTAAGCCATGAGTTCTCTGAAATGCTTGGAATGATCTTACAAACTCTGGCATATGTCCAAACAATCGATCTCGGGGAATATAGGTCTCTGCACCTGCTTTGAGGCGAATTGTTCGACAATAGGGTGAGTGCTGAACGATTACAGGATCATCAGCATGGACTTTACGCGTAAACATATCCACATGCCAACCCAGTGCTGCCAAAGTTTCACCGACATGGCGGACATAGACGTTTTGACCACCTGCTTCCTCTCGACCAATCTCAGCCGCAGGATCAGCGTGATCTGAGATGAGTGCGATCGCCTGTCTATTTAAACTCAACATGATGTTTGTCTCCTGATTATTTTTCATTTATTGAGGATAGGCGGTGCATCGTGCAGCGCGCCCTATCCTAATAAGGGTTATCTATTGCATTACCAGACTGCGATTTTGTCCATTTCGAGAATATGTTGAGCCTAAAATCTTCTGATATACCAACTCATATCCATCTGCCATTCGTTTTGCCGTGAAGTTAATCAAAACGTGATCTCGACAAGTACGGCGATCTAGCTGGGCTGCAAGTGCGATCGCGTCTATACACTCATCCACGTTATGACAGAGAAATCCACTCACGCCATGTGCGATTACTTCAGGAGCCGAACCCAAACTCATCGCGATTACGGGTGTTCCCGTCACCATCGATTCGATCATCACTAATCCAAATGGCTCCCTCCATGTAATCGGGAACAGAGTTGCTACAGCTCCACCCATGAGAACACTCTTTTGTTGGTGATTTGCCTCTCCAAGAAACTCAATTTGAGCTCCATCAATATGAGGTTGAATTTGCTTCTCAAAATATTCTAAATCTACAGCATCAATTTTTCCTGCCATTTTCAAGTGCCATCCTGAACGTTGAGCAATCTCAATGGCAAGATGTGCGCCCTTTTCGGGTGACATGCGACCCAAAAAAGCCAGATACGGAGGATGCTCTGGCTGGGGATAAAAGTTGTAAGTATTGGGCGCGATACCGTTATAAACTGTCGATACATAGTTCAAACCTAAATTTTTATCTCGTTGTGAGTTAGAGATACTTATAAAAGGCTGTTTGCGAACATGCTTAAACAGTTTTTCGTTGTCGGCTGTGAAAATACCATGCAGAGTATGAACAATGGGAGTCTTTACTAGATTTGCATAGGGAAGCGCGACACAACCGACATGAGAATGAATGACATCAAATTTATCAGCATTCTCACAAACTCGAATCATGTTAAGCATGTCGTAAATATTCGGGTCTTTAACCGTACTGTCTAGACGTAAGGCTCTAGGATGAACTGATTCCAAGTTAGCCTGAGTGATCGAGTCACCCGATGCAAATAACGTGACTTCATGACCACGATTTACTAATTCTTCGGTCAATAAACTTACTACGAGTTCTGTACCGCCATAGGCGGGTGGAGGGACTTGTTCCCATAGTGGAGCGACTTGGGCAATTCTCATTATCAATCTCCTAAGTATAAATTTTGGTGGAGGTAACAAATAGCTGCCAAATAGCGGCTTTAACAGTCACCTATACCTATACCAAAATCTGCTATCTCAATAAAAAGACTCTAACTGGAAGATGATTGAAATAACGTACATTTAGATTCTGAAAGTGTGTGAGTTGTATAAGAATGTATTGAATCTTTATAGTAAACACTCACGCTTCTAAGGTTTGGTCAAAAATTATAATGCGCGATCGCTTCTAAAATCCCTTCCGCATAATGTCCCTTTGCAAAATATATATCTTTCTGTCCTCGGAGCTTCTCTAACTCTGAACTATAATTTCCCACTACTACGGCTTTAGGACTACCCGCCAGCATCTGCTCATCATTGCCTGAATCTCCTGCAACGAGAACTTGTTCAATCGCGAAACCCCACTCAGTTGTGCAGTAGTTAACTGCATCTCCTTTAGAAGCTCTGAGCGGTAATATATCTAAAAACTCTTGATGAGAATAAATAGTATGCACATAAAGCTGATGCGATCGCAGATGTGCTTGAATTTCGGCGATAGAAGGAGATTTTTGAGGATCAACTAAATAGCTGACCTTGTGGAGACTTTGTCCTTCTGAGCTTTGTAGTTTAATTCCTGATAAATCAGCGATCGCATCTTGAATTAATTCAGGTTGCCATTGATAGCTGATATGGGCGCGCCAATTAGTATCGGGTTGGATGTTTGAGCCGTAATGGATTTCACTACCTACTGAAGTAATCCATAGATCGGGTGCGGGTACTTCCCATTCCAAAAGAATTTGTTTGGCACTTGTGATAGAGCGTCCTGTGGCAATGCCAAAGGCTAGGTCAGGAGATTGCAGATAGGTAATTAGTTTTTTTAGGGCAACGCGATCGCCTAGCAAAGTATTATCAATATCTGAGATTAGCAAGCGATCGCTTGCTAAGAGTTTATTAGTTGGCAATTTAATCATTTTCAAGGTTTGGTAGTGCCGAGGAAGCAAAATTTTTGAGAGATGGTAAATCCATAATATTACTATCACTAGGATTTACTTTGAGAAGGTGATGTGTTAATAGAAAGCCAACAATCGTCCAAGTTTGATATAGCCTTGCTTGTTGACCAACCCAAACTCCATTTGGACCATCAAAATATTCTGCCCAATTTTGCTGAGGCAATCTTTTGACAAGAAGCTCATAATTATCTTGAAGCAGACGATCAATCATCAAATTATCCGCAGAAGATTGGCGGTGTGTATGTCGTAAGGTGGCGATCGCGAAAAACCAGAAAAGACAGGGCCAATGTCCAGCGTTGTGATAACACCAGGGCAGATTTTTGCGATCGTATCCAGTTTTTTTGCGCCAGTCTTCGCTCTGTAAGGGTGGATGACATATCCTCATAGGCATTTGGGCAAACAAAGAACTCTGATTTTGATGCATCAGATGGAATAGCGATCGCTGTTGTTCTGAGCTAATCAGATCAAAAGTTGCCCCTAGACAATTCCCTAAAGTAAAAAAGCGAAAATCTGGTCTACCAGTTCGCACATTCCCAATCAAATATCCCCCTTGATCACCTAGCCATTCCTGTAACCAATGGGGAATAGTTTCGGTTTGGATATTGTATTCATTAGCAACACTATCGCCATATTGTTCAGTAGGGCGGCGGCGAATAGTTTGGACAATTTTGGAGTTTACCCAATAATTTTTGAGCATGTAGCTTCTTAGTCTTTTTAGCCAAGCGATCGCATAGGACTTGCGATATATCTGCTGCCCAATCAATGCATTTTTAGGATCGCGCAAATCAGGATTATGCAAATCAATCGAAGACTGCGTATTAATATGTCCCTTTTCTTCTAAATCAATTTGGATCAATCCCACCGCACTTAAAAGAGCGCCATATAAAAGCACTTGTATTTCTAAAGGATTTCCCCAAACATCAAGAGCGCGATCGATCATAAACGCCCCATCAGGCACAAATAAGGTCGGTGCATCACGGAAAGTGGGATGCAAAATCAGATTAAGAAGATGTTGAATACCAATCTGGACTTGTGAGGTCGCCGCCCAAGTGCGATCGCCAGACTTATTTACATATATACAAGCTAAAATTACCCACCACAAACTAGCATCTACCGAACAAACTCTTCCAATCGCTCTTTGTCCATAATCAGCAATAAGTTTCCCCTTGATTTCGACAAAACTGGTCGGAAATATGCCCTTAGTTTGAAATTGATCGCTCTGTAATCGCAAACAAGTATTTAAAAAATGTTTAACAATCTCAAACTTTCCCTCCAGCAACAGATAAATCATTACAGGTACATTATCCCGAATGAAAATTTCATTATAATTTAAGTCTTGATTGTCTAAATTTCTGGGGATTGAAGCGATCGCCCCCACAAATTCTCCATCTACCTTGACAAGAGCTTTTTTATATAAAAGAGATTTAGCTAACTGAACTAATGATTCTTCTTTCATGGGTGAAACTTATTAAATTCTTTTTGATACTCAATGTCTTGAGTGCCGAATAGTTTATCCCAAAACGTGAAATACAGACCATAATGCAAAGTGTACTTGAGATGGTGGATAGAATGATGGGCGGGACCGATAAACCATCGACCTAGCCAGTGGTGAGGGAACGATAATGGAAACCGATCAATTCCTAGATGATTTAACACCGCCCAGACCGTCATCGTGGTGAGTACAGCAATTAAAGTAATGAAATGTAAGGGAATAATAAAAACAATGCCGACTAGAAACAGAGAAGCAATAATTGCCTCTAGTGGATCAAACGCAAACGAAGTCCAGGGTGTGGGATAGCGCGATCGGTGATGCCCTTGATGTAACCAATGAAACAGTAACGGGTGATGAAACAAACGATGGGTGAAATAAAAATAGGCATCTTGAAGAACCAATACAGCCAAATAACTAACGCCTAAATACCATAATCCATACTGTTGAGGATTGCTATATATGCGCGTAATTCCCCAACCATATGTTGACAATATAAATGCAGCAGCGATCGCAAACACACCCGCCGAGAGTACAGAGAGTTTAATATCACGTTGAATAGATTGCCAAGAGGGAGGCTGACACTGCAAATTTTGATTAGCAAAAGACTGCCCCAAATTTGAATAAAATAACCAATATGTTCCCCCTGCCACCAAAAAATAGCGCACTAGAATAATCCCAAAGAACGCAAGACCATAAAATCCAAATGAGTGATCCAGCAATTTGATCTCCTTACTATCTATGCTTCATGATAAAAAATAAATCTGACTAGCGAAACTGCGAGATAGCTCAAAAGAGCGTAAGCGATGATCGCAATCACAATATTCACATCAAATATGTTTACCCTGTTGTCTGAAGTAGGGCTAATAAATAAGGTTGAAAATGGAGCGATAAAAGGGGCTGATAGATTATTAATCAACCGCGCAAATTCATTTTGAGGGTTAGCCCCAAACAAACGCAGAACGAACCGCAATCCCAGCAATATTTCTAGCAGCCCCGCCAACCAGTAAATGCTATTAACTATCCAAATATAGGTATTAGTTCGCTTAGCCGTTCCTAAGCGATTTTCTTCTTGACGAAGACGGAAAGCTTCTTCATCACTTTGCAGTTCTTTGCGCCGCTCCCGATTATTTTCATCAGGCTGATTGTGACTCATTCGTAAACCATTGAATTTAGAGGATTTAATATTACTTTGACAGGCGATCACTTGACATTGTGATTGAATTGATTGAATACGACATAAAACTTAACTGAATGGCACATGTAAGTCTATCTGGTAAGTTGTCTCGCTGAATCAGGAATCTCAGTCGCGTTACTCGCTGAGAGTGTCAACCAAGGTTTCTGTTCCCCATAACCAAGTTATTGCGATCGCTAACAAAATAGCAAATACAAAAGGGGCATAGTGCGAACCATTAATCTTTTGCCCAGACTGATGTCCAATTGATTCATTCTCACCGTTCTTTTGCCCCACTTCCTAAGAATCCTCAGTCTTCAACCAGCTCGATAACTGGTGGGGACTCATATTTACTACCTGATGAAAATGCTCGATAATTGACTTGCGACCTTTATCCACAATTTAGTCCTCCCGTTCGCTCAACGATTCTGGTTTGTGTGCTGCTTCTTTACAGAAAACACACGAGAGATTGAAAGCTCAGTGTCTTCAGACCTGAGATAAAAATCGGACGAGCGAATTTATTCGCTTTCTTCTTTTAGATTATGCCACGACTAACAGTATTTACGCTATCATAATCAATATAAATAAGTCTAAATCCA
>JANXUJ010000176.1 GCA_025356295.1 Cyanobacteriota bacterium
TAGGTCACGACACCTCGGAATGCGTGCTAGTTCCCCGCCCTGTCGTTTGCAATTAACCAGTTTTAAGGTCACTGAAACAGTGTTGCAAGCCTAACAAGCCTAGATAACATTGGCGAAGCAAACATTACTTTTATAGGAGACACAACCATGTCAAACCAAATCTTTGTACTGGATACCAATCTCAACCCATTGACACCTTGCAAGCCTTCTATGGCGCGTAAGTTGCTTAATGCTAATAAGGCTGCGATATTCCGTCAATTTCCATTCACAATTATTTTAAAAAAGGAAGTGATTGCTAATCCAGAACCAATTGAAATAAAGATTGATGCTGGTTCTAAAACAACGGGACTTGCATTGGTGCAAGGTGAGAAAGTTATCTTTGGTGCAGAGCTTACTCATCGTGGTCAAGCCATCAAAAATAGTATGGAATCACGCCGATCTTTGCGCCGTGGTAGACGTAACCGCAAAACTAGATATCGTCAAGCCAGATTTTTAAATCGCATCCGCATTAAAGGATGGTTAGCTCCAAGCTTAGAGCATCGAGTTTTAACGATTATGACTTGGGTACGCAAGTTTATTAAATTTGCTCCTATTAGTTCAATTGTTTCTGAACTTGTTCGGTTTGATTTGCAACAAATTGAGAATCCCGAAATATCAGGAATTGAATATCAGCAAGGCGAATTACAAGGCTATGAGGTGCGTGAGTATCTACTGGAAAAATGGAATAGGAAATGTGCTTATTGCGGCGCTGAAAATGTGCCATTGCAAGTAGAACATATCCATCCAAAATCTAAAGGCGGATCTGACCGTATTTCTAATCTAGCCCTTGCTTGCGAACCATGCAATATTAAAAAAGGAGTGCAAAGCATTACCGATTTCTTAGCCAAAAAGCCTGACGTTTTAAAAAAGGTAACAGCACAAGCTAAGCGTCCACTTAAAGACGCGGCAGCGGTTAATTCTACTCGTTGGGCTTTGTTTAATGCTCTCAGAACTACTGGCTTGCCTGTCACTACTGGTTCAGGTGGTCAGACTAAGTTCAATCGAGTCCGATTGAACTTAGTGAAAACTCATTGGGTTGATGCAGCTTGTGTTGGACAAGTCGAAAACTTGGAAGTGCTAACTAATAAACCATTGCTAATTAAAGCAACTGGTCATGGCACTAGACAAATGTGCAGAACAGACAAGTATGGATTCCCATCGCGTCATGTTCCTAGATGCAAGTTTGTTAAAGGCTTCCAGACTGGTGACATTGTAAAAGCAATTGTTACTTCTGGAAAGAAAATTGGTGAATATGTTGGACGTGTGGCTGTCCGTTCTACTGGCAGTTTTAATATCTCAGCATCAACATTGATTCAAGGTATCAGTCATAAATATTGCAAAACTATTCATCGTAAGGATGGCTATAGCTATGAGTTTTAATATCTACTGGCGGTTGAAACCGCCGTTCGCTTACCTCTCAGCGCTCAAGCGCGGAGTTTCTCGCGTATCACGAGGTCTTTTATGAAAAAAGTAGCGCACTATGAACAAGACCTCTTAACATGGACACAGAAACAAGCTGAGTATCTACAGAAAGGGCATTGGTCAGAATTAGATATTGAAAATTTGATAGAGGAATTAGAAGCATTAGGACGTAGTGAACAAAAAGAACTCAGTAGCTATTTTCAGTTGCTGGTAATGCACTTGCTGAAATGTCAGTATCAGGCTGATAAGAGAACACCAAGTTGGAATAACACGCTTTCTAATTGTCGCGATAAAATTCAAGATTGTTTGGAAGATACTCCTAGTTTAAAAAGATTCCTTGAAGATATAGAATGGATAGAGAAGTACTATCGGCGGGCGCGGAGAGATGCGGCAAAGGAAACACACAAATCTCTACAAATATTTCCGACCGAATGCCCATATAAGATCGCCCAAATTCTCAATCCAGAATTTCTTTCCTAACATGCAAATGAATATCGCTCTTTTTGGAACTAGCGCCGATCCACCTAGTATTGGACATCAACAGATATTGCAATGGCTAGATAATCATTACGATCGCGTATTGGTTTGGGTGTCAGATAACCCATTCAAAACTCATCAGGCAAGCCTAAGCGATCGCCTCGCCATGATGGAGATAACCATCGCCGCCATCCAACCACCTGCTCAAGCTATCACCCTGCATCCCGAACTTAGCCATCCGCGCACGATTGACACCGTCGAGCAAGCCCAAAAACTCCTGCCCCCTGCCAACTTTACCCTCGTCATCGGTGGCGACCTTGTGCCGCAACTACCCACATGGTATCGCGCCCAAGATTTGCTTCATCAAGTCAGTTTGCTAATTGTTCCCCGTCAAGGTGTAGCCATTGCTGCAGCTGGTGTTGAGCGTCTGGTGACTATGGGGACTGAAGTAGCGATCGCGCCATCTTCCATATCAATTCCTGATGTTTCTTCGTCCGACTATCGCAACAATGGCAACAGTTCAGTCATAATACCCACAGTCGCAGCATATATCCAACGAGAGTCTCTGTACGCATGGCAGACAAGTCCCGCCCCATAGCACCCAAACCTTTAGCAGACTTCAAAGTCGGTGTCGATAACGTCATCTTTTCGGTAGACACCGAACAGAATCGTCTATTGGTATTACTTGTCATGCGCCAACATGAGCCATATCGCGATCGCTGGTGTCTCCCTGGAACCCTCGTGCGTCAAGGCGAATCTCTTGAAGAATCAGCCTATCGTATTCTCTCAGAAAAAATTCGCGCCAAAAATCTCTACCTCGAACAACTCTTCACCTTTGGCGATATCGGACGCGATCCTCGTGAAGCACCTGATAGTTATGCGGTGCGTTATCTATCGGTTAGTTATTTTGCCCTAGTTCCATTTTCTCAAGCAGAACTAATCGCTGATGGCGTAAGCGGCATCGCTTGGTATCCTGTCAAGCAAGTTCCCCAACTCGCTTTCGATCACAATCGCATTCTCGAATACGGACATCGCCGCCTCCGCAACAAACTCGAATATAGCCCCGTTGCCTTTGATGTCTTACCCGAAGCTTTCACCCTCAGCGATCTCTATCAACTCTATACAACAGTCCTCGGAGACAATTTTTCTGACTATTCTAATTTCCGTACCCGATTACTAAAGTTAGGATTTCTCAGCGATACGGGTATCAAAACTTCACGGGGAGCAGGTCGCCCCGCCAGTCTCTATCGCTTCGATGCTGAAGCTTTTGCTCCATTTAAGAATAAGCCAATGGTGTTTATTTGAGCGCTAAACTTGCTAAGCTATAGATGCTTCAATGAGTGAAATGAAAACTGACAAACTTTTTTATCACATCTTTTTATATCAACTTAATCGGCGTTGCGAGAAACTCTCGATCGCGCAACAAACACAAATAGAATCCCTACCAATTAAAGATATCGAGAATCTCACAGAAATCTTATTTCGTTTCATCTATTTTTGCTGTCATGAAATACAGCTTAAAGTTTAAAATAACTGCCATAGTTTGAGCCAATAGGAAAATGACAGAGATGCATACCCGACTCATCATCAATCCCACTTCTGGACTCGCCGACAAACCCAATTTGTCAACTGAAATTGTCGATGCTTTGCAAACTCAAGGCATTCAAGCTGAACTCAGCGTGACTACTCCTGCTGAAGATGGAGAAGGACTTGCGGCTGAGGCTGCTAAAGCGGGTGCTGAACTTGCGATCGCTTCTTTGACTTTCAATTTCTGAGCAAGCATCCAAAGAGGGATCAGTGCTATCCATGCTAGCCACCACTGTCCAAATGGGGCGGAAGTTAGTCCCATTAGCAACCCTCTAAGAGCAGCAAACAGAAGATTTTGCAAATTTTGCATAGAAAGCGCCAGAATATCTTTAGTATTATCTTGTATGGTAATTATACGATTTTCCTATTTCAAGCTCACTTCTCGATTAATATGCTTTTTTGAATAGCCGATTTACAGGTTAATTTTAAAATTATGGAATTATTTTTTCCCCCTAGCGAATGCTATCTTGAATATCTTTTCAGTTATTGCCCTGATATTGACGCAAACATTTTGTCATTACTCGAATCAATCTTCGACAGTACAAACTGGAATAATCCTGAGACTTCGACAGATTGGAATAACTTAGCTGTTATAGATTTAATTGAAGCAGAAAAATCCGAAAATCTAGAACTAAAAGCCAACTTCATTCAATCAGCAAAGGAGAATCTTGAAAGAGGGTTTAGCATAGATCAAAGTCCACATTGTGCTGCCCACTATGTTCTTATTCAAAGTATGTTGGGGGAAGATAGTAAAGCAGTCTCTCTAGCTTTAAATACCGCTATTAAGCTATTTCAACCTATCTATACATCTTCTGAAAATATTGCTACAGGATTAATTTATTTGCCTTTGTCTGCTAGAAGATCGCCAGAATTTGATTCAATTCTTAATGCAAGTAATGGTTATACTCAGGCATTAATGTTCCTTGCTGAAGTTTTATGGAGATCGCAGTTTATATTTTATAATTCTTCGGGAATACGCTTTTTAAGGCTAGCCAATCAACTTGCTCCCAATAGCCCTACTATTAGTTTAATGCTGGGTATTGCAGAATTGATGAGTGGTCAGGCTGAAGGAATTATTCACTTACATCATGCTATAAGATTGCATCCATTTCATGCACCAATTTTACAAGCACTTTACCTTGGTTATCATGGTATTGGAGATCTCAATACAGCTAGGTACTGGTTAGAAACTGCAAATAATATTTGTCTAAATCAAAATAGTGATACTGCTGAATGGCAATGGACAAAATTAGCATTAGAAAGCAAAACTACTTATGTTAATTTTGAACAAGATTTAGTCTTATCTATTGAGCCAAGTTTTCATAGTATTGTTACAACAGTGCTGGTTGCTCAAGGTGACTGGTTTGAGAGAGAGATGGAGTTTTGGCGAAATATTATTAAATCAGGAATGACTGTGATTGATGTTGGAGCCAATGCTGGTGTTTATACATTTAGTGCTGCAAAAAGAGTTAGCTCAACTGGTTTAGTATTAGCTATTGAACCATTTTCACAATGTGTTGCCCATCTAAACGAAACTTGCCTAATTAATCAACTAGATTGGGTAAAAGTTTGTGCGGGGGCAGCTAGCGATCGCAATGGCAAGGCAAGACTATCCCTTAGCTCTGCCAGTGAGCTTAATGAGCTTATTTCTGAAGAGGATGGAAAAACTAGAGATGAAAGTAGCGTTGAAGAAGTTGAATGTTTTACTTTAGATAGTCTCATTGAAAAATATGGTGTAAGTCGAGTTGACTTTCTCAAGATTGATGCTGAGGGGCATGAACTGCAAGTTTTGAAAGGAAGCGATCGCCTTCTTACTGAATTTATGCCGATCATCCTCTATGAAAATATTGCAGGGCATCAAGGTAGCAACTTGCCTGTAGCCGACTATTTACGAAGTATTGGCTATAGACTGTTTCGATATCAACCATATTTACAAAATTTGATTCCTGTGGATGTAAATGCTGATTTTCAGGATAGTCTAAATGTAATTGCTCTCCCAGCAAAATGAAAACCGACAAACTTTTTTATCGAATTTTTTTATCTCAACCTAACTTAATTTCAGAGTTAGTACCTGATATTCCTACAAATTGTGAATTTGACTACAGTGCGCCCGTGGTCAAAGAGACAGAAATTCGGCTAGATGGTTTACTCACTCCACTTTCTGATGATCTGAACTTACATAAAGCACACGAGAGATTGAAAGCTCAGTGTCTTCAGACCTGAGATAAAAATCGGACGAGCGAATTTATTCGCTTTCTTCTTTTAGATTATGCCACGACTAACAGTATTTACGCTATCATAATCAATATAAATAAGTCTAAATCCA
>JANXUJ010000177.1 GCA_025356295.1 Cyanobacteriota bacterium
AAAGCGCCGCCCCTCATACTTAGGTTTTTGAAACACGATATGCTGTACGATCGCAAATAGCGATTAATACGCGACTAAATATAATCCCATGATGTCAAACCTTTTAGATAACCGCTATCTCGTCACTAGCGTACTAGGCAGTGGCGGCTTTGGTGAAACCTACTTGGCTGAAGACAGCAAAATGCCATCCAACCGCCGTTGCGTGATCAAGCAACTCAAACCCGTTGCCGACAATCCGCAAATGTATGAATTACTGCAACAGCGATTTCAACGCGAAGCCGCCGTACTGGAAACATTGGGCGAAGAAAGTCGCTATATTCCCAAACTCTATGCTAACTTTGCGGAAAATGGATTATTCTATCTCGTCCAAGAATGGATCGATGGATTAACTCTAGCTGAAGAGATAGAGCGTAAAGGTAAATGGAATGAAGATGCGGTCAGGAAATTAATGACTAGCATTCTGAATACTCTTATCTATGTTCATGATCGCGGCATTATCCATCGCGATATTAAGCCTGACAACATTATTTTACGAGCTGGTGAACCCGTACTAATTGATTTTGGCGCTGTTAAAGAGACTCTCAATGTCAGCACGATCCGTAGTTCCGCGCAACAAGCTCATTCGATTGTGATTGGTACACCTGGTTTTATGGCTTCAGAACAAGCGGCTGGTCGACCATTTTTTGCTAGCGACCTCTATAGCCTCGCTTTAACTGCTATCTTTGCGCTGACAGGACAGTATCCGCAACAGTTAGGAACCGACCCGCAGACAGGAGAAGTTCTCTGGCAACCTCATGTAAAGGGAATTAGTACAGATTTAAAAACAATATTCGCTAAAGTACTGCAATTTGACCCGCGCGATCGCTATAGTTCTGCACGCGAAATGCTCGCAGCATTGCAACCAAATCAATTGCCAACCGTATCTAGCAATATATCTAATAATGTATCTAATTCAGTAAAGACAGTTCCCATTGTTCCAGCGATGTCAAATATGCAAACTGTTGCTGTAACTCCCAGAGGCTATACACCTCCCCCAATCCAAAATGAATCTGCTGCTGCCTATGTCTATCAACCACAGCAAGACCCTAAAAAGAAGATGTTGGGGCAGTTATTTGCAATCGTGATTGTCGGTGGGGCGATCGGGGCAGCGATTACTTTAGGTGTTGTCGTCTCTCAAAATGGTGGCATCGTTGCACTCTGGAATAAAATTTCTCCATTCAATAAACCAATCGCTAAAGTTCCATTCTATTTTCTCGCTGATTCTGCTTTTGAGGATATAGATAAAGCTAATCTCAGGATCGAAAGACTGCGATCGCAAGGATATAAAGATGCGGGAATATTTAAGATAGCTGACTATCCTAATCTAGGTAACAGTCCATTTCAGCAAGTATATACAGGTCAATTTCCAGATATGAATAGCTGCATCATTAAGCTCAAGGAACATAGTAAATATGTCAGTGATGCTTATTGTGCTTGGGCTAGTCCCAACGTCAAAGATCAAGTGCAGAGGATATCGGGTAGTGAATTAGCACCAAGTTTCACACCCACACCTTCATCCACACCAACCGCTACACCGACTCCAACTAAATCACCAGTCAAGCCATCGCCAGAGCCAGCCAAACCATCGCCAGAGCTAGCAATTAGAGATTATTTTAATCTGATTAATAATCGCGATTTTCAAAATGCATGGCAAAATCTTACTCCAAAATTTCAACGAGATCGTGCGGGTAGATATGACACTTTTACTGACTGGTGGCGCACTGTGGATAAAGTCTCAATCAATGGAGCGAGGCTGGTCGAGTCTAAAGAAAATTTGGCGATCGTTGATATTGATCTCACCTACCAAAAAGGGAAAGCCACTTTCCCCGAAACTCTGCGTATGTCTCTAGTTTGGAATGAAGCTTTGGGACAATGGCAGATTAATGAAACTACTCGTCAATGAGATCAAATATCTCCAGTTTTCCAAACAATTCAACAGAGATCAGGATTGGAGAGGTTAGGATAAGCGGCGCTTATCTTAATCTCTCCATCACTAAAGATTTTAGACTGTTGCCGCTACAGATACTACATCAGTTGCCTCAGGACTATTCTGCTCCGAAGG
The DNA here is from genome assembly GCA_025356295.1 of Cyanobacteriota bacterium. Classification (GTDB taxonomy): domain Bacteria; phylum Cyanobacteriota; class Cyanobacteriia; order Pseudanabaenales; family Pseudanabaenaceae; genus Pseudanabaena. Next base: position 2,102 of record JANXUJ010000177.1, read on the forward strand.
TGGTACAACTTGCCAGAACTTAGGTAAATAGCTCGACCAATTATCGAGAACCTCCTTAGCTCTAGAACTACCAGTATTTTCGTAACTAGACTGAATTAGTTCTTTCAATTGAGCAACTCCTGCGGCACTACCAACTCTCTGCACTTTCAGAGTTTCTTGACTGAGACGCTCTTGGAACTTACTATCGACATCAAGGAAGTACGCAATACCGCCTGTCATGCCAGCACCAACGTTGCGACCTGTAGTTCCGAGAACAACGATTACGCCGCCCGTCATATATTCGCAACAGTGATCGCCTGCGCCTTCCACAACTGCTTTTGCGCCAGAGTTCCGCACTCCAAATCGCTCACCACTGCGTCCATGCACAAATAGATAACCGCCTGTTGCGCCATACAGACAGGTGTTACCGATAATCGCGTTGTCAGCAGGATTGAAGATGCAGTCAGGCTTTGGTTTGATGCTAATAGTGCCGCCGTTCATACCTTTACCGATGTAATCGTTGGCTTCACCAATCAGATTTAAGTTCATGCCATTGATGTTGAATGCACCAAAGCTCTGCCCTGCTGCACCGACAAATTCGAGATTGAGGTTGCTGGCGAGTCCAGAGTTGCCATATTGCTTAGCGATCGCACCCGATACTCTTGCACCAACTGAGCGATCAGTATTCACGATCGCATAATTTTTGCTGAGATCAGTTTGATTTGCAATCGCTTTCTGCATCTCTATATCTGCCAAAATCTCATCATCCAGAACCGCACCATTACTATGAGAAATTGCAGAATGCTCTAACCAAGTGCGATCGCTTTTAGTGTCAGGCAGATTGATTAAGCAGCCCAAATCAATCTGATTGACATTGAGCTTGGCAAGTTTCACATCTTGACGTTGAGTGAGTAAATCAGAACGCCCGATGATATCTTTGAGTGTCTTATAACCAAGCTTGGCAAGAATTTGACGTACTTCTTCAGCGACAAAATAGAGGAAGTTGACCACATTTTCAGGAGTCCCAGGGAAACGCTTGCGGAACTGTTCAAGTTGCGAAGTTACGCCAACGGGACACTTGTTAGTGTGACAAACTCGCGCCATGATACAACCTTCAGCAATCATCGCCGCAGTCCCAAAGCCATATTCTTCACCACCGAGCAACGCGGCGATCGCCACATCCCAGCCAGTTTTGAATCCGCCATCGACTCGTAGTAATACGCGATCGCGTAATTTATTGCCCATCAGGACAGTATGCACTTCGGCTAAACCAAGCTCCCACGGTGAACCAGCGTGTTTAATGGAACTTAATGGTGATGCACCCGTGCCGCCGTCATAGCCAGAGATTTGGATGATGTCGGCGTTTGCTTTGGCAACACCTGCGGCGATCGTGCCGATGCCGATTTCGGATACGAGCTTGACCGAGACTTTTGCTGTGGGATTAATTTGATGTAAGTCAAAGATTAACTGAGCGAGGTCTTCGATGGAATAGATGTCATGATGTGGAGGTGGTGAAATCAGCGATACGCCTGGTTTGGAATTTCGCAGCATAGCGATGTAGCTGCTCACTTTGGGACCTGGCAACTGTCCACCTTCCCCTGGTTTCGCGCCTTGTGCCATCTTGATTTCCAATTGATTGGAACTAACTAGATAGGAAGGTGTAACTCCAAACCGCCCTGAGGCAATCTGTTTGATGGCAGAGTTAGCACTGTCGCCGTTCTCTAAGCCTTTGAGGTGGGGGAAAGAAGCCGAGATTCCATTTGCATCGACATCATTGATCGGTAGATAACGAATTGGGTCTTCACCACCTTCGCCGCAGTTGGATTTGCCACCAACCCGATTCATGGCGATCGCTAAGACTTCATGAGATTCTCGACTCAATGCGCCGAGAGACATCGCACCTGTGCAGAAGCGGCTGAGAATTTCTGAGATGGGTTCGACTTCTTCTAAAGAAATGCTAGGGCGATCGCTCTTAAATTCTAACAAGTCGCGTAGAGCCGTGGGAGTGCGATTTTGTAATTGCTGGCGATAGACTTCGTAATGATCATAACCATCTCCTGCCACAGCTTTATGCAGAGCTTTAGCCATTTCGGGGCTGTTCATGTGGTATTCACCTGTAGGGCGATACTGCACAAAGCCGTAGTTTTCTAGCTTCTTAATATGCAATTCTGGGAAGGCTTGAGAATGGAAGCTAAGCAATTCAGAAGCAATGTCCGCGAAGTTGACTCCACCAACTCGCGAAACTGTTCCCTTAAAACAGTTAGTAACAACTTCTTCACCAATGCCGATCGCTTCAAAAATTTGAGCGCCACTGTAGCTCGACAATAGCGAAATCCCCATCTTTGAGAGAATCTTTAATAAGCCACCTTCGACCGCTTTGCGATAGCTGTCTTGGACTTGAGTAATACTCAGGGACTTGATTTTGCCCTGCTGCATTTGCATCTGAGTCTTCGCTTTACCCCACCATTGACGCGTAGTTTCAAAGGCTAAGTAAGGACAAATTGCGCTAGCTCCATAACCGATTAAGCAAGCAAAATGATGCGTACTCCAACATTGTGCTGTCTCCACCACAATCGAAGCTTTCATCCGCAGTCCTTCAGCACTGAGGCGATGATGAACTGCGCCGACAGCGAGCAATGGCGGAATATATGCATTCTCGGCATTTAGATTGCGATCGCTTAAAATTACTAATTTTGCACCGCCGCGCACTGCGGCTACGGCTGCGTCACTAAGAACCGCGATCGCATTTTTTAGCCCATCTGTTCCCGATGCGATCGCGAAAAGCATATCTAACTTAGTCGAAGCAAATCCTAAGTTCTGTAACTCCTCAAGTTCAGCTTCATTAATTACAGGACTTTGCAATTTAATCTGATTCGCCGCTTCAGGAGTGGCTAATAGCAAGTTTGCTTTCTCTCCCAAACACATCGCTAGCGACATCACCGTTCCCTCTCTTAACGGATCAATCGGCGGATTTGTCACCTGGGCGAAGCGTTGCTTGAAGTAGTCATAAAGCAGATGTGGACGCTGTGAAAGCACAGCTAGCGGGGCATCATCTCCCATACAGAAGATCGGCTCTTTGCCATCTTGAGCCATTGCTTCAACCACCATTTCCACATCTTCGAGGGTGTAACCAAAAGCCGTCTGATAGGTGAGAAGGTGCTGCTCATCCAAAGTTGTCGCTTCATGATATGGCTTTGCTTCCAGATTCTGGCGATATTGCTTAATCCATTCTCCATAAGGATGCGCCTTCGCAACCCGTTCCTTAATATCCCAATTATGCAAAATCTCATTGGTCTGCAAATCAACGGCGATCATCTGTCCAGGTCCGAGGCGACCCTTTTCGATAATGTCTGCTTCAGGAATATCCACAGTCCCAGCCTCAGAGCTAACGATCACCATGCCATCGCTAGTAACCATGTACCGCGCTGGACGCAAGCCATTGCGATCAAGTGCCGCACCGACAATCTTGCCATCACTAAAAGCAAGAAGCGCTGGTCCATCCCAAGCCTCTTGCAAGCCGCTGTAATATTCGTAAAAATCAACAATTTCTTGGCGATCGCGTAAATCTGGTTGATTCTCATAAGCTTCTGGCACAAGGATCATGATTGCTTCAAGTGGGCTATGCCCTGTCTCGATTAGCAGTTCAAAAACATGATCCAAAGTCGCCGAATCGCTCTCATTAGCTTTGAGAATTGGCAAAATGTCCTTCAGGCGATCGCCTTTTGCGTCCACCCAATTTGGATGCGCGAGATCGCCTTGTCTTGCTAAAAACCAATTCGTATTTCCTTGCAGTGTATTGATTTCACCATTGTGACCGAGGAATCGCATCGGTTGAGCAAGCGGCCATTTTGGTAAAGTATTCGTACTAAAACGGCGATGATAAATCGCATAAGCCGAGATGTAATCAGGATTTCTTAAATCATCATAAAAAGTATCCAGAACCGCCGATCTCACCATGCCTTTATAAATGACAGTCACATTCGACAGCGATGGCACATAAAAGTCACTACTCTGATTCGGGAATAACTTTTTGGCTTCTAGCTTAATCCGCCGCCGCGTGATATAAATCGCTCTCTCAATCTGGTCAAGCTTCTGATGATCTGCGTCAGCCACAAAAACTGCCTGCTCGATTTGTGGTTGATTTGACTTAGCCTGAATCCCCAAAACTTGCGGATTTACAGGTACAACTCGCCATTGCAAAAGTTTCAAGCCTTCTTCTTTGGCAATTCTTTCAGTAACTTCACGACACTGAGCCGCGCGATCGCTATCCTGCGGTAAAAAGAACATCCCCAATACCGAATGCTCAGGCTCGATTTCGGGCATCTCCTTTTGCAACATCGCCCATGGGATCGCCGTCATCACCCCTGCGCCATCTCCTGAATCTTGGTCAGCACTACAGCCGCCGCGATGCTCCATACAAGTCAAAGCCTTGAGCGCATTGCTCAAAATTTTATGGCTAGCTCTACCCTCTTTGTCGGCAATAAATCCCACTCCGCAAGCATCACGCTCTTCGACTAGCCAGTAAGGCCCTTGGATAAGATTAGTATTTCCAGACTGATTAGATTGACTTGTATTCACGCGACTCATTTCCATCGGATTAGTTCGTTGCTATCAAAAAATATAACGCAAAGCAAAGCTTTCAACAAAAGTTGTCTGATTTGGTTACTGCGTGGGGCATTAATGATTATAAGCCACAGGAATTTTACTTGTGTTCTGCTGACTACACTTTGTGACTAAAAAATCGCTAAATCTCCATCCTTTACCCAAATTTCATCTTAATTTTATGCATTTGACCATGGGAAGGCTTTAGGAAACATGGCGTCTAATGCGATCGTAATATCAGGAAAAGATTGCATGGCAATACTATCGCTGCTACTCAAAACAATTTGTTCACGATAAATTCCGTTTTCAGGCTGACGAAAAACATCAACTTGTCGCCTTTGCACATCGAAAATCCAATATTCTAAAATTTGTTTCTTAGTATTAAATTTAGACTTTGAAGGAGTTATCGCGATGTTTGACCAGCGTCTCCACAGGCAAAGCACTACGAAGATGTTGCCACGGTAGAACTTGTGCGATCGCCCAATCTTCATGAACATACCAAGCTAAGGGCGGCAACTGGCTGCGTAGTTCTTTAAAGGCACGTTTATAAGAACCATCGCTAGGAACATTGCCATCACTATAACTGCAAGCTAAGCGTAACAGCTTTGTCAGACGGCGATCGCCTCGGGAAATCATCGCTTGGACGATAGAATCTTTGTAGCTTTCAGGACGAAAATCAATCCCTTTTGGTAATAGTTTTTTGCGAAAATACTGCATTTTCTTTTCAGCAGTATTACTTACACCTTGCCATTGCCACGGAGTGTGTGCTTTAGGCACAAAAGTGCTGCACCCAAAGGTGAGTCTGAGTTTGGGTGCAATCTTGCGAAGAGAGATTAGCATCTCGATAGTTTGTTCGATATCATCATCGTTTTCCATTGGTACACCTGCCATACCATAAAGCTTAAGAGCCTTTAAGCCGCCTACCTGAGCATTGATCGCTGCTTGTCTAATTTCGTCATTGTGCAGCTTTTTATTAATGATTTCGCGCAAACGTTCGGAACCACTCTCGATCGCGATCGTCACTGAGCGACTATCACGAGTGGATAGAATGCGAGCTAGTTTTTCGGTGAGCGTGTTGGTGCGGACTGAAGCGAGACTCAAGCGTACATCGTCAAACTGAGGCTGTGCGAGATAATCCAGTAATGTATCAAATTCAGGATGTTGCGTAATCGATGCACCGAGCAATCCTAGCCGTTTAGTAACTTCTAATCCCTTAGTGATCGCAGGAATCAGACTTGATTCCAAGCTAGCAGTTCTAAAGGGAAGTGTGAGATAACTCGCTAGACAAAATCTACACATCTCAGGACAACTCCGCACCACTTCCACCATAAATATGCTCTCCCACGCCGCTTTTTCAGTAACAACTGTGGAAGCTGAGAGCGTATTTCCTTTATAAGTTTGTTTGTGGACTGTGGCAGGAATATCAGAATCTATTGGTTTTATGGAGGCGATCGCACCATCTTCTGACGTGTAAGCAACTACATATAGCGCAGGAACATAAATTCCATCTACTTTGGCTAAGTGGCGTAATTTTTCTTGACGACTAGCATAGCGAACTTTTTGATAAGCATTTAAGAAGTTCCCAATTAATTCTTCGCCATCACCAAGTAGTACAATATCAAACCAAGACGCAAAGGGTTCAGGATTGGCGGTTAAGACAGGTCCACCACCAAAAACTAGCGGATGCGCGTCAGTGCGATCGCAGGTATCAACAGGAATATCAAATTTTTTTAGCGCTGCCAAAATATTGACGTAATCCAGTTCCCAAGAAAACGAAAAGCCTAATATTTCAATTCTTCGCGGTAAATCTTCATGAGCATCTGTAAACCATCGGCTCACATTGACTTGCGATCGCGTGGCAAGATTTGCCCAGACCCCTTGATATCCCAAACTGGTAATTCCCACTGTGTATGTATTTGGGAAAGCAAACACAATTGGCACTGCATCATGATCTGGCGTTGCGTGATCAAATAGTAAATGTTCTGACTGAAAGTAGGTTTGATTCAAGGCATCAGGAATATATCGCTCTACAGCTATTATGCCATGCAAATTCAAAGAGCGACTAGGAAGCTTTGCATCCCGTTCGCTCTTTGGGTTTATGATAAAGACATCAAAAAAGATTAATTAATCCATCATGGCTACCGTTAACGACAACTATCTCAAACTCAAAGCAGGCTATCTGTTTCCCGAAATTGCCAGAAGAGTAAATCTATTTGTAGAGGCAAATCCTGATGCTAAAGTCATTCGACTAGGCATTGGCGATGTCACCGAACCCTTGCCCGAAGCCTGTCGCAGTGCCATGGTTGCCGCAGTCGAAGATATGGGCGATCGCAATACATTTAAAGGTTATGGTCCTGAGCAAGGCTACGGCTGGCTACGCGAAAAGATTGCTGCCCATGATTTTCAAGCGCGAGGATGCGATATTGATGCTTCCGAGATTTTCATTTCCGATGGCTCAAAATGCGACTGTGGTAACATTCTCGATATTTTTGGCGATGATAACGTAATCGCTGTCACTGATCCTGTCTACCCTGTTTATGTTGACACCAATGTCATGGCAGGTCACACGGGTGACATCAATGAGAAGGGTGAGTACGAAGGTTTTATTTATTTACCTGTCACGGCTGAGAATAATTTCACGGCTGAGATTCCTACCGAAAAAGTTGATCTAATTTATCTCTGTTTCCCTAACAATCCCACAGGTGCAACCGCCACGAAGGAACATCTGACAGCTTGGGTGAATTACGCCAGAGCTAACGGTTCGATCATCTTCTTCGATGCTGCTTACGAAGCTTACATCACCGATCCTAGTCTTCCGCATTCAATCTATGAAATCGAAGGTGCAAAAGAATGTGCGATCGAGTTCCGTTCTTTTTCTAAAAATGCAGGATTTACAGGTACTCGTTGCGCTCTAACTGTTGTACCTAAGAACTTGACAGGTAAAGCTAAAGACGGCTCCAATGTCGAACTATGGAAGCTCTGGAATCGCCGTCAATCGACTAAGTTTAATGGAGTTTCTTACATTGTCCAACGTGGTGCAGAAGCAGTTTATTCTGAAGAAGGACAATCCCAAATCAAAGCATTGATCAGCTTCTATCTCGAAAATGCGATAATTATCCGCGAGAAGTTGACCGAAGCAGGCTTGGCTGTCTATGGTGGTGTGAATGCTCCCTATGTATGGGTAAAGACTCCCGCAGGGCTGACCAGTTGGGACTTCTTTGATAAACTCTTGCAAACTTGTAATGTTGTCGGTACGCCTGGTTCAGGGTTTGGCGCAGCAGGTGAAGGTTACTTCCGTATTTCTGCCTTCAATAGTCGCGAAAACGTTAACGAAGCGATGCGGCGTATTCTTGACAAGTTCAAATAAGTATCTGTCACCAGTCTTATTAGAAGACGAGTTGCGGCGCGAAGTGCCGCAA
>JANXUJ010000142.1 GCA_025356295.1 Cyanobacteriota bacterium
TTCAAAAACTTTTATGGGTTTTAACTAAGCGCAAAGCGCTGTATGTCTTAAAAAATTATGATTTTATAATGTGATTATGTGACTAAAGAATCATTTTTTCAGTATTCTGTGTTACGCGATGCGTTGCCTTTCACTCTTTTAGGTTAATTAAATTTTTTAGATAAATATTTTTCAGGATTATTCGGATCGAAGTTGGAACCGTCAAAAAAAACTTCGATTCCGCGTGAAGTCGAGATCGGAATATTGGTGTCTGGCACACCGATCGCTTTAGCCGCATTTTTCCATAAATCTTCACGATTGACTGCATCAATAGTTTCTTTAGCAGCAAAAGAAGCAGGTAATAACCCCCATCTTTGATATTCAGTTAGGAACCATAGATCATGGCTTTTGTATGGATAGGAAACTGACACACCATCATTTGACCAATATTTGATTTGATTAAATTTAATTTGATTAATTTGAGTTACTAAGACATTTTTTTGCTGAGGATTATTTTTAAAAAGTCGCGAAAATACTTTCGCAGGTTGAGAAATTAGATTGGTCGTATCCGTAAAACTTAGGGCTAGCAAGTTATTCAACTCTTTAGCATTAGCAGGATTGTCACACCATATCTGTGCTTCCATAATTGCTTGAATCAGAGCTTGAGTGGCGATCGGGTACTTATCAATCCAGTCGGCACGCATGGCGACAAGTTCGCCTGGATAATTTTGCCAAATCTCTCTAGTGGCGATCGCAGGATAGGCAAGATTGGCTTTGATTAATTTCATGGTATGCCAGCTATCTAAACAGAGTAAGTCAGCTTTGTTCTGCTCGACTTGAGTGATCACTTCATCTAACGGAATTGTAAGAATATCTATATTTTGTTTAGGATTTTGTTTAGGAATAATATTCATCGCGGCTAGCCAATAGCGGAGCCATAGATCGTAATTACTACCCGTCTCTGCGATCGCGTAATTAATCGAGTTACCCAATAACTTGGCAACATCCTGAAAAGGTGAGAAGGGCGCACGTTGGAGTTGAATACCAAAGGGCTTTAGACGATTAGAAACAACAATATATCCTCCATGCGTATGCAGTCGCATCAGCACATACATGGCAGTTTTGCGGATATTTTGGTTAAGCATCCCCTCATTGAGCAGTTCTGGCAAGGGACTATAGAAATGCCCGCCATCAATTCCATCACTATTTTTACCAAGTTCTGTCCCTAACTCAGTGCGATCGCAGATATCTTGCCATGATTGAAATGGAACCAGTTCAACATCAGTCATGCCATATTTGGCAAATAGTTTTTTGCTTTTAGCAACTAATATAGGGGCAACTTCTAGCGATGGAATAATCCCTAGTCGTACAGATTGAACTTCAGGACTAGTGGAAAATGATGAAGGATTAATCGCCTGAAAAGGATCAGTTGACAAGGGTTTGGACGTACAGTTATTGAGTAGAACTGTACTTGCCGCCACGCCAAATGTTGTCAGAAGTTTGCGTCTAGAAAATCTATTCATAGCTATTCATCATGTCTGCTAAGCGGCACTTTACACCGCTTAGATCAACTTACTAGCTCAACCTAAAAATGCAACCTAAAAATGCATGGACTATATCTAATATCCGCTGACTAGATTTACCATCGCCAAATGGATTAGCCACGTTCGCCATCTGATTATAAGCCGCGCGATCGCTAAGTAATTTAGCCGCAGCATTCACAATATCATCCGTCTCAGTGCCAACTAGTTTGCTCGTACCTGCGGCGATCGCTTCAGGTCGTTCAGTCGTAGAGCGTAATACTAGAACTGGTTTGCCCAAACTAGGCGCTTCTTCCTGTAAGCCGCCTGAGTCACTCATGATCAGATAACATCTTTGCATCGCCGCAACAAGCTGCTCATAATCAAGCGGTTCCACCAAAAAGATGCGCGGATGATTGCCGAGCTTCGCGATTAGCGGCTCTCTGACCACAGGATTGAGGTGCATCGGCAGCACGAGAGCTACATCTGGGAAATCGCTAAGAATCTGTAACCATGCTTGCATAATCTGCTCTAACGGTTGTCCCCAATTTTCACGGCGATGCACAGTCGCTAAGATGACCCGATGGGATGCCCAGTCTAGATTGGCGATCGCACATTCAGGCGATCGTCCTGACACATACAACAACGCATCAATTACAGTGTTACCCGTATTATAAACTCCTGTTTTTACGCCAGAAACCTGAAGATTATCAACTGAGGCAAGGGTTGGCGCAAAATGGAGTTGAGCAATTTGGGAAACTAAACGACGATTTGCTTCTTCAGGAAATGGATTAAATAGATTGTCAGTACGCAGCCCTGCCTCAACATGTCCAACAGGAATTTGTTGATAAAAAGCAGCAAGAGCCGCCGCAAATGCAGTCGTAGTATCACCCTGTACTAACACAATATGCGGCTTTATCTCTTTGTATAATTTCTCTAAGCCGATCAAACTATTACAAGTAATCTGGGTTAGAGTTTGCTTCGGCTGCATGATATCTAGATCATAATCAGCCTTGAGATCAAATAACTGCATCACCTGTTCCACCATCTCGCGATGTTGTCCAGTTAATACAATCGAGGTTTGGAAACGCAGATCGTTTCTGAGTAAATGAATGACAGGTGCGAGTTTAATTGCCTCTGGACGAGTGCCTAAAGTGACACAAACATGAAATTGATTTGACAAAATAATCTCCTAAGCAATCACAAAGTGTTAAAGCGCTAAAACCAAATAAAAACTTTAAAAGTGCCGCAAAGCGGCACTTTTAAAGTTTTTATTTGGTTTTAGCGCTTTAACACTTTGTGATTGCTTAGGAGATTATTTTGTCAAATCAATTTCATGTTTGTGTCACTTTAGGCACTCGTCC
>JANXUJ010000196.1 GCA_025356295.1 Cyanobacteriota bacterium
TAAAGTTATGGTTTCCCGCGCGAAGCGCGGGAAACCATAACTTTAGTTTTATAGAAATAGAAAGTGAATCTAAAATGCCTAATAGCTTGTACTCGTCTCATGATCGCATATATAACTTTGAAGAACTAGCTTTTCCGACTGAAGGCGTGCAGGATGTTCTAGGGTTTAAGCGCCCTTATATTGCTTTTAATATGGTGTCGAGTGTTGATGGCAAAGCTACAACTTATCAAGGAAAACTGACGGGGCTAAGCTCGCGCCCCGATCGCAATCTGATGAAACGTCTGCGATCGCAATTTGATGCAGTCTTAGCAGGTGGAACTACCTTACGCCAAGATCAATTTATTCCCACCGTACCGCCAGAATTATTAGAAGAGCGTCAAAAAAACTTTTTGCAGCCTCAACCACTCGGTATTGTGATTAGTAATTCGGGTAAGCTTCCTAGCGATCATCGTTTTTGGGATGCAGGTAAAGATTTGCGAGTTGTCTTGATGGGAGAGAATACTCCTGTCGAAGCTTGGCTGAATGAGAAAGCCCAGATTTTTCGATTTCCCACTCAAGACGATCAAATTGATTTAAAACAAGTACTACCCCTGCTATTTGATCAACTCAACATCAAACGCCTCTTAGTTGAAGGCGGTCCCGCCCTAAATTATTCGCTGATCTCGCAAGGATTTGCCGATGAGTTATTTCTATCGCTATCTCCGCATATAGTCGGTGGTGTAGATAATATGACTGTGGTCGCGGGATCAGGCTATGGCATGGGCGGTGGTAATTTGTCCAAGCTCAAGCTGCGATCGCTATATCATCATGAGTCAGAGTTGTTTTTGCGTTACCAATTTGATTCTTAGCGTTGATTCCTAGCGGTCAATTCGTTTATGCTTATTTTGTTTCATAGCAATCAATAACCATATGGCTCACATTGGCATCATCTGCGTACCTGCCACAGGGCATCTCAACACCATGACACCTCTGGGTTATGAACTAAAACAAAGAGGTCATCAAGTAACTTTAATTGGCACTTTGGATGCTAAGGAAAAAACTGAATCCGCAGGATTAGATTTTAAAGCCTATGCGGAAAAAGATTGTCCTCTTGGATTTACGCCATCATCACTAGTCAAAATGGGCGAATTAAGTGGATTAGATGCACTTCGTTACTCAATTGAGCTATTTCAGCAAAGTGTAATCAATATAACGCAAGCAGGATTGAAGGTAATTAGTGAGGCGAAAGTTGATTTACTATTGATTGATCAAGCATCTTTTGGGGCTTCTAGTGTTGCAGATTTCTTAGGCATTCCATTTGTAACGGTCACAAGCGCCTTGATGTTCAATCGGGAGGATACAGTACCTCCATTTAGCTTGGGATGGTCTTATTCGCGTGGTTCATGGGCTATATTCCGCAACAAACTTGGCTATAAATTTCTAGATAGTCTAGTCAAAAAACTTTCAGAAACTATTAATGACCAGCGAAAAGCGTTGAATCTCCCGCTTTTTACACACCCGAACGATTCATATTCTAAAATTGCCCAAATTTGTCGGCAACCTGCGGAATTTGAATTTCCACGTTATGAGTTACCAGATTGTTTTCATTTTACGGGAGCTTTTCATAATCCCTTAACTCGAGCAAATGTCTCTTTCCCTTACGAAAAATTGAATGGGAAACCTTTGATCTACGCTTCAATGGGAACTATTCAAAATCGATTGCTAGGAATTTTTAATCAGATTGCAGAAGCTTGTCAAGATTTAGATGTTCAATTAATAGTTTCTTTAGGTGGCTCGGCAGAGCCTGAGAGCTTACCTCATTTTGCAGGAGAGCCGATTGTAGTTAAGTATGCGCCACAGCTAGAGATTTTGCAAAAGGCGCAACTCACGATTACCCATGCAGGGTTAAATACTACTTTAGAATCCTTGAGCTATGGTGTACCCATGGTGGTGATTCCGATTGCTAACGATCAGCCAGGAGTCGCCTCGCGAATTGATTGGACTGAAACAGGTGTGGTGATTCCTGTCAAAAAGCTTACCGTTCTCAAATTACGGAGTGCTATCCAAACTGTTTTGTCGGAATCAAAATATAGAAACAACGCAAAAAAGATGCAAGTATCAATGCAAAACTCAGGCGGAGTAAAGCAAGCAGCAGATATTGTAGAACAGGCGATCGCCACAGGCAAACCTGTATTGCGATCGCGATAAACAAATAGATGAGCGGTACTTTATGCCATCAAATATTTGCTAATCATCCATCTAACCGTAAGGACGAGGGTAAGGCTTTAACATCGGGGAAGCCCGATAGACAAAGAAAATCTGTACTGCTTGACCACTGCGCTTAATAGGGATATCGGCAATCTTTTCCAGAGTTTGGAAGTAGCCTTTATACTTGTCTAGAGGTTGCGGAAACCGTTCGTCTTTTAAAAAGAGTTCCGAAGTAATATAGAGCGCAGTCTTACCGACAAAATTTTCAGCTTTACTCCAATAGGCAAAGCCGCGCAAGTCTTCATCAAAACAAGTTACTTTCTTACCCAGTGGCTCGATCGCCATCCCCACTTGTCCTGCGACAAAGAAGTTATTGCTAAATACAAAATCTGCCTTTTGTAATTCAGCTTTGAGCATTGGCGTATTCACAAAAGCTTGACGTAACTGCTCAGTATCAATCATCTGTGTGGAAGGATCATCTTTTGCTTCCCAAAATCCACCCGCGATCGCTTGATCACCACCTTTCTGAGCAATGCCAAAATGCACATGGAGCAACCCAATCAGCAAAAGTGGCAAAATTACTACCCCCGATCCCCAGAGCCAATTACGAATAAATATGGGACGTTTTAATTGTACCTGTGCAGCCCTTTCGCCTAATAGAAATGTCGCTCCAAAAAATCCTGGCATATGCCACGAAGGCAGAATTTGGATAAATCCGCCCATAAAAGTAAAACTAAAGAAAATCGGCATTGATACTGAGAGAATTAATAATTGCTTTTCACGGAGTAAATCACGAAACAAATGCTTTTTATCTTTATCATTAGTCTCTTCATGATTAGTGTTAGCGCGACCGCTTAGGAGTTCACCAAATGTCCGAAAACTCGTCCACCATAAGGGAATCCCAAAAGTTGGGAAGAGATAACCAAGCGCTAATAAAATCGTCACTAACAATCGCTCAAAATTATATCCTTGCGAAGGTATAGCCCGATTACTCTGAAATCGAAATGAAGCCCATTCATGTTGAGAGTTCCAAATAATAACGGGTGATATAGCGATCGCAAACAAAGCGATCGCAAACAATGTCCATCCCGAAAATAGCGCCGAACGATGATGGCGACTAAGCAAGCAAAATAGCACCAGTCCGCCGCCCAGTAAGACACCATGATATTTGCCCAAAAATGCTAGTCCAACCAATAAACCAATGATGGCGATGCGATAGGTGGGTCTATATGGTTTGGTTTGAGATTTGGTTTGAGCCTGATCTGACGGGAAAAACTCATCCGCTGCGACCCACAAACAAGCCGCCCAAAAAAACATTAAGGCGTTATCTGGCAATGTGAGAATGCCAAATGCAATCTGAAAAATGGGAATTGTCGTCAAAATCGCCAGAGTCAATGTGGCAGTTCGCGTCCCAAATAGCCTTTTACTAGCAAGATAAGCAAAAATCAGCGTCCCTGTATAAAGTAAAACGCCACCAATCCGAATTGTAAAAGGAGTGACTGCACCTGTGAGCCAGACTCCAACCCCAGTTGTCAGAGCCACCAACGGCGGATGATCGAAATAACTCCAATTCAGATTTTGGGTATAAAGGTAATAGTAAGATTCATCGAAGCCGACATTGAGATAGATAGCGGACATCACCCTAAACAGGAATCCCCAAAATAAAATGGCGATCGCCCACTTATGAATTTTCACTCTTGATTAACCTTAGATATTCTGCTGTCATAATATTATGTTTTAAGGGGCTTAGCGATTGCTATAATCCCGCATGATGACGTGAAATTTAGATGGAGTAAATCAAAAATGGCAAGAGAACCTAAAAAGCCTAATGAATATATTGTGCATTTAAAGCTAGAAGGTGGGCAAGAAGTCATAACAAAATTTACGACTATCGAAGAAGTGAAAACTTGGTATGCATCACAATTTAAGGCAAAAGCCAATGAAGATGATCTGATGCCTATTCCTGTGAGAGCTGAGCTAAATGAAATTTTGTTAGTTCGTCCTAAGCGTGTTATTGCTATTCATGTTGAGCCGATTTATTCTTCTAGCGTTGACATGTTTTCGTGATATTTTCACAATTTGATTTTCTTGTTAAAATTAAAGGCAATACATAGCATTACAGCTTATTGAGGCTTAAAGTAGTCCATAAAAGCTTTTGAAAGTGCGGCGGAGCCCCGCTTTCAAAAGCTTTTATGGGTTTTAAATAAGCGCAAAGCATTGTATCTCTAATTTTAGATTTAAAAAAACTAAAAATAGTTGTGCAATCGTCATGTTTATACGCTATAGTTATTAACGCTGAAGTTAATGATGCAAATCAAAAACACAGTTACATTCCTCAGTAGCTCAGTGGTAGAGCAATCGGCTGTTAACCGATCGGTCGCAGGTTCGAATCCCGCCTGGGGAGTTATCAAAAGCACAAACAAGAAAACGAAGGAAGAAAAGTCCTTCGTTTTCTTGTTTGAGTTTACAGAAATAATAAGTAGCTAGGCACGATTAAATATAAAACCCCAAAATCTGTACCGCCCGCTACGCGGGCGGTACAGATTTTGGTTTAGTCGCGTTATTCGC
>JANXUJ010000197.1 GCA_025356295.1 Cyanobacteriota bacterium
ATATTTTTGATGTTTCAGCGCTCCCTCAATCACCTGACGCTGTAAATCATTCAGCCTTTTCCCCGTCTTCGCAAACATACTTTCATCAACAAATTTCAACAACTCTTTAATATCCATACTTACAAAGCCATAAATCCACAACTCCGATTATACCCGTCTTTTCCTGCTTTTTTCCGTACTAAAGAAAAGTTTTATATACCGTCTTTTTCCGCTTTACAAATCTGATAGTTCAAATGTAACCTTTTTGTCATGTCTAACTAAACCGTTAGAGATAAAAGAGTTTTTAATCAAGGAGAAAAGCATGAGCAATGAGAAACCGCCTGACGTAAGAGGAAATTTTGAGCGCCCCATGATAACTTGTCCAAAGTGTGGAGGATCAGGCAAAACGAGCTTTGAGGGTCAGAAACGAGAAGCGCAATGTGGAACTTGTAAAGGAAAGGGACAGATCACTGGTTAGACTAACAACTCAATGTTTGGTTGTCTAATCTACATTTTAAATTACCTATATTCATGCCCTCGAAAAGTCAGGGGTATAATGCTATGGCACGTAATCAGTTCGGTAGTCCAGTTTGTGGTCATTGCGGTAGTACTAAGATGAGTTATGTTAGTTCTCGCAAAATCAACGCTTACACAGAGCGCGTAATTTACAAATGCCTAGATTGTAACGAAGAAACTCCGATTGACACGGACGCAAAGCCTTAACCTTAAAGTGATGTTTCAAAGTTATTCCCATTGACAAATATCCGCAAGTTTAAGAGAAGAGGTTATGGTTAAAATTCGTGTGACACACTTTTCTAATGGTTCTCCAGTGACTGCTACCAGCGTTGATATTATTCGGCATGGATCTGGATTTTTGGATGTTGGCGGTGTTTTTCGGGGTGAATACACCAACCGTGATGGCGAAGTCCTGTATTCAAAGCTAGATTTACCAGCTAAGGGTAAGGTGATGATTGATGGTCATGAGGTCTACGATGGTGAGCTTCGTTCAAATATGAGTTTTAAGGTTAATTAAGCTCTTATATTTTCTGATGAGTAATATCTCAATAACCTACAATCCCTATGAATGTCGAAAATTTGGTGGATCAAGCTTTTCAAGCCTTCAATCAAGGTGATAATGAAAATGCTTTGCATCTCTATCAAGAAGCCTTATCCATTGATCCACAATGCTTACAAGCATTGAGAGGCTGTGCCTCGGTATTTACTAAGATGCGAAACTTTGAAGCAGCCATTAATTTTTTTACACAAGCTATCGAAGTTGATCCTCATGATGCAGGTTCATTTGCATTGCGTTCAGCAGTTTATCTTCAATCAGGTGATTTTGAAAATGCTCTCTCAGACTCTAGCAAAGCCATAGAACTTAAACCTGATGAAGTAGGACGTTATCGTATTAAGGCTACTGCTTTACTTCAATTGAAGCGTTACTCTGAATCCTTGCAATGTTTTCAACAAGTATTACAACTTGAGCCAGAAGATAGCAAGGCTTTAGAAGCTGTAGGTATTTTGTCAGACACTATCATCAATGAGCGTCTCTTGCCACCACTTGAAGATATAGCGAACAAAATTGATGATGCATTTCAACCTTTTGATGAAGAGAGAAATTTCCTTGATGAAGAAAGGAAAAATATTATGAGAGAAATAATAATTCCTATGTCTGATAGAAGTACTGATCTAATAAAAGATATCCCTACCCAAGATACACCCCTTGAAGTATTACTCGTTTACTCATACATTCAAGCAGTTTCGCGTGGTTGCGGTGCAATTCGCTTATACGGTGTAGATGCGGGTAAGGAGAGATTAGATGAATCTAAAAAATTTTTCAAGCAATCGCTAGATTTGGCTGAAAGACAAGAAGACTCTGAGATGATGAAGAGAATTCACCTAAAGCTTGGAGCCATAATGTTGTCTCTTTATAAAACATGGAAAGCGAAAGAGTGCATCAGTGATGCTTTTAATTCTTATAAATGGCTAAATTCCCATACAGAAATGTTGAGTAAGGACGAAGAAAAGTTGCTGAATATTCGTTTGCTCAATATTTATGACATTGTTGAGTCAATTAAAAATCCATCTTCTTCTAATACGGATGATATTGATTCAGATGATGAAACATACAAATATAAAGACTCACATATAAGTAGTAAACCAAATCTATTATCTGAGTATTTCAGTAACAGAAAACAAGTTACATTAGGAGCTGGAGCTTTGGGAATTGTCCTCATGATTTCTGGTCAATGGTTTCTTTCACTAATTTGTTTTGGGTATGTTTGGTATTCTTGGTAAAAATTTTAGTCAATTTGGTAGGGTGCGTCAATGCAATGTAACGCGCCTTGTTTTTTTGAATAAAATCGGTTGTTTTGGCGCATAGGAATTTATTGATGATGGAGCGATCTCATTCAGTTTGCTTGTAAATTTCTAGATAAAAAGTATTATGATGAGACATATTTACATCATCAGAAAACACCATGACCAAACTACTAGAAAAAGCCTTCAAAGAAGCCCAAAATCTCTCAGTACATCTCCAAGATGAAATTGCCCAGCAACTACTAGAAGATATTCACAATGAATTAAAGTGGCAGGAAACCCTAGCAAATCCCAACATCGATATAGGTATATTTCAAGAAATGGCTCAAGCAGCACTCATTGAAGATGAAAAAGGTGAAACCGAAGAAAAAGGTTTTGGCGAAAAGTAATGAAGTCATCTAGAACCAAAGATTTTTATAAGCTTTTCGTGAGATTGCCTGAACATATCAAAGAAACTGCAAAGAAAAACTACCAACTTTGGAAAGATAATCCATTTCATCCGAGTTTAGAATTTAAGCAGCTTAGAAACAACGAAAATATCTGGTCAGTCAGAGTCGGAATTGGATGGAGAGCATTGGGAGTTATCAAAACAGGAGAGGAAAAGATTGTGTGGTTTTGGATAGGATCACACGCTGAATATGATAAAATTCTTGTATTTCGTAGGTAACTCACAATACATTTTATAGCGTCATGGCGATCGCGCAATGTGTAGCGCATGATGCTAATTGGTTGTCTATGAGCTAACACTATTTGTCTAAAAGCTTTTTGGAGGGTACTTAGGATCATAAATTTAATAAAACCGAAAATTGTTTCGGCGGGCGAAACC
>JANXUJ010000213.1 GCA_025356295.1 Cyanobacteriota bacterium
TCGAAGTTGGTTCTGGCAAAGTGTTGACAGGATTAGTGAAGCGATCGGCTCCGAATCTCGCACTGGTAAATGTGAGTACTTTAGAACAAGCGATCGCTTTTTAAATGTTTAGAGAGAGAAAAACTCTCTCTAACTTCTCTGCGACTTCTCTACGAATATTGCCAGCAATTGCGCTCAGTATCAAACATGATTGAACTTATTGAGCGCTGTGTCCTTGCACTTACCAATGAAAATGACTGGGTTATTGATCCGTTTGGAGGAGTTGGCTCAAGCTTAATTGCGGCGATTAAAAACAATCGCAAAGGAATGATTATTGATCGCGATCCAGACTACATAGCGATCGCCAAACAAAGGGTACAGGCATTTCAAGATGGCACATTGAAAACTCGACCACTTGGCAAGCCTGTCCATAAACCGACAGGCAAAGAGAAAGTAGCTCAGATACCGATAGAATGGACTAATCAAACATAGGGGAAATTAGCTTGAAAATTGTTGCAAAATATGATTTCAATGGCGGAAAAGCTGCCGTACAAGATAGATATGCTGCTGAGTTTAAACAAGTTGAGTCAGTTATTCAGTCAATTGATGCCAATCTCTATAAAAATAAAGAAAGCACAGAAAAAACAATGATGGGAAAAATGTTGTTTTCACCCGTAGAGCTTAATAGGGCATTCAAGCGCGAGTTTTCAAAGCCAGAAAATGGAATATGGTCTAGCTACAAAGTTTCATGTGACTATATTCATGGTGAGTACTCATCCGAATATATAAAACCAAAATCTTCTTCTAGTAAGCCATTTAGAGATATGGACTTTGTGAAACCCAACACGAAATTAGGTATTGAAGTTCAATTCGGAAAATATGCTTTTATGGTTTATAACGTCTGTGCAAAAATGACTATTTTCAGTAACATGGGAATCATCGACACAGGAATTGAGATTGTACCTGTAAAAAACTTTGCTGATGAAATGAGTACGGGAGTGTCATATTTTGAGCAGTTTGCTTGGGATTTAGAGCATAGAGGAACTTCAAATATAGACGTTCCTGTCCTAATTCTTGGAATTGATGCGTGAAGGCTTGAATATATGAAATCTGGTTACACATTACCCGTGTTTGCGATCGCTGCTGCAAAAGCCGCAATCTTGGCAGTACTTAAAATAAACGCAACTTCTGTAAAGCTTAACTTACTAGAATCTGGGACAGGTGAAATAGCGATCGCTCAAAGTGCGATCCTTGATGAGCATACGGCGATCGCAATCGTGATTAGCGACCCAGGTGACAATCTCGATCTGACCGCAGGAACACCAGTTTGGGCATGGGTAAAATTGGAATCCTTAACAGGTACAGAACGACTGATTTTAGAAGCAGGCGAAGGTTTGGGAAGAACTGCAAGCGGTGAACCAGCAATCTATCAATTGACAAAAAATTTAGCAGAAGTAAATCTCTTACCTTTACTAGAATCTAATGTCACAGCAAGGATTCAGTTTATTTTGCCTGAAGGGCGATCGCTAGCTAGACGAACTTCAAATGCAGCTTTTGGCATCCTTGAAGGCTTATCATTATTAGGAACTTCAGCGATATCAAAACCTCTTTCAGTGGAAGACAAGTTAGAAGAGTTTCGTGCAGATTTACGCACTAAAGCTGCTAATTCTCATGATATTGTTTTTTATATTGGTGCAAATGGCTATCAAGTAGCCCAAAATCTTGGTTTTTCAACTTCCCAACTAGTCCAGACAGCGAATTGGATTGGGGCAATGTTAGTAGAAGCATCTCTATTAAGTGTAACTTCGATTACATTGATTGGCTACCATGGCAAATTATTAAAATTAGCAGGTGGAATTTTTAATACTTCCAGTCACTTAGCTGATGCAAGAATAGATATTCTCGTCAGGGCAGCCGTACATGAACATTTACCGATCGCATTAATTCAACAAATCGAGCGATCGCCCACTGCGGAGTCGGTGCATAAGTTATTAGTCGAGCATGACTGCGATCGCCAGATATTCCAATATCTCACCGATCAAATTACCCAACGCGCCACCGCCTACGTTCAGAAATATGCAGATATTAAGATCAGTATCAAAACTATTTTGTGCGATCGCTTAGGAAAGTTAATTCTTTAAACCCTGAAATATCATGGTTGACCCCGAACTCACGGTATATTTAGGAATAAATGTGCAAAGTATGGCTACCATTGCTTTTACTAATGGGAAGTCTAATTAATGAATATTATGCTCAAACCAGTCTATATCGTTGGTGCAGGACCTGGTGATCCCGATCTGATTACCGTTAAGGGACGTAATCTCTTAATTAAAGCCGATGTGATTGTTTATGCCAATTCTCTAATTCCTGACTCAATGCTCCAGTTTTGTCGAGCCGATGCCGAAATCATTCCCACCGCGAGTAAGTCTCTAGAAGAAATTTTAGAGATTATGATCGACAGAGTGCGATCGCATAAGTTAGTAGTACGTCTACACGATGGCGATCCTAGCTTGTATGGAGCAATCCAAGAGCAAATTGTTGCTCTAACAGAAGCCGAAATTCCCTTTGAGATTATTCCAGGAGTCAGCGCATTTCAATTAGCCGCCGCAAGATTGCAAACAGAGTTAACTGTTCCTGAACTAGTCCAAACGATTATTCTCACGCGAATCAGTGGACGGACTCAAGTTCCTGAACGCGAAGAGCTATCTAGTCTCGCTGCCCATCAAGCCTCATTATGTCTCTATCTCAGCGCGCATCATGTCGAAAATGCACAAGCAAAACTAATGGAACATTATCCATCTGATACCACCGTAGCGATTTGCTATCGATTAGGTCAGGAAGACGAGAAAATTTTGATTGTTCCGCTATCAGACATGGCATCTATCACTCAAAAAGAGAACTTAACTAGAACTACGCTATTTGTGATTAGTGCGGCGCTAAATAAAGTGAATAAGAATATTAGAGAGCGATCGCAGTTATATAGCTCTCACTACAAACGCCTTTTTCGCTAAATTAATCTAATTTAAAAATCTAATTTAAAAAGCTGGGCGATCGCTCTTTGCATAGCAGAGCAATCAGCTTAATACAAGTCACGATAGGCTTCCTCATCTTCTAGAGATAACCATTCGCTTAATGTCCCTGATACAGCATTAAGATACTCCAAATCTAATGACTGTAATCTTTTGATAAAAACTCGACCTTCCTCAATTTCAAAGACAACTGCATCTCCTTGAGATATGCCCATCAAGTCACGAATTGTTTGTGGGATTGTTGTTTGAAATTTAGAAGTTACTTTTGAGACTAGAAGCTTTTTTGTTGCTGGCATGGCATCACTCAAGTATTACGGTAATATAGTATTACCGTAATACTTGAGTGATGCCATTGCTTGCTAATCGATTGGCTTAATTAGCTCAACACCATCGCGTCCATCCCCTGATGCACTCAAAAATACTTTGACTTGCTCATCTTTAGAGGTTGGTAAAGTCCGCCCCACATAATCAGGATGAATTGGCAACTCACGATGACCACGATCAATCAACACCATTAATCGAATCACTTTGGGGCGACCATAATCATGGATCGCACTTAACGCCGCCCCGATTGTCCGACCGCTATAAACCACATCATCAACTAAGACGACAGTTTTGCCGTTGAGATCAAAAGGTATCTCAGTTTTGTTTGGTGTTCGTAGTCCAATCTTATCCAGATCGTCACGATAAAACGTGATATCTAGCGCTCCTGAAGGAACTAAGACTCCTTCAAGGATGTTTATTTGTTTAGCGATCGCAACACTTAGCGGCACGCCACGAGTATAAACACCCAGCAAGACTACACTTGATAAATCATCACTAGCCTCAACAATTTGCGAAGCCAGACGATTAACCGTCCGTCGTAACTCGTCAGCCGATAAAATTTCGACAATCTTGAATTGCTGCACTGTATTAACTCAATTAGATTAATTAAATAAAAATAAAATAGAGGAGACGCAAAGCGTCTCCTCTATTTTTTGATTTCAATAATTACTAATTAATTATCGAAGCACTTCTCGATAGTGGTACATAGAGTTGTCTTCGGTACAGCACCAACAACTACATCAACACGCTGACCACCCTTAAATAACATCAGTGTAGGAATACTGCGAATGCCGTATTGACCAGCTACGCTAGGATTCTCATCGGTGTTGAGTTTAAAAACTTTGATTTTGCCTTCATACTGCGTAGCGACTTCTTCTACAACAGGCGCAACCATACGGCATGGTCCACACCACGGAGCCCAAAAATCCACTAGAACAGGGATGTCACTTTTAAGTACGTCCTGCTCAAAGCTAGCATCTGTAACTGCGATCGCTGATGACATACTCGACTAACTCCCTAGATAATAAGATAAAAAACTTTTATTTTTAAAGATAAAATTTAAAAATTATGTGTTGGTAGTATAACAGCTAGCATCACATATTTACTAAAAACCAAAATTGTATAGTTAAATACTTTATCTAAAGCACAAAAAAAGAAACCGCCTTTGCTGCTCATAAGCTCAGGCGGAATGTGGTGTGAGGAGTGAACGGAAACTTGCGTCTCCGCTTACATATATATTGTAGTCCAATCCGTAATTATGCATACGATCACTCAATTTTTTCGAGTTTTTCAGAGCCGCAAAATGGCGGCGCTTTTATCACTGGGTTTTGTATCTGGGTTGCCCTATGCACTAACGGATGATGCTTTCCGTGCATGGCTTAGCAGTGCTGAGTTTGACCTCAGTACGATTGGCTGGCTAGGCTTGGTTTCATTACCCTATTCGCTCAAATTTTTATGGTCGCCTTTCATCGATCGCTTTGTACCACCTTTTTTAGGTCGGCGGCGCGGTTGGATTTTATTAACTCAGGGTGGTTTGGTGCTAGCGATTTTCGCGATCGCTTGGCAAATGTTTACAATTAGCAATACGTTACCTGTGGAGCGGGCTGCGTCTTTACCCGCTTTAGCGATCGTTGCCTTGATTCTTGCTTTTCTGAGTGCCACTCAAGATATCGCGATCGATGCTTATCGTACCGATGTCTTAGAAGTACAAGAAGTCGGCGCAGGAATTGGCATTTGGGTAATGGGTTATCGAGTTGCGCTACTGTTTGCTGGATTTGTGGGGTTTAATCTGGCTAGTAAATTTGGCTGGTCATGGGTGTATGCACTTTTAGCTATTGTCATGGCACTTGGTATGATCGCCACGATCGCTGCCCCTGAACCGCCAGAAGAAGATGCTCGACCAACCTCATTAGACGAAGCTGTAGTTAGACCCTTTCAAGAATTTTTCCAACGATTAGGTGTTCGGAAAGTTTTACTCATTCTCGTATTTACGATCTTCTATCGATTTAGCGATGCGATGGTTGGCAAAATGGCAGTTCCTTTTTTAAAGACTCTTTTTGATGATGGCACGATTGGCACTGTGCGTCAGGGGATTGGTCTAGTCGCGACAATCGTGGGAACTTTGGCTGGCGGGGCAATTTTAAGCAAAATTGGTATCAATCGATCGCTATGGGTGTTTGGATTTCTGCAAGCGATTAGCAACATTGGCTATTATGCGATCGCTGTGGTTGGCAAAAATGATTATGTGTTGCTAGCAGCAATCAACGTTGAAAATTTTTGTGGTGGGTTAGGGACAGCAGGATTTTTAGGATTTCTCATGGTGTTGTGCAATCCCAGCTTTTCGGCAACCCAATTTGCGTTACTTTCTAGTTTGTTTGCAGTAGGGCGAGATTTATTAGCGTCACCATTCTCAGGCGAGTCAGCCCAATTTATTCAACGGAATATGTCATCTTGGACGGCGATTAATCAAATCTCGTGGCTAGCGGGCAGTGACGGTAAGGGATGGGCTTTGTTTTTCTTGCTCACTTTAGCTTTGGCAATTCCAGGAATGATGTTTCTGCCATTTTTTGCACCGTGGAATGGAGAGTTTAAAAAAGTGGATTCTTTACCTCTTGATTAAAGAAAAGGGCGGCGTGTAGCGCCGCCCTTTTCTTTAGAGTTTGTTTATAGGCATTTTCACCCGATCGCGTGAGGCTGAGATATATCAAATTCTAGTAATCTACTTCTCAATGAAGCCTTAAACTGACTGTACCCAGCGCCCAAAGCGCTGGGTTTTTATTTGTCTGCAAATAAAAATTGGAATCGCAGATTAACCTAAGATTGCCACGCTAAAAAATAGTAAATCCACAAAAATCGTACCTAACACTGCACCACCGAATGCCCAATAGCCAAGACTTAGCGATCGCATCGCTCTATTGCTAACTATCAAAAGGAGGGCGGATAAAACACAAGCCCAAGTCATTCCCCAAGGAGTTTCGACAAGAGACAAAGCATTTTTTAAGATCGGTTGAGCAAGTTTGGTATTTGCTTCCACTTGCATCAAGGCTTGCCAATGGGGGAAAAGATGGGCGGTATAGAAGTAGAAGTCAGTAATAGCTGTCCCAAGTAGTGAACCAAGATAGAACCACCCACCGACTCGGTGTGAGTCATTGCGAATTGCCCAGATCGCCCAGGGTAAAGCTAGAGCCTCGACTGGGACATGGTATGCAGGTTCCCAACGTAGCCAGCCCCAATACAGAGAGCCACACAACCAAGTGAGGCTAAATCCCCAAAGCAGACTGCCCCAAACTTGAAACTTAGAATTCTGTTGGAGTTTGTTCGCGATCGCTAGCCAGCCAAGTGTGCAAATTAAGCTTACCCAAGGGGCATAACGGACGAGTGGCGCTTCAAAAAATACAGGAACTGAGACTAAAAAGAGTGAACACAGCCAGATTTGCCAACGCTGTGACAACCTGACTGTGTTAGATAAATATTGCGGGAGCGATGACGTAACTTGTTCGGTAAAGGACATAGCCTGAACTGATACAGCACGTTCTAGGGCAGGCTCCTCTAGTTCAAGCATGTCAGGAGATAAAAACAAAGTATCTTAAAAAGTTATATTAATTATTATTACTTAATATGTTAGCAGGTGTTTTAGAGCGTTCTAGCACGATCTCCATAAAGACTTAAGATTTTGACAACAAAGCATCGCAAAGCGATGCTTTGTTGAGATTTGCTATAGGGTCAGAGCCTGTGGATTAGTTTCAATCAGTTTGGCTAAGTCCTGCAAGAATTGAGCAGCATGAGCACCATAAATCACACGGTGATCAGCGGTGAGATTTACTTGCATCTGGCTGCTGACTTTGATTGCGCCATCTTTGGTCGCCACAACTTGAGGACGCGATCCACCAACTGCGAGAATTGCGCCAGTACCAGGAGGCAAAATTGCATCAAAGCGATCTACACCAAACATACCCAAGTTGGAAATCGTAAATGTGCCAGAGTTATATTCATCAGGCTGTAATTGTTTGGCACGAGCGCGCTCAACTAATCCTTTCCAGTTGCGAGAGAGACTATACAAGTCAGTCTGATCAGCGTTTTGCAATACGGGCGTAATCAAACCGCCGTCATCCATCGCTACCGCCACAGCGACATTGATGTTGCTCTTGTACTCGATACCGCGATCACTATAACTGGCATTAATCAGAGGATGCTTTTGCAAAGCGATCGCTACCGCTTTGGCTAGTAAGGCGGTCATGGTCACGCCCTTAGGCTTGACTTGCTTATAAAGTGCATCTAGTGCATCAGTGGTAATCGTATAGCCCACACGGAACACAGGCACTGATAGGCTCATGTTCATGTTGTTGATCACCGCCTTTTGCATGGTGGTCAGTGGCTGAGAAGTACCTAGTGCGACAGGTGTAGATGTTTTTGCTGTAGGAGCAGCTTTAGCAGATGGCGCGACAGCAGCAGTTGCGTTCACAGTTGCTAAGCTTGCGATCGCTGGTTTTAAGAACATTTCTACGTCTTCGGCAGTGACTCTTCCATTTGGTCCAGTACCTGTGATCTTGGCTAAGTCAACACCATTATCTTTAGCAATGCGTTTGGCTCTGGGCGATACGATTTGCCGACCTGACGATGTCGGTTCAGATTTGCGAGGTGTCGATACAACTACATCAGGGATCGAGGCAACAGCAGCAGCCGTTGGAGCGGCGACTAACTTAGCGGGTGGCTCTTCAGATTGTTGCGCAGGAGTGGAGCCACCCACTGCTTTTTGCTTAGCTTCTTCAATTTCTTCTTTTGTTTCCGCAACATAAGCGATCGCCGAACCAACTGGGGCAGACTCACCTGCGGAAGTGATGATTACACCGAGATAGCCTTCATAAAAACTTTCGACATCCATGTCCGCTTTGTCAGACTCTACGACCACGACAGTTTCGCCTTTTTCTACCTTGTCCCCAGGGGATTTCAGCCAAGAGGTGATTTTTCCTTCGGTCATGGTGGAACTAAGCGCGGGCATGAAAATTTCGTAAATCATAGGAAATTTATAAATATCTAGGTATTAATAAGTATTAATTTGTTGCAGAACTAGCAAAATCAGCGTCTGAAGTTCAACGACTGAAGTTAGAGTGCTATCTCAGAAAGCCATTGTAAATCTTAACGTATTTGTGCGCCCTCTATGACCTAAGTAGCTCAGCATAATTGAAAACCAAAACTTATTCGCTCATTTCACGATAAATTGTGGCAGTGGCAGGTGAGGCTTGAGTAAGGTATTGGAAAATCCAAAACTTGAACAAGCCATCAAGAAAGACGGGAACAGTTGAGATAAAAGCTTGCGCCAAAATTTTATTTTCAGGTAATCCAAAGTGGGCGAATAAAACTGTCAATAGAGCATCCCAGCCTTCGCTAGAGTGAAATCCCACAAAGGTATCAGTGGAAATGATAATCAAAAATGCTTTGGCATTGTCGTTAAGGCTATAAAGAGTTTCGTCAAAAAATTCTTTGATTGTGTTTAGTTCTTGACGACCTGAGAGCAGAAAAATATAAAAAACGAAAGCAGAAGTAACATCTGCTAATAAGTTCTTAATTCCATCCAGACTTTCAGCGTTATATTTATTTAAAATTTTGACTGATTCTTGCTGAATCAAAACTTCGAGTTCTTCTGGCGATCGCTTTTCAGGACGCTCATTTGTCTTTTGTTCAGCCTTTTGTTCGATTTTCTCTTCAGCCTTTTGTTCAGTTTTCGCAGGTTCTTGACTAGCAAGCGATCGCTCTAGCATAATTGATTTGATCAAGTAATCAAACTCAATTTTTTCTTTGGCTGATTGCAATGCCTTAAAAGCTTTTTCCTCAATCGCAGGACTAAACTTAACGGTCATATTATTAGGATCAACAAAGCTATTAATCATCGGGCTAAAGATTAATGCTTTTGATAAAAACTGGACTGAAATCACAGCTACTACGAGAATAATGATATAGCGCAAGGCTTGATTAATGCGTTTTCTGGACTGCCTTAATTCTTCAACAAGGTCTTTTTCATAGTCAACGTATGAGCCACTGAGATTTCGTTTGACGCGATCAAATGCTTTAAACAATGATCCGGGCAAAATACTTTTTTCGATCGGGGTGAGCGGTTTTTGGATACGTCTATTATTGTTTTTGGGTTTGCTATTGTTAAAAAGCTGAAACTTCTCATCAGGTTCTCTTTCTTGTTCTGATTCTTCTTCTGAGGATTTTCTATCCGTGGAAGAGTTGTTATTAACTGGAGAATTGGCGGCAATATCAATAGTGCGAGGACGATCGCTTGATTCGTTATATTTCCCCAGCATGTAGTCGATAAATGCCAGTTTCTGATAAATAGAAAATCTGCGACTATTGCCACCCAGTTGACTTGCCGATAATTGTCCATTACTGACAGGATCAAGACTCTGATTGTTAGGCGTATATTTTGCGATCGCTATATTTGCTTGGTTGCTAGAGCTTTGGGTCTGCAAATACGGTAACGCTGCACTTAGCTTATAAAAATTTAGACGAAGATTAATAATTCTGAGATATTTCTGAAGCTGTATCTCAAACACGCTAAATACATTGCTGCTAAAAGTGCCATCGTTAGCAATCTTATTGCCATTGAAGTGTTCTTCCTCAATCTGCTTGATATTGACAGCTGCTTCAAAAGCCTCGTCAACTGAGCGCTCAGGAGTATTTTTGACCCAAGAAAGTATATTTTGTAGCGGTGATGAGTTTTGTTCCATAGTGAGGCGATCGCACAAGATGATGCAGTTTAGCAAAAACAACAAAAATAATAATTAAGCTTTTGCCTAGTCTAAGAGAGCGTAATTATTCAAAATGTCTCTTAGAGCAACAAAATGCAATAGCATTTTAAATGGCTAGTTTAGTTTTGGGTGCAATGTTAAATCTTAATTTAGATCATATTCCTTATAGAGCTTGGTGGTTAAAGAGCTTGACAATTTGTGTCACCTGCTTTTTCACTTTCTTAATAACTTTACTCGTGATCGCACCACAACCAAGCATGGCAGCATTGCCGACTAAAAGTGCGATTAAAGATGCAAGGATCATTTTGCGGAATGCGCTGCCAATTGATAATGAAACATTGCGCGATGTGCAGCTTACTTTGGAGCAGATGCCCCGTCAAGCTAATCTCAAGCGATGGAAAAACCTCAAAAGAGATATCGAAATTGTGGCTCAGACGTTAACTCAAAATCAGACGCAACTAATCTCTGAAGTTAATAGCGATCGCCAAGCCTTAGTAACAGAACATTTGACCAGTTTAGGCACAGCAATTGTGCCGCTACAAGAAGCGATCGCGGTTAAAGATCGCAACAGCGTTAAAGCCTTATCAGAAAAAGCCTTAGATTATGTTGGGTTAGTGGAAGCTGACCTGATTAAAGCTTTTCCCTTTGAAGTTCCTGCAAAATATGCTAGCTTGCCTCAACTTAAAGGTCGCGCCCTAGTCGAGCTATCCACCGAAAGAGGTAATGCCATCATTACTATTGATGGCTACAACGCCCCAGTCAATGCAGGTCAATTTGTCGATCTTGTCCAAAAGGGCTTTTATGATGGGCTGACTTTTACAAGAGCAGACGAAAATTATTATCTCCAGACAGGTGATCCCGATGGTGCGAGCGATGGTTATGTTGATCCTGCCACAGGCAAATATCGCACAGTCCCCATTGAAGTAAGACTACCCGATCAAAAATCTCCCACATATGGCAAAACTTTTGAAGAACTGGGCATGTCAGGAACATTACCAGTTCTACCTTTTGCAGCTTTTGGGACAGTGGCGATGGCACATCCAAATGAAGATGGAAATGCGGGTTCATCGCAGTTTTTTATCTACTTATTTGAGTCGGACTTGACTCCCGCAGGCTTAAATTTGCTAGATGGCAACTACACAGTTTTTGGTTATGTCACCGATGGCAAGGAGACTTTGGATAAACTAAGGTTGGGTGACAAAATTTTGTCGGCGCGTGTGATCAGTGGCGCTGAAAATCTTGTCAAATAATTCTTTAGAAATCACCAAAAAAAATCACCACTACTAACTTAATGGTTACTCCCCGCATCGAACCGTACATTTTTAGTCTGCCCACTCCGAGTAGTGCGATCGCTCTAGCGGGAACACGCGAGGAAAATCTAAAACTACTTGCTGAAGAGACAGGTGTACGGCTAGTTTTGCGGGGACAAGACCTATTGATCGATGGCAATGCCAAGCAAATCAACCTATGTGAACAGGTGATTAACGCCCTGAAACCGCTTTGGTCAAATGAAAAGACGATCGCAGCGGTAGATATCTATGCGGCTCGTCAAGCGATCGCGGAAGAACGCTCTAGCGAATGGCGCGATCGCACTCCCATTTCACGCAATCGCCGAGGTGACGCAATCCAGCCGCGCACTTATCGCCAGCAGCAATATGTTCAAGCAATAGAAAACCACGATTTAATTTTTGGCGTTGGTCCCGCAGGTACAGGCAAAACATACCTCGCCGCCGTAGCCGCTGTGAGTGCTTTACAAAGCGGTAAATTTGAAAAGATTATCCTTACTCGTCCCGCCGTTGAAGCAGGCGAAAATCTCGGATTCTTGCCTGGAGATTTGCAGCAAAAAATCGATCCCTACCTGCGTCCACTCTATGACGCAATGAACGAAATGATCGGTGCGGACAAAGTACCACAGCTAATGGAGCGCGGCATTATCGAAGTCGCACCGCTTGCCTATATGCGTGGACGGACACTTAGTAATGCTTTTATCATTGTCGATGAAGCTCAAAACACAACTGCGGTGCAGATGAAAATGGTCTTGACGCGCATCGGGTTTAAATCACGAATGGTGGTCACAGGCGATATTACTCAGATCGATTTACCGCGTCATCAAAAATCTGGTCTGATCGTCGCCATGAATATTTTGCAGGGCGTTCAGGGTGTTTCTTTCAACTTATTTGATAAGTCTGATATCGTGCGTCATCCTTTAGTCCACAGCATTATTGCCGCTTATGAAAACGCCGAAAATGAGTAGAGATATTAGAGATATGCAAGTCACCGTTAAGCTGTTTGCAATTTTTCAGGAAGTATTTGCCACTGACGAGATACAAATCACGCTTGAGTCAGGTGCGCTCGTATCACAAATATTCGATCGCCTAGCCAGTCAAAAACCACAACTTGAGCAATGGCGATCGCTGACCCGCTATGCAATTAATCTCAGCTTCGCGGAACCGTATACGGTTCTAGAAGATGGCGATGAGGTTGCCCTCATCCCCCCAGTAAGCGGTGGTTAACATCCATCCGCCCCTGACCAGACCAATCGCCAGTCCAATCAAGTAAGCCACTAAACTGCTGTAAATCAATAAAACTAAGCTGCAACAAAATCATTAGCAAAGGTCCTTCTTGGCGGGCTTGCCAACGTTTAGCCACTGCTAATTGTTCACGGTCAACCAGAGACGACTCAAGCAAGTGCTGCTCTAAATCTTCTTGATGATTAGCGATCGCGTATGTCTGGGATTGGTAACTCATGGAGATCAAATAACTATCTACTTAAGCAATTTTGATTAGTAGCGTAGCGCAACTTACCACATCTATCAACGTTCGTCAAACTTTTTTTATGATTACAGCACTTTTAAAAATCTCTCTGCGTTTTACGTCTGCGGTGTAGGCATGGCAGATATTCGAGATGCTTGCTGTGCCTAATTATAAATTTCACGCAAAACTAAGTAGTTATGTTTAAATTAATATAATCATCAGATCGTGTTTTTGATACTTGTAACAATTTACATTGCTACAACAAGCCTGACTACATGAACAACACCAAAATTTCTGAACATATAATCTCTGAACATATATCTGTGAAAGACTTGAACACGCTTCAGCAAGAAGTCAAAAGTCTCCGAATGGAAATCAGCCGACTTCAAATGGAAAACTGCGATCTAGAGAACTCTTTGTTAACCGCAGTAGAACATGGCGATCTAGTTGAAGATGAATTGCTAGAAGTCAATAAAAAATTAAAAGGTGAGATCATTGAACGCAAAATGGCACAAGCCACCTTGCAATCAATTTTAGAAATTGTCTATCGCGATAAAAATGATTTGGAAATCATGCTGGCAACAGCAACTGAGCATGGTGATGTAATCGAATACGAGCAGTACAATCGCGCCGTCGAAGCTATGCGTGAAAGTGAAGAACAGCTAAGACAACAAGCAAGTTTATTAGAACATCGTGTCGAGCAACGTACTCGTGAACTAAATGAAGCTAAAGAGATTGCAGAGGCAGCAAGTCTTTCTAAAGCCGCATTTTTAGCAAATATGAGCCACGAGTTAAGAACCCCTCTCAACGCGATTCTTGGCTTTGCTCAGCTTATGCTCTACGACCAAGAGTTAAATGAGCAGCACCAAAATGACTTACAAACGATCTGTAACAGTGGAAATCATCTCCTAACTATGATCAATGACATTTTAGAAATGTCAAGACTGGAAGCTGGAGGCGTACTTTTGAGAGAAAAAGAATGTTATCTCTATGACATCGTTGATACAGCGAGAGACATGTTAGCGTTAAAAGCAGATGAGAAAAAATTATTATTTGATTTTAATATCCATCCAGATAGCCCTGAATATATCTATTTAGATGACGGTAAGTTGCGTCAAATCTTAATTAATTTGATTAGCAATGCAATTAAGTTTACTGATGCGGGACATGTTTATATTCGTGTCTTTCCTGAAGGTCTGCAATCAATAGATCAACAAATAGATCAAGAATCCTCTAAAGATCATCGCTTTCTTTGTTTTGAAGTAGAAGACACTGGTTTAGGTATCTCCGAATTGGAAACACTAACTTTATTCCAGCCTTTTGTGCAGACAGATTCGGGTAGGCGATCGCAAGAGGGTACTGGCTTAGGCTTATCGATTAGTTACAACTATGTAAAGCTAATGGATGGTCAGATGTCGGTCACTAGCAAAGTTGGATCGGGTTCCACTTTTAGATTTACTATCCCAATTAAATCCTTGGATTTATTCTCTAAGGATGCGCCGATTAAATCAACAAATCGCGTTATCGGAATTGAGAAAAGCCAGCCACCTTATCGCATCTTAATCGCCGAAGATGTTCGTTTAAATCGACAGCTACTAACCAGAATCTTGTTGCCTTTGGGTTTTGAAGTGCGCGAAGTTAGTAACGGGCAAGATGCGATCGCCGTTTGGCAGTCTTGGTCACCACATTTAATCTGGATGGATGTAAGGATGACAATTTTAAATGGTCATGAAGCGACAGCAGCGATTAGAGGAATTGAGTCCGAGAGAGGAATATCGGCATCTCAGAAAGTAAAAATTATCGCGTTGACGGCAAGCTTAGTTGATCTCAGAGAAGAAGACTTATATTTACATGGATTTGATGGATTTTTATCCAAACCATTTACAGAAGACAAGCTTTTTGCAAGAATGTCTGAGCATCTGAAGTTGCAGTATATTTATAGTCATTAGTCATTAACTGAAACCAGAGATCAGGAGAATGCAACGTACTCTTCTGATCTCTGGTTTTGATGTCAACCTTCTACTATTGATACTTTTACAATGCGCCTCCAACCTTATTTACTATCAGCCTTAGTTGCACTCTTACTGATTGTCACGAGTTGTGCTTCTTCAGGACAATCGGCAAATGCCCAACTCTCGGATGCTCAATTTGAGAGTAAAGTTTTAGAGATTATTCGTAAGAATCCCCAAGTGATTTTAGACTCGGTGCAGTCTTATCAAAGATCACAGGCTCAACAAGGAGAGCAGTTACGCGATAAGGTGTTATCGCAAATTCGCCAAGAGCCACGTCTGTTGCTTCGCAATTCACCTGTGACAGGTTCATCTAGCCAAAAAATTATTGTGGCGGAGTTCTCTGATTTTCAATGTCCTTATTGTGCTAAAGCTCAGGTGGTTGTGAAAGAATTTATGACCAGAAATCAGGGTGATGTGACTTTAGTATTTAAGCATTTTCCGCTTACAGAGATTCATCAACAAGCTGAACCTGCGGCTCTCGCTGCTTGGGCTGCAACAGAGCAGGGTAAGTTTTGGGAGTATCATGATGCTCTATTTGAGCAGCAAGGTAAGCTTGGTGATGAGCTTTATCTTGAACTTGCCAATAATCTCAAACTTGATGTTGAGAGATTCAATCGCGATCGCCAAAGTCCAGAAGCAAAGGCAGCTATTAAAAAAGATTTTGAACTTGGCAAGTCTTTAGGAGTACGCGGTACACCTTCGTTTGTGGTGAATGGGATATTTCTATCTGGAGCGCCAACTGTTAAGGATTTGGAAGAGCTAGTCGCGCAAGTCAAGGCTGGCAAATAGTTCTCCTTAAAACCTAGAAGCATGGATCGCATAGCGGGCAATCCATGCTTCTAGGTTTTGGTTTTTAATTATGCTGAGCTATTTATTAAAGTGAGCATTATTAGAGTGAGCAAAGCCCACTCTATTTAAATGTTTTTTAGATGGAACTTATTAGGCAAGTAAATGCGAAATTGGAGAGAGCAAATAATTATTACGCCCCTTTCTCGCTTAGCCGATCGCCTAACTTGGCTATCAGAGCATCCAGTATTTGGGGTAATGGCGATCGCCTTAGTGGCATTTGGCACGCGATTTTGGAACTTAGAAGGCACAGCTGATATTGTTTTTGATGAAGTTTATTACTCAGAGTTTGCTCAAAATTATTTGCGTAGCGAAACATTATTTGATGCTCATCCGCCACTAGCGAAGTACATTATTGCGTTGGGTGTAAAGATTTTTGGTTATGCGCCTTTTGGTTATCGCTGCATGACTGCGATCGCAGGTTCACTTTTGCCACTCGTCACCTATGAGTTTATTTGGCAGTTGAGCGATCGCCGTGGGTGGGCTTGGCTGACAGGTTGGTTTGTGGCGATGGATGGATTGCTATTAGTGGAGTCGCGGTTTGGTTTAATCAACATTTACATTTTGCTGTTTGGGATGCTGAGCCAGTTATGCATGGTGCTGGCGCTAAAGCGATCGCGACAACGCTGGTTTTGGATAATCGCCACAGGCTTAATGTTAGGTGCATCAATCAGCGTCAAATGGACAGGTTTGGCATATATCGTTGGGCTAATCGCGATCGCGGCTTATGCTTGGTCACGTTATCGTCAAATGCTAAATGCGTCACAGATGGTGATTGGCTTAATAATTCTGCCGATCGCTTTCTATTTTATGCAGTGGATTCCGCATTTAATGCTTAATCCCGAACGCAATATTTGGGAATTACATAGTCAGATTATTGGTTTTCATCAAAATCTAGGCGTTGGCAAAACTGAACCCATCCACCCATATTGCTCACCCTGGTGGAGTTGGATTTTATTGATTCGTCCGATTGCTTATTTTTTTGAAGTTCGTCCGCAGGGCATGATTCAGTTTGTTCTGGCGATGGGCAATCCATTTTTATATTGGTTTAGTGCGATCGCTTTACTCGCTTGCCTAGGGATTTTAGTTGCTTCTAAATTAAGGCTCCCGCCGCAGATATTAACTAAAATATTTCCTAAAGAGCGATCGCAAATAGTTTGGCTTATCTTTTATGTGACAGTCAGTTTTGCTGCCCATTGGTTGCCCTGGAGCCTGAGTCGGCGTTGCATATTTCTGTATCACTACATGCCCGCCTCAGTTTTTGCCTTTGCCGCCCTTGCCCTCTTTGTCTCACTGATGTGGCGATCGCCATTACCCGAAATACAAGCGATCGGTTCAGGGATTTTTATAGCGATCGCGATCGCCTTTTTATTTTGGTTACCAATTTATATCGGTTTACCGATCTCCTCGGTTCATTTACGCATGTTAATGTGGTTACCTAGCTGGATCTGACCTGTAGCTTTTGACAAAACCGTAAGGATTTCTCAAAGCAACGATAAGGTAAGCTAGACTATCTCCTTGTTTGCAGTTCGGGAAATATGCAAAACTTTCGCAATTATTATGAAATCCTCGGTATACCGAAGACATCCACGGCTGACGAAATTAAGCGCTCCTATCGCAGGTTAGCGCGAAAATATCATCCCGACCTTAACCCTGGAGACAAAGCCGCCGAAGAGCGCTTTAAAGATATCGGTGAAGCCTATGAAGTCCTTTCTGACACCACTAAGCGGCAGCAATACGATCGCTTTGGACAGTATTGGAAACAAGGCGGCTTTCAAGGTCAGGGCGGACGACCTCCATCCGCACGCGAACAATATGCCCCCGACTTCGAGCGCGGCTCCACAGGAGATGTGGACTTTAGCCAATACAACGATTTCCAAGAGTTTGTCGATCAATTATTAGGTAAATTTCGCACTAATGAACGCGCCCAAGATACAGGCGGCTCATCTTCATCTTCCTATCGCGCTACCACTCAAGCCCCACCACGCCCCACCCCACGCCGTGATTCTGAAGCTTTATTAGAGTTACCGCTCGAACGCGCCTATGTCGGTGGTCGCGAACGCATCCGTCTTGAAGATGGGCGATCGCTTGAAGTAAACATGCCCGCAGGAGTTCTATCTGGACAAAGGATTAGACTCAAAGGTCAAGGCGCATCAGGTGGCGATCTCTATCTGAAAATCACACTCAAGCCGCATATATTTTTTAGCCTCGAAGGTGCGGATATTCGTTGTCAATTACCAATTTCACCGAGTGAGTCAGTCTTGGGTATCCAAGTAGAAGTTCCCACCCTCAGCGGTTTAGTAAAACTGACAATTCCTCCTGCCGTAAAGTCGGGACAGCAATTGCGCTTGTCGGGAAAAGGCTTCCCAAAAGATGTAAAGACCTTTGGCGACCAATATGTAGAAATTCAGATCGTGGTCCCCAAAAATCCTAGCAATCGCGAACGCGAACTATACGAGCAGTTGCTAGAAATTCAATCCTTCGATCCTCGCGAAAATCT
The DNA here is from genome assembly GCA_025356295.1 of Cyanobacteriota bacterium. GTDB lineage: Bacteria > Cyanobacteriota > Cyanobacteriia > Pseudanabaenales > Pseudanabaenaceae > Pseudanabaena. Next base: position 18,197 of record JANXUJ010000213.1, read on the forward strand.
ACCCAAAAAATAGCCACAATGTCTACTGTCATTTATATCAATCAAGCCTGTATCGAATCCCTTGATCTAACTCCTGCCAAGATTACGATCGCGAAACTATTAGCCAATTGGGATGAAATATCTGAAGGCGATCGCGCAATTCAAATAGAACTTGTATGGAATAAAGAAGATGGTGATCCGCGGGAACTTTCGGAAATCTCGGAAGTTCGTCTTTGGTTTGTGCGTCTCGATGCTACCTATCCTTGGTTTAGCTATATCCTCGATTGGCGATCAGAACTCAGTCGCTATGCAGCGATGTTAGTTCCGCATGAGTTTAAGCGCGAAGGTGATGGCTATGTGCTGCAATACAATCCTGAAGCCCTAGAGATTTTTGTGATGCAGAAGATATTCGTAATTTCTCTTTGGCTAAAATCACGAGGTATTCATAGCACGGCAAAGTTACAGCAAATGACACAAAGTCTAGGATACGAGATCGATTCAGCGTTTTTTAATTTGCTTTAGCTATTCATCAATAATCTAGAAGCTTAGGTCGCCATTTTTAGTAATAACTCCGCATCTAGTAAAAATACAGTTTGAGGATCAGATTTTTTGATCGAGACTTGCATCATGTGACTAGAAATTCCTAATGTGTCGCGATCGCGATATTCTTTTGGCACTGGTTGTAAGCTCTGCACAGGAACATCTTGAATATTTGGTAAAGAAGCGATCGTAATGCCATACAAACTATGTTGTCCTGCAAAAATCACTAAGAAACCGTTGGTGATTTTTGTTTCTTTACCGTAGATTCGCTTATATAAGTCGATTACTAAGACTTCTTGATCTTCATATACTGTTATCCCTAATAATTTATCGCCACTTCGATGAATGGTGGGCAAGGGAATAATCCGAATTACACTATCAATCCCCATTGCTAAATTAAGACTTCCCATTGAGAAGATGAGAAATTTGAGCTTTTCTTCTTTTTTCTGATTAGTTAGCATGATAGTTAGTTTTGAATTAAATGTTTTGAGTTAATTTGAGTTAAATGTTAGTGTCCCAAATAATGCCCAGAATTACGATCTACACTAAGTAGCTCTTAAAACCAGAGCATGGGTCACTTGCTAAGTGACCCACGCTCTGGTTTTAATTTGTTAATTATGCTGAGCTACTCAACAAATCCTGCATAGTTTGGATAAGTTCTTGCTCTAAATAAGGCTTGGTTAAATATCCTGAAGCTCCAAGCATCTTGGCAACTCCTCGATGCTTTTGTCCACTGCGTGAAGTTAACATCACAATTGGTACATCTAGAAAACGGCGATCCTTGCGACAAGCTGTTAAAAATTCAAATCCATTCATATTCGGCATTTCTACATCGCATAGTACAGCTTGAATTTCAGGATATCTAGAGAGTTGCTCAATCGCTTCGCGTCCATCTCCTGCTTGGACAACTTGATATCCAAACTTCCCTAAAGTCAAGTAAAGCGCTTGGCGAGTAGTAAGTGAGTCATCGACAATCAGGATAGTTTTTCTTTGGATTGACTTAGGTTTCTGTAAATCAGGAGGTAGATCGGACTTTGCTGGTAGCGATAGTTTTGCAGGTTGCTTGTGATAGAGCAGTGCCGAACTATCTAGTACAGGAACAAGTGTGCCATCGCCCAAGATTGTAGAGCCATAGAGATAGGGTGGTGGAGCGATCGCTTTCCCGAAAGGTTTAATTGCTAATTCCTGTTCGTTGAGTACGCGGTCAATTCCTAGTGCGACTATTTCATTACCATCAGAGAATAGTAACAAAGTGGTTTTATCTTCTTCAGTAAATGATTCTCCACTTAATCCTTCGAGTGATTGTTGTGGCAATGGATATCCGTCAGCAAATATAGATGTGGGATATAAAGGAATTAGGCGATCTTCAAGACGGAAAAATTCTTTGCCTTGAATAATTTGAATTGCGTCTGCATCAACAGTGACGATTCCCAGTAAAGTATCAATCGCGATCGCTAATAATCGATCTTGAATACTAAAAATCAGTAACTTGGCAATGCTGAGAGTCAACGGCAACCTAATCGTGAAAGTTGTACCTTGACCGAGTTCTGATTTGATTTCAATTGCGCCTTTGAGACTTCGTACTTGCTCTTGGACAGTCGATAGCCCCATACCGCGACCAGATATCTCTGAGACAACCTCAGTCGTTGAAAAGCTAGGCGCAAATAGAAATTGATAAATCTCTTCGTTAGTAACTTGGTTAGCTTTTGCTTCTTCTAGTAAGCCGACAGCGATCGCTTTATTCTTCACTTTTTCGAGATTAATGCCATGACCATCATCTTTGATTTCGATATAAGTCTGGTTGCCGCGATAGTAAGCACGAATCTCGATGGCAGCAATGACAGGCTTACCGAGGTCAAGACGCTCTTGGGTTGACTCAGTACCATGATCGAAGGCATTCCGAACTAGATGCACAAAAGGATCGTAAAGCTTTTCGAGAACTGATTTATCAACTAATGTCCCTGTCCCAAATAGTTTTAGGCTGACTTGCTTATTATATTTATTGGACATCTCGCGCACCATGCGCGGCAAGTTGCTGAGAATATCGCCTAGAGGCAACATCCGCGACCAGAGTAAGTCATAACGAACTTGTTTAAGCACTTGCTGCTTGCGGCGTTGAGTTTGCTGGGTCTGTTGCATCAAGACCGTCATGTCGCGCATCCCTTCATCCATCTGAGCGATTTCTTCGAGAGCTTCTTGAATGACGCTATACAGACGGCTATAAGAATCCATTTGCAATGGATCAAAATCTGCCAATAAATTTGCGGAGGTCGATAAGTTGACAGATGATGATGACATCATGCTGAAGTCTTGGGTTCTAACTTGCGATCGCTGAGCCTTGTCAAGCCAAGTTTGCAGGTTTTTAGATAGATTCTCAAAACCTTTAAATTGCTTTTGGAGTCGTTCAATTTTGGCTTGAAGTTGTTGATTTTGTAAAATTGAGGCGTTTTCTTGCGTTACCAATTCACTAGAAAAGTTATTTAGCCTTTCTAGTCTAGGTAGATCAACTCGCACAGTTTCCGATATGTAAGGAGTTACATTCTCAGGAATTTTGACGGGAGTCTTAACTGGAATAGAGTTTGATACTATTTTCGGTTGGATTGGTTGCTGGATTTGGCTTTGTTGTATTGGTTGCTGTGAAGTCTCGACAAACGGACTTTCATCGGCATCAAAAAACTCAGCCAATCCAAATACTGAATCTAAATCGCTAAAGAGACTCACTTCTGAATGATTATTCTCATCATCCAACTGATCATCTAAATTGTTGATGGGAAAATCAAAATCTAGATCATTATTTCTTTGAGATTCATTAGCAGATATTGAAGTCTCAAATAATGGCTCTGAACTAATTTTGGAACTAATTACAGCCAAACTATCTAAAGGTGATTCTAGATTTGAGAAGTCAAAACTATCTATTTCTTGTTCTAGAGATGTCAGCCAATCTTCAGATTGGTCAGAAATTGCATCAGATGATTCATCTACAAAAGTTTCGATTGCAAAAGTTTCGATTTGATGATCTTCACTCTGCTGAGATTTTGAGAGAGCGATTAATTCTCGACTAGGAGTACCTCCTTGTGCGCGATCGCCTGCCAAAACTTCAGCACGCGCTGTTTCAAAATTCGCCACCGCAACTGTGCCTACTAACATCGGATTGTCAGAGTTATGTTCGAGAGCTTGCAAAGTCGCTTGAGCGATCGCGCTAAAGCCCGACAAATTCAACAATTCACCGATGCCACTAAATACTTCGACCTGCGCCCTGATTTCGCCTAATACAGGCACGCCTTCAGGATTTGCTAAAACATCTTGTAAGCGTAATATTCCTTGCTGAACATCTCCTTCAAATACGATCTGAACAATATCTACTCCCAACTCAGCTGCCGTTGGTAACTCAATATCTTCACCGAGATCACCAAAATACATACCCAGTACTTCAAATATTGGTTCAGACGCAGCGATCGCTGATTGCTCGTCATAAGCCCCTGTCTGAATCTGCTCTAATAACGGGATGCGTAAGCAGTCATAGGCTTGAAAGAGTAGTCCTTCTACGTCTACATCAATTTCACCTTCAAAGCGATATAGCGCTCGAAACACATCTTCAAGCTGATGTGAGATAGTTTTAATACCTTCGAGATTCAAGCTTGCCGAGCCACCTTTGATCGAATGGGCGGCTCTCATCAGCGAGTGGATATTATTAGTGCTGCGATCGCTACGGAGAGAGAGCAGACCAGTTTCAATATTTTGCAGAAATTCAGGTGCTTCTTGCTTAAAAAATTGATAGGCTTGATCGTGAATTTTCGTATCTATGCTATACATGGGTTCTATCCTGATTGCCTATTCCTGATTGAATATTTAGCTGACTTTCTAACTGACTTTAACTAGCTGACTTTAAATTGAGATACACTGATTTGTAATTCTTCTGCAACTTGCAATAGCTCACTAAATGCATCATTCATGCTCTGAGCATAACTGGAGTTAGAAGTGGCGATCGCGGCAACGTTTTGGATGGTTTGACTAACTTCATCTGAAGTTTGTGATTGCAAAGAAGCGGATTGAGCGATTTCTCGAACAAGTTGGTTAACTTGCTGACTAGAGACCGAAATATCGGCAAACTTCTGACGCGTCTCTTCTACAAGTTGAGAACCATTATTAACTTGTTCGGTTCCAACCACCATCGCTTTAGCAAGATCATTTGCTTGTGCTTGAATCTCTTCAATCAATTGACGAATTTCAATAGTTGCTTTCGCAGAACGCTGGGCAAGAGCGCGAACTTCGTTGGCAACAACTCCAAAGCCTTGTCCTTCTTCTCCAGCACGAGCGGCTTCAATGGAGGCGTTGAGCGCGAGCATGTTGGTTTGGTTCGCAAAGCCACTAATTAATTTGACTACTTTTGATATCTTTTGCGATGCTTCTCCTAGGAGCTTCACTTTTTCAGCCGTTTCCGATACAGTTTCGCGAATTGCCGTAAACCCTTCAATAGTAATATTCATGGCAGTATTACCTTCGAGCAAGGCTTGGTTGGCTGATTCCACTTGGGCTTCAGCTTTGACTGCACGCATTTCCACACCCGAGATTGAGGTAGCTAAGTTCTGAATACGTTCAAGAGTTTGCGCGATCGCCCTCACCTGCTCCGAGGCTCCACCCGACACATTCCGCATTGTCTGTTCGTTTTGCGAGACAGTCTGAGATACTGACTGAGATGCTGTTTGAACTTCTAGTACTAGCTTTCGTAGATTCCTAATCGTCAGGTTATAGGAGTCAGCGATCGTGCCAATTTCGTCTTCAGTTACCTTTGCGCGAATAGTTAAGTCGCCGCGACTGATGGGATCGACTTCGATTAGTAGTTCTAGCGCTCGTTGTTGCAATAACTCTTTGGCTTGGCGTTGTTCTTGAATTCGCGATTCTGCCTCAGTTTGAGTGGCTTCTTGTCTAGCTTCAGAAATGCGCTCCGATTCTTGTTGCTTTTCCACAATCAGAACTTCTAGCTGTTCCGCCATGTTATTCAACTCTTGCGATAATACGCCAATTTCATCATGGCGATCGCGATCAACTAGGCGTTCGCTAATTTCCCCACGCCCAATTTTTTGAGTAAAATCTGATAAACGACGTAACGGACTAGCTAATGAGCCAGCCACAATCAGCCCAATCGCACTGGCTACGACAATCGAAATTGCGGCGATCGCATAACCAAGATTTGCCAAATTGGCTAGTGATGCTTGAATCTCAGCAAGGGAACGACCAACATACGCCATGCCAACAGGTTTAGTATTATTATCTATTAGCTTCCGATGATCATACAGTGGTGCATAGAAGGTCAAATAGTTGACACCTATAATGCTCGTTTCTCCTACATACTCTTGTCCTTGTTGAAGTACTGCCTCAGACACTTCACGAGCGGCGCGAGTACCGATCGCTCTGGTGTTGTCTGAGACTTTAGTATTAGGATCAATGTAAGGAATGTTAGTGCTAACGCGCCAGTCCTTAGCAAATATCGTTGCTGTGGGCATGTTGTAGCGCTTAGTAAATTTATCGACAATGCCATAATTACGATTAAGCAATGATCCAACTAGGACAGTTCCCACAACACGTCCTTTGATCTTGATCGGATATACGGCGATGCTCACTAATCCCGATTTACCCTGTTCGATTTCGTAGGTTTCTAGTGGTGCTGGCTGCTGGGATTCTGTTAGTCCCTGAGTATTTTGAGGGCGAATGCCAATATTGGCTTGCCTTTCTAGTCCTAAGGTTTGCATATCTGTTGATTTAATCAATTCAATGCCATACATCGGTTTGCCTGTCGCGATCGCATCCTTGACAATTGGCAGATTTTCTAAATTACTGCCATTAGAGACTACCGACTGTTTGAATGACTGAGGAATTATTTGCTCTTGACCTTTAGGGGCAGAAATTGGGAATTTAGAAAAATCTTCATTAAGAACAAGTGTATTTCCTTCAATAATCCGCCCACGGATGTCGGTAAGCAACTTCACATTCTTGATAGATTCTGGATCAATTCCTTCACTGCTGACCTGCAACAATGGTTGCAGGGTAGAGCGTTTGGCGGCAAGTTCGGTAGGATCGCTCAAATCAAGATTCGCATCTTCGATAGTTTTAGCGATCGCTTCCGCATCACGGCGACTTTCAGAGTTTGTCCAGAGGATATATTCAGAAACAAAGAACGAGCCTTTTTCTTGAATAGAGGTTCGCAATTCTTTTAGTGAGGACTCTTCTGAAGACTTAACCAGAGTTTGTGTAACTAGCAAAACTGGCAGTCCTGAAGATAGCAGGATCACAATTGCTAGTTTCCAACGCACACCCAAGTTATTCCAAGCTTTTGACGGTAACTTCCAGAATGGAACTTGCTTTTTTGACTGATGCGATAAAGTTTGCGTGACTGGTTTAGTTAGTAAAATCTGCTCTGTTTTTTCAGACGTAGGAATCTCTGGCTTGTCTTTAATTAACATAATGCTTCTCTTTAGGGGCGATATTTAGTAAGTATCTTAAGCAACCTTGAACTGAGATACGCTCACTTGCAAATCTTCAGCAACTTGCAAAAGTTGAGAGAATGATCGCGCCACATCTTCAGACTGCTTGGATGTATCAGATGCGATCGCAGCAATATCTTGCATCGTCTCGCCCATCCGATCAGAGGTTTGAGTCTGAGTATCCGCTGCGATCGCAATCTCCTGCACGATCACATTTACCTGTTGACTCACCATCGAGATTTGAGTGAGTTTTTCACGCGCATTTTGAACTAGCTTTGTACCTGTAACCACCTGCTCTGTGCCAGTTTCCATCGCCGCAACCACTTCATTAGTTTGCGACTGTATTTCTTCGACAAGCTGTTCAATCTCCGCCGTTGAAGTTGCCGACTGTTCGGCAAGGTCACGAACTTCTTCCGCAACCACACTAAAGCCGCGTCCTTCTTCACCAGCGCGAGCCGCTTCAATCGCCGCATTCAGTGCTAACAGGTTAGTCTGCGCCGCAAAGTTACTAATCAAGTTGACGATTCGCGAAATCTTTTGCGAAGTTTCACCCAGCCGCTTGACCTTCTTCGCTGTCTCCGACACAGTTTCACGGATATCAGAGATACCTAAAACTGTCAGGTTCATCGCTTCATCGCCCTCTTGGAGTACAGTTGCCGCAACTTGCATTCTCTGTTCTGCTTGTTTTGCCTTAGTTTCTACACCTCGACTGGATTCAGTCATTACTTTGATTTCTTGCAAAGCCAAGTTAATCGAATCTGACTGTTTCATTGCTTCAGTTGACACCGATCGCACTGACATTTCATTACTTGTGGCAGTCTGAGTTACTGACTGCGAGGCTCCTTGCACCTCCACTACCAGCTTCCGTAAGTTGCGGATAATCGCATTGTAAGAGTCCGCGATCGTACCAACTTCATCGGCAGTCACGTTAGCGCGAATCGTCAAATCTCCGCGACTAACAGGATCAACTTCGATCAATAGTTCCAAAGCACGACGTTGTAAAAATTCTTTTTCTTGCTTTTGTTGCTCAGTTGCTGTGTCGGCTTCAGCACGAGCCTCCTGACGAGCGACTTCCAATCTATCTGATTCTTTTTGCTGTTCGGCAACGAGGCTTTCAATTTGCGCCGCCATTTGGTTAATATTGTCTCCCAAAATCGCAAGTTCATCTTCACCCTCGACTATCAATCGAGTTTGCAGTTCACCCTGACCGATCTTACTAACCACAATCGCCGCCTCTTGGATTGGTTTAGTAACTCGATTAGCGATCAGAGCGGCAAGAAACCCTACAAGTAAAGCCGTTAGTCCAGTCCCGATCGCGAGGGCATTCAAAAGATCGCGTTGGGGTTTAAAAATCTTATCTGTTTCATTGGTAATGATCACGCCCAAATTGAGATTAGGCATATTGGCAAATGTTGGCAACTGCACATAAGTAAACAATTCGTCTTTGCCCGTCAATTTATCCGTAGCCACTACTGTCACTGTAGTTTTGTTGGCGATCGCCGATGTTAGTGGCGGAAAATCATCTTTAGCTTGGTTCCCTTCTTCAGTCTTTTCTTTAGCAAGAAATGTTTTTCCTGAACTATCGATCAAATGGTACTCATCCTCTGTGCCAATGCTACCTCGAACCACATCTTCCAGCTTTTCGATTGGCATTCTTGTCCGTACTATGCCGATCAATTTATCTGTATTGATTTCTTTAACAGGAGCAGATACAAACATACTAACTTTCTTAGTAACTGTTGATTTTCCGGGCTGACTAATGAATGGCTTGCCTGTGGATAAAGCAATTTTGAAAAAATCGCGCTCTTTAATATTTGGGGCAGGATCGAGGGTAAGCGTTGATCGGATTGGTGTATTTCCGTCCAAATCCGCAAATGCGATCAGGTTATAAACACCATAGACTTTAGCATAGTCATTTAAAATCGCTTCGCGCTCACTTTGAGGAATCACTCCTTGAGCTTTACGATTGGTAAAAATGGGATGATTTGCCAATACTTGAACATCGCCATAGCGCTCGTACATAAATCGATTGATCTTGTCGGCGATCGCATTGGTCTTTTGCAGTTGCGATTCACGAATTTCCTGCTCTAGAGACCGACTGGAAAAGTAGGAAGCAACACCACCGATCGCCACAATTGGAATCGTACTAATCATTACCGCTAGTAATATCGCCTTAGTCCGCAGAGGGAGCGATCGCCATCCCCATTGTTTGCGCCTAGCCCTTTGAGGCGGTAATTTTAAATCTTTGTTTTTCTCTGCCGCATCAAGATTAGCTAGCTTCTGCTCAATTTCGATCTCTAGTTCTTGCTCTGATTTTTGATCAACTCCTTGCTCAATCTTGACTTGCTCAATGTTGAGATGACCATTGTTACCATTGTTATTTATTTTTTTCGGTTCGTTATCTTGTGTCAGCATTGGGTTTACTCCTAAAATATCAAAAAAAATCTAAATAAATGTAAATGCGTCTAAATCATTATTTAATCATTATTTAAATCTCTCGATGATGGCAACTCCATCGAGTACCAAAAGTGTCTCATTCAGACTATTCAACCAATATCCAGAACAGACTTCAGACAGCGCGGCATTTCTAAATGCGATCGCCGCAGGTTGAATTTTGGTTGTCTCAACCTTTACCATTTGCCCAACATGATGCACTGCAAATCCGATGATCATATCTTGGCTCCGTAAAAAGATAATGTGACATCGATCTTGAAATTTTCCTGAATTATTCTCCTGAGCGTAAAGAGGGGTATATCCCAACATACTTGCCAAATCAACTACCCAAATCACATCGCCACGCCAGTTATATATCCCCATCACATAGGAATCTAAACCAGCGATCGCTGTTATCTTTGATAAATTGACACTAACGATTTCGAGCAGATGCTGTGTTAGCAATATAGCTTGTTGATCTGGTGCTAGAGAAAATGTCAGAAATTGGTCAGTTGTTAACTGAGCTAATACCTTTTGACCGCCAATCAGCTTGTTTGTCACAGCGATCGCTCCTCCTAATCTTTTACTAACAGCTTAATGGTGCGAACGAGTTCAGCCACATCGATCGGCTTAGTCAGATAAGCCGAAGCCCCTTGCTTCATCCCCCAAAACTTATCCATCTCGCCACTCTTCGTAGAACACATCACAATGGGAATATCCTTCGTTTCAGGTTTGTCTTTCAGATCACGACACAACTCAAAACCGCTTTCATTAGGCAAAACCACATCTAAAACAATCGCGCTAGGCTTCTGTTGACTAATTTTCACTCTAGCTTCAGTACCATTTGTCGCTAAAATAGTCGTAAATCCAGCATTTCTAAGACTACCTGTAATAATCTCAGCCTGAGTCATCGTATCTTCAACCACTAAAATCGTACTCATTATCTAAACTTTTCCCTTTACTTGTTTATAGTGATTTAGCTATCTGATGTCTGCAAAAATCTTCGCAGTATTTGCAAGACCTTGGTGGGGTCTGGTGGTTTGCTCAGAAAATCTGACGAACCAGCCATCTTCGCCCGCACCCGATCAATCATCCCATCTCGACCTGTCAGAATTACGATAGGAATTTCTTGGAATGTCTTTGTTTTTCGCAAGAAAGTACATAATTCATAGCCATTGGTATTTGGCATAATTAAATCAAGAAAAATTAAGTCAGGTTTACGTTGCAATAGCGTACTGACGCTCTGTAAAGGTTCGGTAATGCCCAGCACCTCATAACCTAACGGCTCAAGGATGCGGCGCATTTCTATTTCAACTTGGGGGCTATCATCAATGCAGGCAATTAGACCGCGCCGAGGGGTTTGCGTTGTGTAGGCAGACACTTTCCAAGACGGAGATGTCCAGTCAGAAATCTCTCTAAAAGCAACAATTCCATCAACTACTAATGGCAAGAGCGATCGCATCACGGCAATCATCGAGCAATGCATGATCACGGACAAATCCCAGAGCGTATTTGTGCCATTCAAGATTTTTTTGAGGCTGTGATAGGTCTTATCAGAAATTGCTTCCGCGTCTACCATCACCTTTAACTGGTCTGGATTGGCAATGTAGGGCGCTAAGTCAAACGAGAAGCCTTGAATCATATTCTGGACATGCGAAAGCCCAGCCTGTTGCCACTTTTGCTGTGCCATGACAATCTTATCTAGAGTCTGCACTGCTGGCAGAGCAACAATTGGCTTAAATGTTAAAGTCTCAAGAGGCTTCCAAGATGATTTTGGCTGCTTTTGTTCACTCAGGCTATAAAAAACCTCATGGATACTTGACTGAATGATTGCCCGAACCTGTTCAATTGTTAGTTGATTGCTTTGAATGGCTTGCTCAATCACCTTTAATTCCCAAGCTTCAACCGTAGGATCAGCGTTTTCTAATAACTCTTGTATATTTACATTTTGTGAGTGTTGACGGATGGCTCTAGCAAGTCTACGCACACGATGTCCGCCACCTGTTGCATATACCAAACGACCTAAATAAAAGTATATATTCCAGTTAGGTTCTGACTCATGCTCATCTGTAACTATTAATTCACCAGTAGCCTGCTGAAACAATACATGAAGATGCTTCAAATCTTGGATAAACTTTGGGAGTAATTGTGTTGGTGTGTCCACTGGAGAAAGTCTAGTAAGTAGCATTTGCAAGAGACATTGAGAGACAGAAGATCAGGGAATGAGAACCACTTATGTATCTTTACAGCCATAAGCATCTACAGCATTTATTAGCATCTATAGCATTTATTTTTAAGGAGGTGATTGTAAAAGCACTCTCTTAAGAATCTTTTAAGGCACTAAATTTAGCATACGCTTTATTTTTTGTATATCATACCCTGCTCAACTCATATTTTGACCATACATGAAATAATTGTTTAAAGTCGCCTAATTTTAAACTTAGTTTAATAGCTTAAATGGATACGTATAAATATGCAATTACGAAACATACAATCACAAAGCTCAAGCAATCTTCAGTTCAATCCTCTAGAACTAATCCAAGATTACTTTTCTAAAAGTTACGATATATTGACTGAAAAACTCATTCATGTTCTAGAACATTTCGATCAGGTTACATATCTAGAGTTATTGCCTGAGTCTCGTTACTTTATTAACGCATTTGTCAAGAACTTTTTATATATCTTTACGCAGCCTGACTATTTATTAAGCGATCGCTATGTAACTAGATTTATTCAACTAAATTTAACTATATCAAATCTAGTTGCAATTTCAGATTTCAAGACAACTGATGCATATTTAGAATTGCTCAAATTACAATCACAAAATTACGCAAAAATACTTACTCTATGCTCTGCTAGAAACAATTTTAAAATTGATCGCAGAGCATTTTTTGATATTAGTCCACAGCTCGCTAGTTTATGGTATTCAAATTATTTAGAAATATATCGTACAGGGCTAGTAAATCGTGATGTGTATCAAAACTTACGAGAACACCTTGTTTATGAGGATCAGCGCTTAACTGATTTTTATAAAATTGATGATCTGTACTTTGGCTCGACTTACATTGACGAAGATAGCGATCGCATTCTCAAAGCCAAAATCAACAAGTCAATTCAAAACAGCCAATTCATTAAAGGTATAGTTATTTCTAATCAACCAAATCCTAAGAAAATTGCCATAATTTCAGGATTTTGGTTCTCACAGCATTCTATCTATCGTATTCTTTCTGAGTATATTGCAACGCTAAAAGACAGCTATGAATTAACCTTAATTCATCTTGGTGATCGAATTGATGATCGAGAATTAAAGACTGACGATCGATATTTTCAAGAAGTAAAGTATTTACAGATTCAAGATGGAAAACTTGATATCAGTAGTATTCAGCAAAATGATTTTGCAGTGATCTATTATCCAGATATCGGAATGCTATCTGAAAGTATTTTATTATCAAATATGCGAATTGCACCAATTCAAATTTGTGGACTTGGACACCCCGTAAGTACATTTGGTAGTGAGATTGATTACTTTATTAGCGGTGCTGATGTCGAATTAAATCGCAATCCTGAAGTTAATTATTCTGAACGCTTAATTCTATTAAAGGGACTAGGTGCTGTAAATAACTATCCTAATTATCAGTTGCCGCCGTATCTGACAGTTGATAAAAAAAAGCGATCGCAGTTTATTATCAACTGTCCTTGGTATGCTCAAAAAGTAAATTATCCCATGTTAGTTTCGCTCAAAAGGATAGCTCAAGAAGCCAAGTTATCAGTTTTATTTAGATTCTTCTCAGGAGGAGGATTAGTTCGTAAAAATGACTTTCTTCCATTTGTAAAAGATATCGAAGAAGTTCTAGGTGTGGAACATATTTGTGTCTATCCACATTTGCCCTATCAACAATACATGACAATTATGGAAGAGGGTGATATTTGTCTTGATTCCTTTCATTTTGGTGGATTTAATGTAATCGTTGATGGTTTACACCTGCAAAAGCCATCAGTTTTATTTGAAGGTAAACGATGGTACAGTCGTGCAGGTGCGAGGCTAATGAAGAACCTAGGCCTAGGGGAACTTGTTGCAAAAACTCCTCTAGAATACACGCAGTTAACTTTAAAGCTAATCAATAACGAAAGATTTTTTGTAGAAATGCAAGAACTTATCAAGAAAATTGACTTATCCCAAATTGTTTTTCAGTCAAAAAGCAATCTCAGTACTCAATGTTTTAAGAAAGCAATTGACTTTTTAATTCAAAATCACGAGCATTTACAGAAGGATGTTTCTCAAAAACCGATTTGGATTTCTTAAACTCTAGAAGTATAGGTTGTCCGCGAAGCGGGCGACCTATACTTCTAGTTGATTACTTACAAACCACGTCACATAGAGGATCAAACGACAATGTCACTCTCAGTAGAAGAAAATTTAGAACTACTCCAAATTCGCAATAAGTTTCTAGAAAATCAAGTGCAAGAAGTCTCCACTGCACTGTCTGAACTGCATAAACAAACTGAACTAGCCTTAGAACAAAGTGAGAATCGCTTAAACACAAGTGAGTCTCTACTGAGTGCGATGTTTATGCGATCGGCTGTTGGCATGGCTATCACTGATATTAATGGCAAGTTCATTAAAACTAATCCTTGCTATCAAGAAATGGTCGGCTATTCTGAAAATGAATTAGAACTAATGCGGTTTATTGACGTTACGCTCCCTGAAGATGTGGAAGAGAATCTAAGATTGCGAGATTTAGTTTTGTACGGCGAATGCGAAAGCTATCAGCTGGAAAAGCGATTTGTTCATCGTGATGGACGAATTGTCTGGGTGAGAGCGACTAGCTCTAAAATATCAGATGACACAGGGAAAGCACCACTTTTTATTGGCGTACTCGAAAATATTGGCGATCGCAAAAGTGCAGAGATAGAAAGACAAGAAGCGATCGAGGCGCTCTATCAACTCAATCAACAATTAGAATCAAGAGTTGAACAGCGTACTCACGAACTCAAGTTTGCTAATGAGCAGTTGATCGTCACTAATACTGAGCTAGCTTATGCGACAAAACTTAAGGATGAGTTTCTGGCGAATATGAGCCATGAACTGCGTACTCCACTCACTGCAATTTTAGGGATATCAGAAGGATTGCTAGATAAAGTGTATGGTGATATAAACGATCGCCAAAAGCGATCGCTAGCATTAATCGAAACTAGCGGTCGCCATTTGTTGACGTTAATTAATGACATTTTGGATGTTGCCAAAATTGGTGCAGGGAAACTAAAACTAGAAATCAGTCCTGTGGCGATCGAATATCTCTGCAATTCTAGTCTGAACTTTGTCACGCAAATGGCAAACAAAAAAAATATTCAAATAACAATATCTATTCAACCGAATTTAGGTGCGATCGCTGTTGATGAACTCCGAATGCGGCAATCTTTGATTAACTTGCTCAGCAATGCTGTCAAATTTACGCCTATGGGTGGAAAAATCTGCTTAGAAGTGAAACTAATCAAAACAGATACTATAAATCTTCCTGCAACTGCCGACTTTACCGATGCCTTTATCTTCTCAATAACTGATACAGGTATCGGTATTGCTCCAGAAGATATCGGTAAGTTGTTTCAAGTTTTTGTCCAGATTGATAGCAGCTTAAACCGACAATATACGGGTACTGGACTAGGCTTAACTCTAGTCAAACAGATTACGGAACTGCATGGTGGATGTGTGAACGTTACAAGTCAGGTGGGTGAGGGAAGTTGTTTTTCGATACTCTTACCTTATACATCTAAAATCAAATTAAAATCAAGTTAAATGATGAAATTCTTTTAGCAAAAATCATCCAATAACAAATCAAAAGCGCTCTCTCTTAGAGAAGAAAGCGCTTTTGATTTGTTATTGCCAAGTGTCACGAAACGCCTTGACTACACGATCCATACCGACTGATCGCGAAGCCTTAAATAGAATCCGATCGCCACTGGCAACTTTTTGTAAAAGGGTCTGCGTGATATCGTCATAGGAATTACAGGCGATCGCATATTTTAGTGATCCATTGGCTCCTGCCAAAATCGCATCCGCTTCTCCATCGGCTAAGATGATCGCGCCTTCTATTCCTAACTTGCTGATCGCCTCACCGATTTGATGATGCAACACAGTAGACATCTCTCCTAACTCCTTCATTGTGCCTAATACTGCCCAATGTCGCTTGGCAGGCATATCGGCAAGCTGTCGGAGGGCAGCGAGCATACCCTCAGGTGAAGCATTGTAGGTTTCATCAAGGATAGTTACATCTTGAGGCAACTCATATAACTGCGCTCTGCCAAAGGGAAGATCGAGTTTGCCAATCCCTTTTGTGGTCTGAGTCCAATCGAGGTTGAGAGCTTTGAGAACGGCTAATCCTGCCAAAAAATTTAAAGCATTGTGCTGCCCTGTCAATGGCAAATCCCATACCAAATCATCGACATATAGCTTGCCGTCAACCACTTCACCATTCACATCGCCAACACCTAATCCATAGGTGATCGTTTTGCCATGCCAAACCTTACTCGCTGTTTCCATCAATAGTGAGTCACTGGCATTAAGAATCGCCGTCCCATCGGCAGGAGTCTCGGCAAGCAGTTCACATTTGGCGATCGCGATCGCTTCTCTTGACCCTAAACGACCAATATGCGCTGTGCCAACATTGGTAATTACGCTGACATTGGGCAACGCGGTTTTAGCGAGTCGTTCGATTTCGCCTAAACCGCGCATTCCCATCTCCACCACAACAAAGTCATGCTGTTCAGGAGCGATCGCCAACAAAGTTTGCGCTACACCAATATCGTTATTATGATTAGCTTGGCTTTTGTGAACTTGCTTATCAGGTGAGACATAGCCAGCCAGCATACTCGCGATCATCTCTTTAGTGGTCGTCTTACCGACCGATCCTGTTATCGATATGACAGGGTGCTGAAATTGCGATCGCCACCAGCAAGCTAAGGCTTGATAAGCGGTGAGCGTATCGCTAACGGCTAATATAGGCAGTCCACGCGCCGCCGCAGAGTTTGCCCATTCGTGACTTACCAGTGCTGCCACGGCTCCTTGTGCGATCGCGGCTGCCACAAAACCATGACCGTCAAAATTTTCGCCTGATAAAGCTACAAATAACTGACCCGATTTGAGCTTGCGACTATCGGAAACAACGCCCCTGATCTCTAGGTGGTTCTGTGCGAGTTCGTCAATATTGGCAACTGTTGCCGATGTAATGGCGATCGCTTGGCTAATCGTACAAATACAGGTCATGCTTGATTCTTTGGTTCTGATCGTTTCTGAGCTTAAGATCAGGATATAAGCCTGATATCTTAAGCCCTATTATTATCACGCCTCAGGCAACACATCATCACCAAACATTTCATCCAAAGCTCGGAGATAAGGCTCAAACACTCTGACATATTGTTCATCAAGATGATTATGCATTTCTTGGCGGAGCAATCTCAACAAAGTCCGCACCAGTTCCCAACTAACTTTTAAAGGTGGATAAAGCATCACACAAAGCGGGAAAAGTTCTTGCTGAATAGCAGTAACGCTTTTTTCAAGCACACATAGACAGAGATAAACCTGAAACATCTCAATATCTCGCAAACTAGAAATCCGAACTTGAGGTGAACCCAAAACTCCACTATGACATTGATAGTCAGAATGCATGATCAACGTTTTTTGAGAAACCTGTCGTGCAATTTCACTGGTTAAGGTCAACAAGTGACGTACAGACTCCAACCTCAAATCGTCATACTCCAAATTGCCAGCCGCCTCATAAGCCCTTTGCAATGGCATATACAGGTGGTCGTCAATGACTTTTAAGTAAGAATTCACCACCAACTTCTCTAAAGGAGGCAATAAATTTAAAAGCATCTGCCCACTGTAATGAAATTGCATACTCACAAAACCAATCGTACGCGGATCGATCGCTGTATATTTTTTGCGAATCTTGCCAACATTAGACGCGATCGCTACCGATAGTTGTCCAACTTTCGGTAATTGGGTATAGCTACTTAGATTAAGATTTTGACCATCAACACACAAATCTATTTCCAAAATCCTTGTATCGGCGTTCTCTGTATAAACCTGTAGAGCCTGCTCTAATAAAAAACGCGAATCTGTAGCAATTTGCCAAGGATCGATTAAATCAGGAGAAATGCCATGAGATTGTAATTGTCCTATCAAAAGATTTTCAGTTTTAGCCCAAGCTTGAGCGCTAGAGAATCTTAGCGATTGCAACAAATTTGCCGCAGTAGCAGCGCGTCTTTCTGGAGATAAAATTTCTGTCAAATCATTAGATTTAAGCTCTTGTTTTGGAGAATCTGTTTGGAGGTCTTGAATATACTTTTTTGCCCAAATATTTGCCAATGTGGAAACAGAATTACCCGTAGCACCATCAAGGTCATGAGCCAAGCTATCTGGAAGAGTATATTTGTTCATTTAATTTAGACTCCGAGCGTAAAAAATTTTGTAAATTTCATTAAATATGTCCCATTATATTTCGTCACTTTCAAATAATTAAGGTTTAGTTAAAATAGTTATTTAGAACCAGAAAAGCAAAGATTTTAATCTAAAATTATTTGGAGTTCCTAGTGGCAAAGCTCAGTAAAATCTTAATTTTTCCAATCAAATCTCTAGATGCGATCGCTCTCAACGAGGTAGAAATAACCTCTGGGGGCGCATTAAAAGGCGATCGCGAATTTGCAATATTTGATCAAAATGGTAAATATATCAATGCCAAACGTAATCCCAAGATTCATTTACTGCGCGCAAGGTATGAATTAAGCGATCGCTTAATTCATCTACATATCCAAAATCTTCACCAAAATCCTCAAGATATATTCACTTTCCATTTAGATCAAGATAGAATATCGTTAGTTAAATGGCTAAATGAATTTTTTGGTCAACCAGTGGAGTTGCATCAAAATGTTAATAATGGGTTTCCTGATGATCATGAAGCATGGGGCGCAACAATCATCGCTGCCGCAACCCTCTCAACTGTGCAGAGTTGGTATACAGCGCCTAAACTTAGTCTTGCACAAATACGCGATCGCTTCCGTACTAACTTAGAAGTCAGTGATACCGAAGCTTTTTGGGAAGATCAATTATTTGCAAAATCAGGGGAAACAGTTCCCTTTAAAATTGGTGACATTAATTTTCTCGGTACTAATCCCTGTCAGCGCTGTCCTGTTCCCACGCGCGATCCATCTACAAGCGAAGTTTATCCTGACTTCCAAAAGATTTTTATCCGACACCGAGAAGAGACTTTACCCGCAAATATAGAGCGATCGCGTTTTAATCATTTCTATCGTCTTGCTCTAAATACGCGCATTCCATTAACAGAGGCTGGCAAAGTTCTTAAACTAGGTGACTCCTACTTCTAGTTTTATGCTGAGCTACTTAGTAAGAAAGGCGCAAAGCGCCCTGCTTACTGGATGGGATTTAATGTAAACCTTTTAGCTGACGGACAAGATGAATAATTTCAGGCAAAATTAGCTGCTCGATCGCCAATTTCACCGCATTACTTGACCCAGGGAGCGAAAATACTAACTTGCCCTGATAAATCCCCGCCACAGATCGTGAAGCGATCGCCCTTGAGCCAACTTCCTGCCAACTCAAATAACGAAACATCTCCCCAAACCCAGGCAGCGTTTTTTCCAGCAAAGCGGCGATCGCATCATAAGTCGTATCTCGCGGCGCAATCCCCGTCCCACCATTGAGAATAATTGCGTCTAGATCAGCGATCGCCGCTAATTTATACATTTGCTCCCGAATCTGATCAGGTTCATCTTTGACTACTGTGTAATAGTCCAACAGATGTCCTGCATTAGTCATCGACTGCTTGATAAAGTTACCGCTTTTGTCAGTTTCGGATGTGCGGGTATCGCTGACGGTAATCACCGCAAAATGGACTTGATAAGAAGGTGGATCGGGGCAAGGATTTTGAGAAGATTTCATAGTTTTTTTGTTTAGCGAGTAAGTAGCTCAGCATGATTAAAAGCCAAAACCAACGTAGCGTGGGTCACCCACTACGTTGGCGCACACGCTTCTAGGTTTTAGTCTATTTTAGGATGAATGGCGGAATCGGTTATAGTGATAGTGATACGCAAGTTGCCGAGATTAATTTATTAAGAACTGGAGAAGTATCAATGACCATTTCTATGTATCAAGTTACAGTTCCTTCCTTAGTGCGATCGCTCAATAATTTAGTCACAATTTTAGAAAAGGGAGCTAACCATGCTGAAGCAAAAAAAATCGATCCTTCTGTACTTATAGCAAGTCGTTTGTCTCCTGATATGTTACCGCTCAGTCGTCAAGTACATATTGCTTCCGATATTGCTAGACGCGGTGTAGCCAGATTGGCAGGTGTAGAAGCACCCACTATAGAAGATAACGAAACCACATTTGCAGAACTTGGCGATCGCCTTCGGAATGTAATTTCATTCATAGAGTCTTTCACTCCCGAACAGATTGACGGTTCGGAAGAGAAGGTAATTACTTTATCTATTGGTAAAGAGACAATGACTTTTGCGGGGCAGTCTTATTTGCTTTTCTTTGTTTTGCCAAATGTATACTTCCATGTGACAACTGCCTATGACATTCTTAGACATTGCGGCGTTGAGCTAGGCAAGCGCGATTTTTTGGGCGCTCCTCGTTAATTGCTTGATAAATACTCTCTTCTCAATTAAGCATAACCAATCCTTGATTGGTTATGCCTATTTTTTGACTAATCTAAGCCTTGTTTAGCCCCATACCATTGGACTCAGCATAGCGATTCATAAATCTCAGAAAGCGTTCCCATTCAACTTCGCCATCAATTTTATGGATTGCTTCGATTCCTGACGCTTTACCATTGATAAATTTAGCGTTGACATTACGAGTGATCATCTCGCCTTCTTCATCAATCATATACATCCCCAAAATCTCATTACTTCCAGCGGTTTCACCAGTCATACAATTAGGTACATCGAAGATAAACACAGCGACACTGGTATCACCATCTTTAGAACGCGTAATTTTTACATCTGTAGCTTGTTCATCAATACCGCGCGATAACTGAATCTTTGCTGTCATTTTTTAAAACCTTAATTAAAACTTATCAAAACAATAGTTGTATTAACATAACTCAAAATCAACGCAACACATATAGAAACGGTTAAGTAGCTCTTAGAAGGTTAATCAAACACCACAGTTCGCAACCCTAATCCTGAATCAGCAGATTGTCCATAAACTAGCACCCGATTTTGGAGATGTTGTCTCACTGCTCTAGCAAGCACAATTCGCTCTAGGTCTTTACCTTTGCGGATGAGATCGACAACCGAATCTCGATGAGAAACACGGATTACATCCTGTTCGATAATTGGTCCTTCATCGAGTTCATCGGTCACATAATGAGCTGTCGCCCCAATAATTTTTACGCCGCGTTTATAGGCGCGATGATAGGGATTTGCACCCGCAAAGGCTGGCAAAAATGAATGATGAATATTAATCACCTGCGGAAATCGAGTCAAAAAATCTGGACTCAAAACCTGCATATACTTTGCCAGAACCACCAAGTCAATCTTGTATTGCTTTAAGATCGCTAATTGCTGATGTTCTTGTTCTCGCTTATTTTCGGCAGCGATCGCAATGTGATGATAGTTAATCCCAAAATTATGAGCAACTTTTTCTAAATCAGGATGATTGCTAATCACCACAGGGATCACAGCTGAAAGCTCATGCGATCGCTGTCTCAAAATCAGATCGTATAAGCAGTGGTCTTGCTTCGAGACAAAAATCGCAATACGACGGACATAATCAGAAAACTGAATATTCCATTTAGCATAAATTTCTGTGGCTAGTTTCTCAAAAGTCGGCGCAATTTCTGCTTTTGCTAGGTCAAAAGTATCTAATTCCCACTCAACTCGCATCAAAAATAGTCCAGCCGTACTATCAGCATGTTGATCGGCATGGAGAATATTGCCGCCGTGCGAAAATACCCAGTCCGATATTTTGGCAACTAATCCTTTTTGGTCTGGGCAAGAAACAAGTAAAGTCGCAGTAGTCATAGATTTCATTTTGATTTTTTCACTTTAAGCAAATTGAGCTCTCTCAAAATTCTTTCTTAGGTTGCCATAAATATTTTCGCAAATCAATTTTACCTACGTCACTAAAGCTAATTCCCTCAGACTCAAGTAGCGATCGCTGCAAATAGTCAGTACCATAACGCAGAGGTGATAGCGAAACTTCGCCTTTAGCATTTACCACCCGCTGCCATGGAATATCTAAAGTTTTCATGTCGATACGATAAAGTGCATAACCAACAACACGCGCTTTTCCTGCCAAATTTGACAGTTCTGCAATCTGTCCATAGGTTGCAACCATGCCTTTAGGAATTTGTTTCACGATTTCATAAATGCGATCGTAAGTTGTCGGTTTATTACTCATCCGCTTTATTGATTTAGTTATAGATTTAGTGACTCAAATCACTTTCAGTTTTTGTGAAATTTAGCTATTATAATAAATGTCAAATCATCAAGACATTTGCACTGGAGAATTTCAATGCTAGCGGCGGAATGTATCGATTCCAGGGCTACAGTAACCATTGAGGAAAAGCGCCGAACGACTACACGCATAGCCATGCGTGTGCCGAGAAGCTGCTATGGAGAACCAATAATTTCTCGCCTCTCTTGTGAACATGGATTAAGTGTGAATATTATTGCTGCTCTTCTTGGCGAAAGCCCTGAAGATGATGGCTGGTTCACACTGGAATTAACTGGAACTACACAACAAATTCAAAGCGGAATTATTTATCTAGAAGAGTTAGACTTAGAAATTTGGGATAAAACAGCGGTCGAAGATGAAAGCTGGTAAATAAGCTGGCAAATAAATAGTAGATGCAAACAAGGGGCGTAAGCCCCTTGT
>JANXUJ010000217.1 GCA_025356295.1 Cyanobacteriota bacterium
GTTTTCCATTGTCCAAGCCATCAGCTTGTCATCAAGCCGCAACTCGTCTTCTGGTTTTGGTCTGTCTTAATAAATCTGACGATAGCTATGGTTTTAGACCGTTCCTGTTTTTGTCATGGCTTGTCTACAATTCAAAGGACTGTAAATAAGTAAAGGATGGTTACTAGCTATACTAAATAGTTGAAAGGATTATGAGTTAAAGTCGTGGTTAGCCAAACGCAGCAAGCAGATAAAAGATTTAGTAATGGATTTGATAGTTCTCTAGATGTCTCTAAATATGAAGCAAAGACACAGGAAATTGCCAAGAAGATTTTGAGTGGAACTGAGAAAAGTTCCATTTGGGCAAAACTATCGCAACTCAAAGATGACTTGCGCCTTGATGACAAGCTGATGGCTTGGACAATGGAAAACGAAGGTTTGCGGGTACAGTTGTTTCGTTTGATCGATTGTCTACCAGCTTTGCAGAGCAAGGCGGAAATTGCACGACATATGCAGGAATATCTGGCTAGTGACGCGGTAGAAGTTCCTGCTTTGCGCGCCTTGTTAAACTTCAGCACCGATAATCCTAACTCGATTACGGCGATCGCTGCCGCGACAACTCTCTCGACTGCGGTGGGAACACTGGCTAAGCGCTACATCTGCGGTGAGAACTTAGCAGAAGCCAGCAAATCCATTGAGAAAATGCGGCGCGATCGCTTCGCTTTTACGATGGATTTGCTAGGCGAAGCCGTGATTAGTGAAGTGGAAGCAGAGGGCTATCTCAATCGCTATATTGGCATGATGGAGGATTTGTCGAATAAAGCCAAGAATTGGTCAGTAGTTGATCAAATTGACAAAGCCGATGGTGAATCTCTCAATCGGGTTCAGGTTTCTGTCAAGCTCAGTGCGTTCTATTCGCAATTCGATCCGCTTGATCCTATCAAAACTACAGAGAAAGTCAGCGAACCCGCGAGAATCTTATTGCGTAAAGCTAAAGAATTAGGCTGTAGCATTCATTTTGATATGGAGCAGTACGAATTTAAATCGCTGACTTTACAAATCCTTAAACAAGTCTTAACCGAGCCAGAATTTTGCGATCGCACTGATGTTGGGATTACCCTACAAGGCTATCTACGCGATAGTGAACAAGACTTGTGCGAACTGGTCGAATGGGCAAAAAAACGTAATAAACCCATAACTGTGCGCTTAGTCAAAGGCGCATATTGGGATCGCGAGACGATTCGTTCCTATCAACAGGGCTGGGCTTTACCTGTATTCTCAGATAAGATTTCCACTGATGCTAACTATGAGCGATTGATTCAAATTCTCTTAGAAAATCATCAATATCTCTATGCAGCGATCGGTAGTCACAACGCCCGATCACTAGCTAAAGCGATCTCGATCGTGCAGACTCTAAATATCCCTAGTCGCGCTTTTGAAGCTCAATGTCTCTATGGCATGGGTGACAAATTTGCAAAGGCGATCGCCGAGATGGGCTATCGTGTGCGCGTCTATTGTCCTTTTGGCGACCTCATCCCAGGGATGTCCTATTTGATTCGTCGTTTATTAGAAAATACGGCGAATAGTTCTTTCCTTCGCATCAGTGGCAGTGAGTCACGTTCCATCAATGAATTAGTTTCTGCGCCTGTGATGACTGAGCGCGATCGCAATTATTTAGTAGATGGTAAAGGCACTCCTCCCCGAAATATGTTTGAAGAATTTGTGAATGCTAGTGATCGCGACTATGCTATCAAGAGCGATCGCGAAGCATCTCAAACTGCTCTGCAAAAAGTTCGCGATCAACTTGGGAAGACTTATTTACCGATTATCAATGGGCAAGCTGTTCAAACTGAGAAGTATGTCGAATCGGTCAACCCTGCCAACTTCTCGCAAGTTGTCGGCAAGATCGGTCTAGCCAGTATCGAGCAAGCCGAAGCAGCAGTCACATCGGCAAAAACTGCCTTTGCGACATGGAAGAAACTCAGCGCGAAACAACGCGGTAATATCTTGCGGAAAGCTGCCGACATCATGGAATCACAACGTGAAGAGCTAGTCGCATGGATTACTTGGGAAGTTGCCAAACCAATTCGTGAAGGTGATGGCGAAGTTTCTGAAGCGATCGATTTCTGTCGCTACTATGCCAAAGAAATGGAACGCCTCGAAAGCGGCGTGCAGCGCAATATCCCTGGAGAAGATAATACCTATATCTATCAACCTCGCGGCGTAGTGGTCGTGATTTCGCCTTGGAACTTTCCTTTTGCGATCGCACTAGGAATGAGTGTGGCAGCGATCGCCGCAGGCAATACTGTAATTCTCAAACCCGCCGAACAATCCTCCGTAATCGGAGCCAAGATCGCCGAAGTTCTCCAAGCCGCAGGATTACCCACAGGTGTATTTACCTATCTTCCTGCTAAAGGTTCGACTGTTGGTTCTTATTTAGTCAAACATCCAGATGTGCATCTGATCGCCTTCACAGGTTCTCAACAAGTTGGTTGTCAAATAGTTACCGAAGCCTCAATCTTGCGCCCCAATCAAAAGCATATGAAGCGCGTGATTGCCGAAATGGGCGGCAAAAATGGCATCATCGTTGATGAAAGCGCCGATCTCGATCAAGCAGTTGTCGGTGTGATGAATTCCACTTTTGGTTTCGCAGGTCAGAAATGTTCGGCTTGCTCGCGGGCGATCGTGCTGGCTCCTGTCTACGACAACTTTCTAGAGCGATTAGTGGAAGCCACTCGCTCGCTCATAATTGGCGATGCATATCTCCCTGACACTAAGCTCAGTGCTGTGATTGATGCCGCCGCCCAAAGAAACATTCAAACCTACATCACCAAAGGTAAAGAGACCGCTAAGCTAGCCTATCAAGGAAAAGTTCCCGATCATGGCTTCTATGTCAGTCCCACCATTTTTAGTGATGTTGATCCTCATAGCGCGATCGCCCAAGAAGAAATCTTTGGTCCTGTGCTAGCAGTAATCAAGGCTCAAAGTTTTGATGAAGCATTAGCGATCGCCAATGGTACTAACTTCGCGCTCACTGGCGGCTTATATTCGCGCACACCTTCGCATATTGAGCGCGCTTATCGCGAATTTGAAGTTGGCAATCTCTACATCAATCGTGGCATTACGGGCGCATTAGTTGATCGCCAGCCCTTCGGCGGCTTCAAATTAAGCGGTATTGGCTCTAAAGCAGGTGGACGTGATTATTTATTGCAATTCCTTGAGCCGCGAGTGATCACCGAGAATACTCAACGTCAAGGTTTTGCGCCTCTTGATGGTATTGAATAGTACTAACTTCTACAAATAGCAGCCTTAAATGGCAGCCATTTAAGGCTGCTATTTGTAACGAGCGTTGCTGGTTTTATATAGATAAATCAGCAACGCCAAATTTTTCTAGCAAAATATAAACGAAGCTTAACCTAAAGTTAAATTGCGGAAGCTAACTGAAAAGTATGATGCTCATTAGTGTGAGAAAAAAGGCATCATGTTTTATTTGAGAAAGTTTCCTGTGCAATCGTTTGTGGTTGCAACGTTTCTGCTGAACCCATTGAATGTTAATAGCGCTAATGCAAGCGATATTATACCGAACTCCGCTTCTGATAATAGTGCGAATGTATCACGAGCTTTACAGAATATTGAAGGCAATACCCTAGCTGAGACATCAATATTAGAATCCGAAAAAACATCCCAGAATGTTACCTCTGTCTCTCAACTCTCTGATGTCAGAGCAACTGATTGGGCGTTTACATCTTTACAGTCTTTAGTTGAGCGATATGGTTGTATCGCTGGTTATCCTGATCGCACTTTTCGTGGTCAAAAAGCTCTATCTCGCTATGAGTTTGCGGCTGGGCTAAACGCCTGCTTAGACAAAATTAACGAAATTATTTCGGCTGGTTTAGCAGATAAAGTAAGCAAAGACGATCTTGCCACCCTCCAAAAACTGCAAGAAGAATTTGCCGCAGAACTCGCCACACTAAGAGGTCGCGTTGACGCTCTAGATGTAAAAACGGCTAAGTTGGAAGCGCAACAGTTCTCGACAACAACCAAACTTAACGCCACAGTTATTTTTGCGATCGCTGACACTTTTGGTGGCGTAGGCACAGGAACAGCGCTTCAAAATCCTCAAAAAACCACTGATTCGACAAACGCAACTTTTTCCTATCGCGCTAGGTTGAACTTCGACACGAGCTTTACTGGTAAAGACCTTCTCCGTACCCGTTTACAAGCGGGGAACAACCCTAACTTAGGCAGCGCTGCCACGACCAACACAAACATGGCTCGTTTGGCATTCGCTCAAGATACTGGAGGAACCTTCCAGATCGACAAGTTTTACTACAGATTTCCCATTGGAGATAGCTTAACGGGATATGTGGGAGCAAGCAAACTCGATCCAGATGACATTGCTAATACTCTGAATCCTTATTTTGAGAGCAGTGACAAAGGTGCTTTATCCAGATTTGGTCGTTTTGATCCCCTATCTTTCCGCGGTCCGTCAGGCGCAGGGCTTGGCTTAGTTTATAAGATTAATCCTCAGTTTACAGTCGCCGCAAGTTACCTAGCTAACTCTGACACTTCTGGTGCTGCAACTGGTCAAGGCGGTTTGTTCAGTGGTGGCTATATTGCCAACGTTCAACTGGTTTATGCCCCATCCCCAGACTTGAAGTTTGGCGCGATCTATGGGCGCAGTTTTGAGCCAGGTAGTAATGTCAACCTCGCTCAATCCACGGGTAGTAATTTTGGTAACCAACCATTTGCAGCTAGAGATACTTCTGCCGATCGCTATGGCGCTCAGTTTACTTGGCGAGCTGCTAAAGCGATTAATTTGAGCGGTTGGGTTGGTTTTGCAAATGCGCGTCAAGAGTCAGGTGGTTCAAATAATGCCAACTTATTCAACTGGAGCGCTAATCTGGCGTTCCCTGACTTATTTGCTGATGGCAACACGGCAGGAATTATTTTTGGACAACCACCAAAGGTGACTTCAAACACCATTTCCAACAGAGTTGACCCAGATACTTCCTATCTATTGGAATTTCAATATAACTTTCGAGTTAACAAAAACATTAGCATCACCCCTGGTATTTTTGCGGTGTTCAATCCCAACCAAAATGCTGCT
Source organism: Cyanobacteriota bacterium (assembly GCA_025356295.1). Classification (GTDB taxonomy): domain Bacteria; phylum Cyanobacteriota; class Cyanobacteriia; order Pseudanabaenales; family Pseudanabaenaceae; genus Pseudanabaena. The sequence continues at coordinate 5,090 of JANXUJ010000217.1, forward strand.
AATCCGACAACTTGGGTAGCCACGATCAGAACATTATTTACTTTCTAAACTATGAACATTCAACGCCTATTTCGTTCTTATATATTCAGGTTTGTTGTCTTTGCGATCGCTAGTTGCAGTCTGATTATTCTATTCACAAATCAGCCTAGCTTCTCGAAAAGCAACGATGAACTAGCATTTTCTGACAAAGATGTTGACTTTTCGTTTGTGGTAGTTGGCTGCAATCGCGTTGATAAAGCTGATATTGATAAAACTAGCCCCAGTACCGCGAATATTGAACAACTCAAGCGTACTTTCAAAGAAGTTGCGGAGTTGTCACCACCGCCTAAATTCCTATTTTTTGCTGGTGATTCAGTCTTTGGCTACACTTCCGACGTCAATATCCTTGAATCACAACTAAAGGGTTGGCGCGACCTTTACGAGAGTTCGCCACTAGCATCTAGTAAAACAACTTTAATCCCGATCACTGGCAATCATGAGACCCAGAACGAGAAGAAGATCGCCTATGAAGGTGCTGAAAAAGCTTGGTTGAAGGTGATGGCTCCTTACCTCAAATATGCAGGAAATGGTCCTCGTGCGGGTGGTAAAGACAACCTCAAAACTGACCAAAGTAAATTAACTTACTCTTTTGACTATAAAGGAACCCATTTTGTCGTTCTCAATACCGATCCTGTTGGTCGAGATTGGAGCGTTCCGAAAGCTTGGGTAGCAAAGGATTTGGCTAAGGCAAAAGCAAGTTTTGCCAAACATATTTTTGCGATCGGACATAAGCCCGCTTATTCGTATCCTAAAAATCTTTATAGTCCCGCCGAAACTAAAGAAGATGGTCTGGGTAAATTGTATCCAGAAGATCGCGATGAGTTTTGGGCAAGTCTAGTTAAGAACAAAGCAGAAGCGATGTTAGCAGCTCACAATCATGTCTATTACCGAGCTAAGGGAGCAAATGGCAATACTTGGCAAATCATTGCGGGTAATGGCGGTAGCACCCTTGACAAAGTGACTAACCAATCGAAAAACAACTCTTTTGGCTTTACTCAAGTTAGCGTCTTAAAGAACAACCATGTAATCGTGACAAGTTACGGTCGTGATGTTCCTAAAGAAGGATATCTAGCACCTAGCGAAAAATATCCAACGACTATTCGCGATCGCGGCGACATTAGTTGGAATTGAGCTAACTAGAAGCCCAAAAAATAGAGACAGCGCTTTGCGCTGTCTCTATTTTTTGGGTTCTAGGAGTTATACCATTAAGAAATAAATGTAAGGTAATCAAGAATAAAGTGTCTGGAAACGTATCTATAAACTTGTCAGAATCAAACTTATCAGAATCAATCCAACGTACTCGCACAGCTGCGATCGCTTTAGCAAAATTGCCGTCTATGGCGAAGAATGATGCTCTAGAAGCGATCGCGATCGCTTTAGAGCATCAAGCCGAAATGATTTTGGCAGCCAATCAAAAAGATGTAATCGCCGCTAATCAAGCTAATCTGCCCAGTGCTTTGATCGCAAGGCTCAAGCTTGATTCAAATAAGCTAAAAAGTATGATCGCAGGTGTACGCGATGTCATACGCCTTGCTGACCCGATCGGCGATCGCCAAATTCATCGTGAATTAGACGCAGGTTTAGTTTTAGAAAGATTTTCCTGCCCGTTGGGGGTAATCGGCGTGATTTTTGAGGCGCGTCCTGATGCTGTGACTCAAATTGCCGCGCTGAGTATAAAGTCGGGTAATGGCATCATCCTCAAAGGTGGCAGTGAAGCAGTGCATTCTTGTGAAGCGATCGCTTCGGTCATGCATGATGCATTAGCAAAACTTCCAAATGGAGGTGTATCTCCAGATGTGGTGCAGCTATTGACCACGCGCGCCGAAACTCTGGCGATTTTGAAAATGGATCGATTAATCGATCTAATTATTCCTAGAGGTTCCAATCAGTTTGTGCGCTACATCCAAGACAATACGCATATCCCTGTGCTGGGTCATGCTGATGGAGTTTGTCACTTATATGTGGATGCTGCTGCGGATTTGACAAAAGCCGTAGCGATCGCCGTTGATAGTAAAACTCAATATCCTGCGGCTTGTAATGCGATCGAGACGATGTTGGTACATCGGGCGATCGCCCCAAATTTTTTACCTTTAGCTTTAACTGCCTTGCAAGAGCGTGGAGTAGAACTTCGCGGTTGCGATCGCACTCAAAAAATTATGGCAATTAATCCCGCCACTGCGTCAGATTGGTCAACTGAATATTGCGATTTGATTTTATCAATCAAAATTATTGATTCGGTAGAAGAAGCGATCGCGCATATCACTACCTATGGCTCCAAACATACCGAAGCGATCGTCACTGAAGATCAGGCGATCGCAGATATATTTATGAGTGATATTGATGCTGCGGGTGTATTTCACAACTGCTCAACTAGGTTTGCTGATGGCTTCCGTTATGGATTTGGTGCAGAAGTGGGTATCAGCACTAACAAAATGTCACCACGCGGTCCTGTTGGGTTAGAAGGGCTAGTTACTTATAAATATCGCCTAGTAGGACATGGTCATATTGTGGCAAGCTACGCAGGGCAAAACGCTAAAGCCTTTACTCACCTAGATTTATAATCCCGCACATACCCACCAATAACTATTTGCTCTAGGATTAGAGACCTCGAAAACCCATATTCATTTCCATTGCCTCACGAAGAATGGGTTTAAGTAAATTATATTGAAGCGATCCAAACGAAGTTAAATAATTTTACTTACAATTATACTTAATGGGTTTCATCTTGCAATAAGCGAAATCA
>JANXUJ010000222.1 GCA_025356295.1 Cyanobacteriota bacterium
GCCGCTTTTTATTTATGGGTTAAGAATTCAGATTATGGATCGCCCGCGAAGCGGGCGATCCACAATCTGGGAAAGATGAAATTACTTAATGAAAAGCATTTCTTGGTATGTGGGCAATGGCCATAGGTCATCCGCCACTTCGCTTTCTAGTGCATCCACAGAAACACGAACTCCATCCATTAACGGACGAATAGTATGAGACAAGAACTGCATATGCTCTTCAGGAGAAGCAAAGTCATGGCTAGCTAAAGCAGCCATCAACTTACTAACCGAATCCATCATTGACTTAGTGAGAGAAGCGACTTTTTCAAGGCTTTCTTTCTCAAAATCAACACCAATTTCTTTCAGGCTAAGAGAGGTATTAGCTAGATCAGAGAGATAACGGGTTGCGGCAGGATAAACTAAAGTTTTGACCATGCTGATAACCAGCTTAGCTTCGACTTCAATCGAGAGAATGTACTGCTCAGCATAGGTCTCAAAGCGGCTGGCTAGCTCAACAGGAGTCAGGACTCCCATCTTATTAAACAATTCTTCAATGTGAGCTTCTTTGAGAACAGGCAAAGCATCAGCGGTAGTACGAAGATTTGGTAATCTGCGCTCTTCGACTGCCATTTTGTGCCATTCTTCAGAGTAACCGTTACCGTTGAAGATGATTGCGCCATGCAATTCCATAACTTCTTTGAGAACTGTGGCGATCGCTGCATTTAGACCAGCACCCTTAGCCATTTCACCTTCAAGCTTCTCAGCCATCCAGTTAAGTGAGTCAGCCAAGATCGTATTCATCGCCACTAGAGGACCCGCTACAGATTGATTAGAACCAACAGCGCGAAACTCAAAACGATTTCCTGTAAAAGCAAAAGGTGAGGTACGGTTGCGATCGCCTGGATCAGTTGGCAAGATCGGTAAGGTGTCTACACCGATATTCATCTGACCTTTGCTGCTCGAACTCTTGAGATCGCCTTGACGAATTTGCTCAAATACATCCTCAAGTTGCGATCCTAAATACATCGAAATAATCGCAGGGGGAGCTTCGTTTGCTCCTAAGCGGTGATCATTTCCCGAAGTTGCCACTACTGAACGTAAAAGCGAACCATATTTGTGAACACCGCGAATGATGGCGCCACAGAAAACCAAGAATTGGGCATTGGCATGTGGAGTATCACCAGGATCGAGCAGATTGCCTTGAGTTGAGTTACCCACTGACCAGTTGACATGCTTGCCCGAACCATTAATACCTGCGAATGGCTTTTCATGAAGTAAACAAACAAATCCATGTTTTTTCGCGGTGAAACGTAACATGGTCATAATCATTTGCTGATGATCAGTCGCTACGTTGGCAGCTTCAAAAAATGGTGCAATTTCAAATTGACCAGGAGCAACTTCGTTGTGACGAGTTTTGGCAGGAATGCCGAGGCGATACAATCGCTCTTCGACATCTTGCATGAAGACTTGAACTCGCTCAGGAATCGCACCAAAGTAATGATCATCAAATTGCTGCCCCTTCGCCGATGGCTTCCCAAATAGAGTGCGACCTGTTAGCAATAGGTCTGGACGAGCATTGGCAAAATTAGCATCTACCAAGAAATATTCTTGTTCAGCGCCACAGCTAGAATTAACAGGAGCAACGTCTTTCTCACCCATCAGCTTTAAAACTTTGGTGGCAGCTTTATTCATCGCAGCGATCGATCGCAACAATGGTGTTTTCTTGTCGAGGGCTTCCCCAGTCCAAGACACAAAAACTGTGGGAATACACAAGGTGGAACCATTGTCGGTTTCCATGATGTAAGCGGGACTGGTCACATCCCAGGCTGTGTAACCGCGTGCTTCAAAAGTAGATCGGATACCGCCGTTAGGGAATGATGAACCATCAGGCTCACCCTGGACTAATAATTTGCCAGGAAATTCAGAGATCGCTGAACCATCACTCTGAACTGAAATAAAGCCATCATGTTTCTCAGCAGTCGCGTTGGTCAAAGGATAAAAAACATGGGCATAGTATGATGCGCCTTTAGAGATCGCCCAATCTTTCATCGCTAAGGCGATCGCATCAGCTACTGAGCTATCAAGGACTTCACCAGTTTGAATCGTTTTCTTGATCGATTTGAAGATTGTCTTTGGAAGACATTCCTGCATCTTGCTCAGAGTAAACACATCGGTTGCCCATATTTCTTCTAGACGCTTGGATGCTGTTTTAGGCATCGGCTCGCGATTAGTAATTTGATAGATGGCTTGAATGCGCGACTCGTTTCCACTCATGGCTGTTTTTGTAATTTGGTTTAGGTTTATGCCATCATACCCAAGATAGATTTAGCAAACGGGTAAAAAAGATACCGAATTGATCGCAATTGATTGGTATGAACCCAAAAAATAATAAAAGTAATGTATGTATGATTATGAATGCGATCGCAATTGACTTTGGTAGTACTAACACGGTGATGGCGAGATGGAATATTGCCACTAATCAGCCTGAAACTTTGATTTTTGAAAATCTTAGTCGCCCTGCACCGCTAAATTTTCTGGTTCCATCGTTGTTATATGTGCAGAATGCAGAAACAGAAATTGTCGAAATCGGTCAACGCGTGATTGATATTGGCAAAGACCGCTCACAAACTAGGTTGTTTAATCAAATCAAGCGGCGGCTAGTGGCGGACGTGCGCTATGTGCCTAGACTTGACAGTGTTAAAGTTACGCCTGAATGGGTCGGTAATCAGTTTTTGCGCAGGTTATTAAAAGAATTGCGATCGCAGCAGCTTTTTCCAGCAGAAATAATTTTCACAGTTCCAGTCCAATCTTACGAAAAATATTTGCGTTGGCTAGAAGAATGCAGTGCGGAGATATTTGCGTCAAATCTGCCAAATTTACAATCTCCTCGAATTAGAATAATTGATGAACCAACTGCGGTCGCTTTAGGTTATGGGGCGATCGCATCCAGTGCGTTGGTATTGGTGATCGACTTTGGGGGTGGGACATTAGACTTGTCGCTGGTGCGACTACCGAAGAGTGAAAATGTGGCAAAGTGGGGCGACCAAATCGGTGTCAATCAAAGTGAATGGACAGAATATAAAGCCGAAGCGATTGCGAAGACAGGATATACGATTGGCGGTGAAGATATTGATCAATGGTTAATTGAAGAATATTTAGAGAGCCATGAAGTCGAAAATGTGAGTATGCTCAAGTTCTTGATGGAACGGATTAAGATCAAACTTTCAGAAGTAGAAGCTGCATCAGAAATATTTTTTGAGGTGAATACACAATCGATAACCGAGATTAATTACACTCGAACCGAGTTAGAGAAATTACTTCAGCGCAAAGGATTTTATCGAATATTACAAATGGCGATTGATGAGTTAATCAATCGCTCTTTTAATAAAGGAATTCTCAAAGGTGACATCAAAAGCATTCTTTTAGTTGGCGGTTGTTCGCTAATTCCATCGGTGCGTACTTTTATTGAAGACTATTTTAAAATGGGAAAAGTTTATAGTCATAAGCCATTTGAAGCGATCGCTCATGGCGCATTGATGCTTAGTCAAGGGATGAGCGTTCAAGACTATCTATTTTATTCCTATGCAATTCGATATTGGGATTGCAATATAGAGCAATGGAAATATCAGCCCCTATTTCGGCGTGGTCAAGTCTATCCCACTCGCCGTCCTGTCGAGCTATTACTCAGAGCTTCTCAAATCGATCAAACTGAAATCGCGCTCACAATCGGCGAATTAGAAACGCTTCCCAATGGTGCAGCCGAAGTGATATTTGATGGCGATCGCATTGTCATGCAATTTGATCAAAAAGCTAAAGAGACTTTTAAGCCATTACAAGCAGATGTCAATGAAGAAGGAATTGCCCAAGCGATCGCTAAGCTTGATCCACTGGGGCAGCCCGACTGCGATCGCCTCAAAGTTTTGTTTAACATTAGCGAAAATCGCGAGTTATTAGTAACTGCGATTGATTTGATTACCCAACGTAAATTATTAACCGATTATCCCGTTGCGAAACTAAATTAGAGCGCCAGTTCCAATAAGATTCCTAGCCGACTGTCATAAATTAAAGGCGATCGCCGCCATTCTATCTTTGTCCCCAGTCGCAAATTATTTGTAATCGCATAGCTCGTAGAGAGTGTAGTCGTACTCATTTCCAGATTTCCGCTAGGAGATGTAAAAGTATGACTAAAGCGTAAATCAGAACTATGTGGTGATAAAACTAAAATCCCCTGCAAGCCAATATCTAAGCCAGAAACTTGCGGACGATCCGCTTGATTAAATTGTCGATAACCAATAATTGGCGAAAAATTCCAATAGGAACCCAATGGCAAAACATAATAGCGAAAATTAGCCTGAATCTCGCTTTCTCGACCACTAAACTCAGTCTGATAACTACCACTCACCGTCAAAGGCGATCGCCCCACAAACAAATCCTCCACCGTAGTCGTAACGCCAAGCGAGTCAGAGCGCGATGTAATCCCAATTCCCAGCCTTGTATTAAAACTCGGCACATTATAAATATCATCTAAAAGATCGGGCGGGTCTTCTAACCAACGTCTCAGGACGGGGCTACTCTCGATCACTTGACGATCAATTTCTAAGTCATTAGCTCGCCGTGACATTTTTGACTCATTTTTGGACTCACCATAGACTGCGGTACAAATACTAAAGCAAGAAACTATGGGGTAAGAAAATACGGCGATCGCGACCACCCAATTTTTTGTCATGATTTTGAAATGAATTGCCACTGGTTAGACGGCTATATACAGATTCTCTTTCGATAGAATACCTTTAAAAGCATCTTATCTATTTGGGAAACATTTTGGGGGATATTATGGGCGATCGCCTAAGAAAAAAATTTAGAGCTTAATGCAACTATATTTCAATAATATGGCACTATATTATTGAAAGCGCAATTATTAAAGGCGCAGTAATTTTATAAAGTTAAAGATACTAAAAATGAATATGAAACGGCGCACATTTCTCACTGCTGGCGCAGCAATGACCACGGTGGCGATTCATCAACTCTGGAATCCCAGAAGTAGCTTTGCTCAAAATGGCAAAGTGCTTAATCTCTACTCAGCGAGGCACTATGATGCTGACAATCAAGTCTATGAAGGATTTTTCAATAAAACTGGCATCAAAGTAAATCTTGTCGAAGCATCCGCCGATAAGTTGATTGAGCGGGTTAGGAGTGAAGGCGCGAACAGTCCTGCTGATGTGATTGTTACGGTGGATGCGGGCAACTTGTGGCGCACTCAGCAGAGCGATCTGTTTCAAAAAATTCCTATGAGCAGCTTGCTGTATTCTAGAATTAAATCCAGTCTGCGTGATCCTGATGGCTATTGGTTTGGCTTCACAAAGCGCGCTCGCGTGATTATTCACAACAAAGAAAGAGTTAATCCAGCAGATATTGCTCGCTACGAAGACCTCGCTGATCAAAAGTGGCGTGGTAAGCTGCTGCTGCGCTCGTCTAGCAATGTATACAACCAGTCTTTGGTCGGTTCGATTGTGGCAGCAGATGGTGAATCAGAGACAGAGAACTGGGCAAAAAGTGTAGTGGTTAACTTGGCTCGGAGACCAGGTGGTAATGATATTTCGCAGATCAAAGCAGTGGCAGCAGGTGAAGGTGATCTAACGATCGCAAATACTTACTATCTCGCGAGATTGGCGAACTCCAGCAAGCCAGAAGATCGTGAAGTCGCTAGCAAAGTTGGTATTATTTTCCCAAATCAACGCGATCGCGGTACTCATGTCAATATCAGCGGTGGCGGCATTGCTAAGTTTGCCCCGAACCCAGAAGCAGCGCTGCAATATCTCGAATATCTGGCTAGTCCAGAAGCACAGCAGATTTTTGCGGGGAGCAATTTTGAGTATCCAGTTGTGGATGGCATACCGATGAATTCGGTGTTAACAGGATTTGGTCAGTTCAAATCTGATCCGTTAAATCCTAAAGTTTTTGGTGAAAAGAACGCGATCGCCTTACAGATTATGGATCGATCAGGTTGGACTTAAGTAGGTGTCATAATTAATTGTAAACGCAAATTTGGAAAATCGAACCCTATAGGGGCTCAATTTTCCAAATTTGCGTTGTTTTGGACAAGTACTTAAAACCTTATGGGAACTGTTTTCGAGTTTGTTAGCAAGGGGGGACCAGTCATGGTTCCAGTTGCGGGTTTATCAGTTTTAATGCTGTCCTGCACGTTGGAGCGCATCTGGTTTTGGTGGTATAGCTTGCGTGGAGAAAAACAACTGGTGCGACAGATATTGGATGCCGCGATGCAAGACCTTGACAGTGCGCGAGCGTTGGCAGAAATGGCTCAAGATATGCCGATCGGACGCTTTTTGTATGCACCGCTAAAGCTCACTTCACCAACGCCCGAAACCTTTCGGCTAGCCCTAGAAGCAGCAGGCGATCGCGAATTTGTGCAGATGCGAAAAGGCGATAAATTGCTGGAGTCAATTGTCGGCATTGCGCCACTGTTGGGACTTTTAGGAACTGTTACAGGACTGATAGCCACGTTTTTCAATCTTAAAATCGGTGGTGGTGGGTCGAGTGCAGACACCTCAAAAGCAGCCTTAGGCATCGCTGAAGCGCTGATCACCACAGCCGCAGGAATGCTGGTCGCAGTGACTACGCTCGCGGTGTTTCGAGTCTGCGTGTCGCTGCAAGTGGGGCAAATGGATTACTTTGCCGATGTTGGTAATGAGCTAGAGCTAATCTATCGTCAACAATGGTCTGAATCGAGTTTAGGCGATCGCGCTGAATTAACTGATCATGCATTGGTGAGCCGATTGGTGCAGGTGTTGCAGCAGTTACTCCCAGAAGACGCGATCGCTGACTCCACAAATTCATCGACAAAATAAACCCCCAAAGTATTACGGCGGGATTTGCCCGCCGTAATACTTTGGAAATTAAAACGTATTTAATTATGAAATTTCGTGGACGAAATCAAGGCTCTCAGATGCCAGAACTAAATCTGGTTCCTTTGATGGATGTGATCATGACCATCCTGATTTATTTCATCATTGTTTCGATGACATTGACCAATTTTCAGGCGGTTGATGTGACGCTACCTGGTCGGAGCGGACAATCGGGCAAGTCGACAGCGCCGATTGATTCTTTAGTAATCGGACTCAATTTGCAAGGACAAATCTTAGTGAACAGTGCGGTGATGTCGCCAGACGAACTTGCTCAGGCGGTCACGCAGTATCTGAACGAAAAACCTCAAGGCGTGGTTATTTTGAAAGCCGATCGCGCTGTTCCCTACGAAGGAGTAGTGACATTGTTAAGTGCGTTACAGCGACTAGGCGGCGATCGCGTTTCGTTGGCAGTGGAGTAAACAAACCAATAAACCCGAAAAAAAGTGTTGTTTCGCAACACTTTTTTCGGGTTTATTGGTTCGGGTTTGAGCGCGAAGCGCCTTTCACCATTTGCCAACTTAGCAAGATCACAGGCAATAGTCCCACCAGAATGATCGCTAATGCGGGAGCCGCAGCTTCGGCGAGGCGCTCATCTGAGGCGAGATTGTAGACACGGACGGCGAGGGTATCAAAATTAAACGGTCGCACAATCAGGGTTGCAGGTAGCTCTTTCATCACATCGACAAATACTAAAATTAGCCCTGTGACCAATCCACTTCGCATCAAGGGCAGATGGATTTTTTGCAAAGTCGAGACTGTGCCACAACCGAGACTACGCGCTGCTTCATCAAGGCTAGGCTTAATGCGATCAAGGCTTGACTCCACGGCTCCAAACCCCACAGCCAGAAAGCGGACAAGGTATGCAAACACCAAAGCAGCGATCGTGCCACTTAACAATAATCCAGTTGAAACCCCAAAAGTCGAGCGACTCCACGCATCGATCGCATTGTCAAACTGTCCCAACGGGATCAAAATTCCTACTGCAATTACGGCTCCAGGGACGGCATAGCCCAGAGTCGCTAGCTGTGTAGTCCAGCGATTGGCTGGGCGCAAGCGTTGGCTGTAAGCCAAAAAGATCGAAATGAGAATTGCGATCGCCGCCGTCAGCAGAGCGAGTGTCAAACTATGGTGAGCAAATTCCCAAAAGCGATCGCTTGTATTTGTGGCGATCGCCGCACTCGATCCGCGATCGCTAGGAAAATCAGCATCGTCTCGTGAAGTGCCAACTGGAGCCGCCCTCCCAATTCCCATCAACTGGAGCAGCATCCCCACAGGCAACAAAAATCCCAAAACGACAGGCGCAGTGCAAACAGCGATCGCGAAAATACTGCGCCAGCCAGCCAGCAAGTATCGAGATATAATTTGTCCCTGTCTAGAGTTTTGGTAATAGCGTTGCTGCTGTCGAGAAAACCGCTCCAATGCAATCAATCCAAAAACAAAAAGCAAGAGTAATATCGCTAATTGTGAAGCGGCTAACCGTTCACCCATACCAAACCAGACGCGATAAATGCCTGTGGTAAAAGTCGGAACCGAGAAAAATTCTACAGTGCCAAAGTCGTTCAGTGTCTCCATTAGCGCTAGAGACAACCCCGCCACGATCGCAGGACGCGCCAACGGCAAAGCCACGCGCCAAAAACTCTGCCACGGGTTACAGCCCAGATTCCGACTTGCTTCTAGTAAGCGACTAGATTGGTTTAAAAAAGCCGATCGCGCCAACAGGTATACATAGGGATATAGCACTAGGGTCAACATGGCGATCGCCCCCCAGAGCGATCGCACATTCGGAAACCAATAGTCCTGTGCGCTCTGCCAACCAAACTGCGATCGTAATTGGGTTTGAATCGGTCCCGCGTATTCTAATAGATTTGTGTAGGTGTAAGCCAAAATGTATGCAGGTGCAGCTAATGGCAACAACAATAAGGATTCAAATAATCGCCGCCCTCGAAACTGGCAGAGTGTCACTAGCCAAGCCGTACTGACACCGATCGCTGCCGTGCCAATACCAACGCCAACCATCAACCCCAGCGAGTTGCCGATGTATGTTCTTAGAACCGTATTAGCAAGATGTTGCCAAATCAATCGCGTATCCACAAATCCACTACTCAATACAGCCAAAATCGGCAGTGATAGTAAAAATGTGATGAGCAGACTGCTAATAGTCCAGCCATCCCAACGAAATTGAAATTGTCTAAAGCGTTCAGGAACAGAGAGCAAGCGCATAGCAAAAGTGAGAGAAGATTATGTAGAACAGGTAGCCAAGATTAGCTTACTATGGAAAAAATGCTATTGACTATAAATTGCAACTAAATGTCCACCCCTGTTATCCTGCACCTCGATCGCATTTCCCATCAATTTGCTAACTCCGTCAAACCAGCCGTTAATCAGGTTTCATTCAAGCTTAGGCAAGGCGATTTACTGGGATTGTTAGGTTCTTCGGGTTGTGGTAAAACCACACTATTGCGGATGATTGCTGGGTTTGAGCGACCGCAGTCGGGGATAATCGAGTTAGCAGGACAAACTGTTGCCGATGAGAGCATTTGGCAACCGCCCGAACGCCGCGATGTGGGGATGGTATTTCAAGATTACGCGTTGTTTCCGCATTTGACAGTTGCCCAAAATATTGCCTTCGGATTAGAACAACCGCGCCGCAAAAGATTTTCCACGAAACAAATTCAGCATTTGGTAGCAGATGCGATCGCCTTAGTGGGTTTGACTGGACTAGAAAAGCGGTATCCCCATGAGCTATCGGGCGGTCAACAGCAGCGAGTTGCATTGGCGCGCGCATTGTCTCCCCAGCCAGCTTTAGTCCTGCTCGATGAACCGTTGAGCAATTTAGATGTGCAGGTGCGACTGCGATTGCGGCAAGAAATTCGTGACATTTTAAAGACCAGTCAAACCACGGCAATTTTTGTTACCCATGATCAAGAAGAAGCGCTATCGATGTGTGATTTAGTCGCCGTCATGTCTGAAGGTAATTTAGAACAAATTGGTACACCCGAAGATATCTATCAAAATCCAAAATCTAGATTTGTGGCGGAGTTTGTCACTCAAGCTAATTTCTTACCTGCTCATTGGGTAAATGACGGTTGGCAAACTGAGATTGGTTGGTTTGAGAGCGATCGCCTATCTCCAGATTATTCTCCAGATCGTGCTGAAGTCATGATTCGCCAAGAAGATTTACAGTTAGTAACTGATAAAACTAGTCAGGTGGTGATTCGCGATCGGCAGTTTTTGGGACGTGAATATCGGTATTGGTTGGTGACACCTAGCGGTCAGGATATTTATGCTCGCATCGCAATGTCGATAAATTTGGCTTCTGGAACTACGGTGCGGCTATCAGTGGAGAGTAAATCGATCAGGGCATTTGATTTGTAGGGGTAAAGCATTCCCACAGAAATCTATCGTTTTTTAAATTACTTTAATTTGGGAATGCTCTGCCCTAAACTCGCAACGCAGGGAGTACAAAAATATTGGCGCAAATGCTGAACCCCTACAATCTTGCCTTCAATAGAAGTTGATCGTAATTTGTCTCAGGTTCAGGCAATCGTAAACTACGCGTGCCTTTATCTGTCCAAATAATATGTAAATAATCCTTAGGTTTCCCATTCTGGAATAGACGATATATCTTCATTCCTGTCTCTTCATCCAGGTCGATCGCTGTCAACGTATAGCCTTGAGATTCAAGCTTTTCCTTTAAAGTTTGAGAGATCACTCGACCGTTGCTTTCCGTAGAGGCATAACAATCTTTAACGCGATCGCACGCTGTTGCGCCTTGTATTTGAAAGATATCTGGGGTCTTTGCTGGAGGTTGGGGGACAGGTGATGGAACAGGTTGGGGGACAGGTGATGGAACAGATGGAATAGATTGCTGAATTGGTTGGGGAACGGATTGTTGAGTCGGTGGCTGGATTGGTTGTGCAATAGGCGGCGGAATCGGTGCTTGGCTGATGGCAGTCGGCGATGAACTTGGTGTCGGTGACGCAGCAACTTTCGAGGATGTCAGCTTTTGCATTTTGACAGGCGTAGTCTGTGGCTTTTCTTTGGTATCTTCTTCTAGAACGATCGGGATGCGAAGAATTAACCCATGTACCACTAAAGCCACAGGGATCAAATACCAGAACGAAACATTTTGAGGTTTCCACAAACGAGCCATTAATTAATCCCAACAGTAAAACAACTTTTTTAGTAATTGTGTTGCAGGCTCTTTGTGCCTGCAACACAATTACATTCACAAATCAGCCCATTTTCGGAGCAAGTTAGCATGGCTTTTAGAAATTAAATCAAACTCTGGAGTTTTACCATACTTCTCAAATATAGCTTGCCGCGCTGTGTCAAGATCAAATAATAATTCGCGATCGCCCAAATCTCGTACCAGACTCTGCACCCAAGTCACGGCAGCTAACCGAACTCCGCTCGTCACTGTTTCGACTCGATGCAAAGTTGAAGATGGATAAATAATCATGCAACCTGCGGGTAACTTAAAAACTTGTTCTCCTTGCGTGCTTTCAATTACCAACTCGCCACCACTATAAGTATCAGGATCACTCAAAAACAAGGTTAGTGAGATATCCGATCGCATTAAATGATCGCCACTTCCCATTAATGAGTTGTCCACATGAGTACCATAGGACATTCCCTGTTCATAGCGACTAAAAAGTGGCGATCGCACCACTTTCGGGCGAACCGCTATTTGGAACAATGGATGTCGATTGATTGCGTTCTGAATTAGGTTCTGCAATTGAGCCAGCATTCCTGAGCCATCATCTTGAAGCTGGGTATTGTGCTTAACCAGTCGAGCGTGCCAACCAGCAGTCAACTTCCCATCCACAAAATTAGCGTTGTCTAATTGCGCGATAACGCTAGTCAGTTCATCATTGCTAAGTACATCAGCGATGCACATCAACATAATTTAGCCCTTATTCTATCTCCCTCTGCAAAACCAAGAATTAGTGTGGCGCGGCAAAGCCGCG
>JANXUJ010000225.1 GCA_025356295.1 Cyanobacteriota bacterium
CTATTTTTACGATAGAATTTATTTTGGGTTTACGAATAATTAAGTCGTTTTAGTGTAGAAGGTCTGAAAACAATGAGGATAGCTAGCTGGGTAAAGCAAATTATTACTTTGGCGATCTCTAGCTTTGGATTCTGGAATATGGCGATCGCTAATGCTAACGCGCAAGCTGGAAATATTATTGTGTATATGTCAGGAAATAATCCTGTAACTCTAGATGTGACAAGACAAGTAGTTACTAATCCCGTTATTGCCCTAGTGAATGGACAGACTTCAATAGTGGCAGGTTCGTTTGATGCACAGACCGCAGACTATGTGACCAGAGAACTGCAAAGGCGTGGTTTGGCAGCACAACAAACTTATCAGACTTATCAAACCAACCAACCAAATAATCAACCTGCGAATCCTTTACCTTATGTAACATTGCCGAATTATTTGCCTTCTAACACTTCAGCCACCAATATTGAAAATTCGGCTCAATATCGCTACGTTACAGCAATTCCGATCAGTGCGGGCGGTATGTCGGCTTTATTACAAGTACAACGTTCGATTCCCAATGCATTTATCGCTAAGTCAGGGCGTGGCGACTATATCTATGCGGGAGGCTATGCCAATCGTGATGCTGCCGAATCTCTTAAGCATTTCTTGCGATCGCAAGGACTAGATGCTCGTGTACTCTATTTCTAACCAAACTTCTAATCAAATTTAAAAGATAGAGGCGGTGAGAATTGCCGTCTTTATTAATTAATTATTCTGAGCTAATTATGGATTCGATATTAAGGCAAGGTAGTAAGGGTAATGCTGTCGCTGAGTTACAGCAACTTTTGCAAAGCAAAGGATTTTATAGCGGTAAAATCGATGGCGATTTTGGTGTTGGGACAACAAATGCTGTTCTGAAACTTCAAAAAGCAAATGGATTAATCACTGATGGCATTGTTGGTAGTTCTAGTTGGACAGCACTTCGCGCGGTTATTCCTGCTTCAGCGACAATGTTACCAAATGCTTTGCCAACATTGTTGCCTGGCTCAAAAGGTATGGCTGTTACGCAAGCTCAACAACTTTTAAAAGTGAAAGGATATTATCAAGGGCGCATTGATGGTGATTTTGGCGCTGTCACAAAGGAGGCGATCGCCGCTTTTCAACGTGCTAACGGTTTGACTGTCGATGGCAAAGTGGGTGAACAAACATGGAAAAAGCTGCAAGTACCAGCGATCGCTGATGTTACTTCTCAAGCGCCAGTATCTCAAGCGCCAGTAATTGTTATTGATATAGTGCGTCCACCAGCACTAACCTCTACTCCTTCAACAACCTCAGCAACGGTAACTCCACCCTCGATCTTTGTCCCCACATCAACTGTTACGGCAAATCCTATCCCGCCCGCAAATGCGATCAGTTTAGCTGACGCGGCTAATAGTTACAGTCGTGGTAAATTATCAAACCAAACCGCAGCACTCAATAATTTACAAGCAAATATCTCACCCGAAATATTGCAGCAATTCTTGCAACGTTGGCAAATTGCATCGGGTCAATCAACTACAACCACATCTTTACCCGATGCACTTAGTGGTTATAACAGCAGCCAAATTCTTAATCAAAACCTCGCTTTACAGTGGTTGCAGACTCAACTTTCATCTCAAGCGATCGCGCAATTCCGCCAAGATTGGGCAAATCTCACTGCTACGGTAGCATCTACTAGCCCTACACCATCTCAGTCAAGTGCAACTCCAGTAAGCGGTCTGCAATTGATCAATCTTACGGATGCCGTCAAAGTTTACGATCGCAATAAATTTCCAAATCAAGTAATGGCGCTAGAAAAACTTCAATCAACTCTGCCAGCCACGACCATGCAACAGTTTTTCCAACGTTGGTCACTTGCCTCTGATCAAAGTGCGATCGCTATTTCTTTGATAGATGTATTCAAAGATTACGACAGTCAGAAATTTCCTAGCCAAATAACCGCCTTGCAGTGGCTTGAAAAAGAACTAACCACAGCTAACCTAGAGCAGTTTTCGCAAGATTGGTTAGTGTCAGTCTAGACAAAACACCTCACAGCACCCTGTCGATGGACTAGCCAATCACCCGCAACCCACTCGATCACAGTTGATGGCAAGCCGCTACCCAATCGCTCATCAATACTTATTGCCTCACCTAAAGTCAACACCCTAGGAAAACTCTCAGCAATTTCGAGCATTTTGCGTAAGGGTGGCTGCTTACTTTTATTGGCACTGGTGGTGAGCATTGCTCCTGTTTGCTGCAAAATTGCGATCGCGATTTTGCTATCAGGAATCCTGACCCCTAAAGTTCTAAATCCCTGATTTAACATACAGCCGCGATCGCTAGCTGGCAAAACTAGAGTCAAGGCTCCTGGAAAATATTTTTGAGCAACTTGTTGCCAGTTTTTTAGAGCCTCATTCTCTACATCTATAAATGGCGATAGCTCACGCCAGTTAGCCGCCATCAAGACTAATGGCTTATCAGGCGATCGTTGCTTCAGCCTAAAAATATCGCTAGCTCGATCAGGACGAACTGCCAAAGCAGGTACAGTATCAGTTGGAAAACTTACCAACGCTCCTGATCTTGCACCTGCGATCAAAGCTGCCAGCGAAACTAAAGCCACTAGACCAATGACTCCCGAAGAGTTTGCGAAATTAAGCGCAAATCAACTTCCTTATTTTCCAGTTCAGTTACCGTAGCTACAATTCCTGGACCAAAAAATCGCGTTAGTTTGTCTTGTTTTTGTTGCCAAAAGTCAAAGCTCATCAAAGGTGACTGAAACCGCAAAACTAAGCTGTAATCGCCTTTAGTCTCGTCAGCGATCGAGATATCTTCATATATACCAACCAATACAGGTCTTTCCTCATCAGTTGGACTCATTCCCAGCTTTTCTAAAATCTCATCTAGATGAGCCTTGATCCCATAGCGATAACGCGTCACATCTTTGCGTAACTGTTTTTGTGTCGGGGTTTCTTGCAACTTTCGCAAAGCTAAAACAGATTCGGACTCAGGAACAATCACAGGTACAGGTGTCACTTCCGAAGATTTGAATGCAAATCCTCCTAACAGAATTGGAAATCCATAGAAAAAACCAACTAAATTTAAAGTGGAATTACCTTTGGAATAAGCCCAAAATCCGACTAAAAAAAGAATTCCGCCTATGTATAAACCAACTGAAGCTAGAGATATTTTATTAGACTTAAACATAATCAAAAAATTAATAATACTTAATAAATGTATCTGTTAGAGGTATTTAAATTCATTTATTTCTTAACTTGATATAGCGATCGCTATATTTTAGAGAGCATTATCCCATGCCCCAAAATTCTTCTGTTTAAGATTCTTTCACAACTACCACCAACATCGTTAGGCTATAAATATATAAATCAGATATAGCTTGGAATTGCCCAACGAAATCCTAAATGCAAGAATTGTCAGCAACCCCGCACTGAAGTGACGGGCTTCGAGCCTAAGCTTGAAGCCGTGCTGACCAGCCTAAGTCTTAACTGACTACGTTATTTAGGTCACGACACCTCGGAATGCGTGCTAGTTCCCCGCCCTGTCGTTTGCAATTAACCAGTTTTAAGGTCACTGAAACAGTGTTGCAAGCCT
>JANXUJ010000227.1 GCA_025356295.1 Cyanobacteriota bacterium
GGCGCAACGCGCCGCCTTTTCTTTTTGGGTTTATTTTATGGTTTAAAATTAACCAAATCTACCGCTAATGTATTCTTCTGTTGCGGTTTGCTTAGGACTGCTGAAGATTACCGATGTGCGATCAATCTCCACCAATTTTCCTGTGCGTTTGCCAGTCTCACTGAGTTCAGTATTAAAGAACGCAGTCATATCAGCTGATCGCGAAGCTTGCTGCATGTTGTGAGTGACAATTACCAGCGTGAACTTTTGCTTGAGTTCTTGCATGAGTTCTTCGATGCGAAGAGTCGAGATCGGGTCAAGTGCCGAACAAGGCTCATCCATCAAGATTACTTGTGGTTCAACTGCGATCGCCCTCGCGATACAAAGACGTTGTTGCTGACCACCAGAAAGCGCTAAACCACTTTCTTTAAGCTTGTCTTTAACTTCATCCCAAATTGCTGCCGATCGCAATGACTTTTCGACTAATTCATCCATAGCCGTCTTCGATCCTTTAAATCCATTGATTCGAGGGCCAAAAGCAATGTTTTCATAAATCGATTTTGGGAAAGGATTAGGGCGCTGAAACACCATGCCAATGTGACGGCGTACTGCCACAGGATCGATTTTCGGATCGTAAAGATTGTGTCCGTTAAAGGTAATTGAACCTCTAACTTTTGCGCCTTCAATAAGATCATTAAGACGATTAAAACATCTCAAAATCGTACTTTTACCACAACCAGATGGTCCGATAAATGCAGTAATTTGATTCTTGAAAATTTCTAAGTTAACCCCTGCAACCGCTGGTGAGTTGGAGTTATAAAAAACATTAACGTCTTCAACTTTTAAAATGGCTTGATTGCCAGAAGAGCTGCTACTTAAATTCATGGTAAAATCCTAAACTCGTAATTATTGCCTTTCATCAAATACTCTGAATTACTTTGCGCGACTACGGAGAAAGATCGCAATCAAATTCATTCCTAAAACCAAAAGCAGAAGCACGACAATTCCAGCCGAAGCTAACACCTGAAATTCTGGTTTAGGATCACCAACCCATTCATAGATTTGGTAAGGCAAAACTGAAAAGAAGTTATCGTTTGACCATAATGTATCTGCGAATACATTTCCTATGTTACCACTGAACAAAGCGCCAAAGTTTATGGGTGAAAATTTGGGATCAAATAGTACCGTACCCGCACCAAGAACGACAATTGGTGCAGTCTCACCAATACCTCTAGAGGTAGAGATGATCACTGCTGTCAAAATACCGGGCAAAGCTGCAGGTAAAACATGATGGCGAATGGTTTGCCATTTAGTTGCGCCAACACCATAAGACGCTTGACGTACAGATTGAGGAACGGCGCGGATGGCTTCTCTAGAAATAACAATTACTGGTGGCAAAATCAGCAACGTAATTGTCAAAATTCCAGTTACCAATACGGCTCGACCGCTATACATGCCACGCACAAATAGCCCTAAGCCCAGCAGCCCGTAGATGATAGAGGGGATACCAGCTAAGTTGTAGATATTGAGTTCAATTAACTCTGAAAGCCAATTTTTCTTAGCATATTCTTCTAGGTAAATTGCTGAGCAAACTCCAAGCGGAATCACCAACAGCAAGACATAAGAAAGCATCGCCACAGAACCGAGAACTGCGGCTCTATATCCTGACTCTAAAGGACGGCGCGATGGATATAGCTGAAATAAATCCCAGTTGAGACGACTAGAACCATCTTTAACTACTTCAAAAATCAAAAATGCGAGGACAATCAGCCCAAGAGATGTGGCAAAAATACAAAAAGCGGCAAATACTTTACCCCATAGCTGTCTAGCCTCAAGCTTTGGGTCAAATTTTGACTCGCCAGATTGTCCATCGAACGTATCTAATATATCTGACCCGTTACTCATAGGTTTCTTGGAATCGCTTGCTAATTTGCTTACTGATAATATTGAGAAGGAGCGTGATCAGGAATAGTGTCATCCCAACGGCAAACAGAGCTTCGTACTCGACACTACCAACTCGCGAATCGCCTTTGGCAACTTGAGCAATATATGCAGTCATCGTGCCAACTGTTTGCCTCGGGTCGAGGGTCAACACTGGACGCTGACCAGCAGCGATCGCCACAATCATCGTCTCGCCAACAGCCCGCGATATGCCCAAAATAATCGCTGCACAAATACCAGACAATGCGGCTGGAAGCACAACACTTGTAGCAACTTCTTTTTTGGTGGAGCCAAGTCCGTATGCAGCCTCACGGAGAGAAATCGGTACTGCACGCATAGCATCAGTACTAATCGAGGCGATCGTGGGAATAATCATCACACCCATGATCAAACCAGCACTCAAAGCATTAAAACCTTGCAGTCCAGGAATTAGTTTGCTGAGAATTGGCGTAATAGATGACAGCGCAAAGTAGCCATATACAACCGTTGGTACGCCAGCTAGCAGCTCAATTACGGGGCGTAAAATTTTGCCCGCTTTCGGTGAGGCATATTCTGACAAATAGACAGCTGTTGCTAGCCCTAAAGGCGTGGCAACCACCATCGCAATCGCCGCCACCATCAATGTGCCATTGACTGTTGGCCATACACAAAAGCTTTTGTCAGCAAATTGAGGAGTCCAGCTACAGCTATAAGTACCGTTTTCTAGAGTTTTGCCGAATAAAAACTCACCAATGCTAGCTTTACCAAAAAAGCTTACTGTTTCCGATGCGAGTACATAAACGATCGCAATAGTCGTTAGTACTGAAATAAAAGCGCAAAAAAGCAATGCATAGCCGATCGCACTTTCACGGATATTGCGATCGGCACGCTGATAGAGATCGAGTGAATCGGGTTGAGGATTATTCACGGAACTTGACATTAAATTTTTCCAATCAAGTAAATAAAAAGATAAGCCCCCTACCAATGAAGGCGAAGGGCTTATCTCAATTTCAGACTACTTCAAGTCTTTAGCCATCAATTCAGATACAGAAACGCCAGTAGGGGCATCCATAAATGTGGAACCTACGGTACTAGCCTTGAATCGAGCGACAACTTTGGTAAGCGCGTCAGCAGGAAGATTAACGTAACCGACATCCTTCACCAACTTCATACCACTAGTTAGATAAAAATCAATAAAAGCCTTAACTTCAGGACGAGTGATAGCTTTCTTAGATACATAGATAAATAGTGGACGTGACAATGGTGAGTATTTGCCAGTCGTGATGTTTTCAGTAGTTGATGCGACACAACCCTTACCACCATCGATTTCAACGGCATTCAAGGTTTTTGCGTTTTCCTCGTAGTAAGAAGCTCCCAAGAAACCTGTTGCCCCTTTACCACCTTGGACACCTTTCACAATGATGTTGCTATCTTCAGTTGGTTGATAGTCTTTGCGAATCGCTTTAGATTTACCGTTAACTGCTTCGGTAAAGTAGTCGAATGTACCCGAATCTGCACCCCGACCAAATAAAGCGATCGTTTCTTTAGGGAAATCAGGTCTAACCTGATCCCAAGTTGTGACTTTACCTTCTGAGTCTGGACTCCAAAGTGTCTTAAGTTCAGGTATTGTAAGGCACTTTGCCCAAGTGTTTTCCTTATTAACAATCACAGTCAAACCATCAACAGCGACTGGTAATTCGACGAATTCTACATTATTTTTCTTGCACTCTTCAGCTTCCTTGGCTTTGATCGGACGAGAAGCGTCAGAAATATCTATATCTCCAGCACAGAATTTCTTGAAGCCGCCACCAGTGCCACTTGAACCAACAGGAATTTTCACGCCAGGATTTGATTTTGCAAAGTCTTCTGCAACGGCTTTGCTGATTGGAGCGACAGTATTGGAACCATCAATGGTGATGTTGCCAGATAGATTAGAGGCTACTGGTGTAGTAGGAGTAGCCGCTGTTGTTTGTGTCGTTGCGGGGCTAGTTGCTTTAGTAGTGGACGGGGTGTCATTACCGCTACAAGATGCTAATGTTGCGGCTAATGTAACACCTGCGACAAAAGCTAGGACACTACGATTGATATTCTTCTTAGACATCATAAAAATCTTACTGCGATTATATCTGTTACGGTTGGCTGAGCATTTAAACTAGTCAAGATTGATACTAAACTGCATCCGTCAAGCAAAGGTTAAGGAATGTTAAAGATGCCGTTAAATTTAGATTGAGGTTGATTCCTTTCGTCAAGATTTGCAAACAAGTGCATCTGAAAAAATTCTTAGTATGATTGAGTTCACCAATTCTGGAATCTCATCTTGTGGACAATGCCCTGCATTTGGTAAGTCAATAAATTCTTTGACGCAATCAAATTTTGTAAATGACGATCGCCCTATTTCAATCGGCTCCCAAGGATCGCGATCGCCCCACAATATAATCGCCTCGCATGGCAAAATTGCTAATAAGTCTTCAGGACGTGGGCCTTGTGAATAGCGCACAAATGCCATAAATACATCAACTGCATTGGCGTTTTGAGCAGGTTTAACTAATATCTCAATTAGCTCATCAGTGGTTGCTGCTTGACTGATATAAGCTTGCGAAAGAATTTGTCTGACTGATCGCGGCTTACGCACTTGATCAAAAAATAGCTGAGCGATCGCGCGATTACCCAAAATATTTTGGACAACTTTCACGCCCACTCGTTTAAGCCAGGGCATAGCCAACTGATTTTGTTCTTGTAATAATCGCAATGAACAATTAATCAATATAGTCTCGACTATTAAATCGGGCGCATAGATCGCGGCTTGCATCGCTATGACTGCACCGATCGAATTGCCGATCAGTATGGCGCGATCGCCTACAACTTCACGCACAAAGTCGGCAACTTGCTGCCCCCAAGTCTCAAAAGTATAAGCAAGCTCGCTAGGTTTAGGCTGAGCCGAAGAACCAAAGCCAATTAAGTCAATCGCATAAACTCTGGCGTGTTGCGCTAATACAGGAATATTTTTGCGCCAATGTCCCACTGAAGCCCCAAAACCATGAATGAGAACAATCGCAGGTTTATCTAGGTTGTTTACTAATCCTTCTGCACAATAACCAATCTCATAGCCGTGCCATGTCCAAAAGCGATCGGCAAATTTGCGATATTCAATAGCCATAGAGGAGTTAGAACGCCTTTAAAATCATAGAAAAGTTGACACTCTCAGCGCTAAAGCGACTGAGATTCCTGATTCAGCGAGACAACTTACCAGATAGACTTACATCTAACTAGCAGAGGTCGAACTCTCCACAGGCGTAGAAATTTGGGTATGCCCTACCCTATTTAAACCAATCGCCAAGATATTCAAAGCCGCA
>JANXUJ010000028.1 GCA_025356295.1 Cyanobacteriota bacterium
GATCGCTGTTTGATTCGAGATTAGGAGCAATTTTTGCTGGGGATTAATCCACGCATTACCGCAACTTGCATTGCCTTAACCTTCCGTACCGAACCATGACGATAAACCCGCATTAACTCATTCAGCTTCTCAACTTCCTGTGCATTAAGCAATCCTTCACTATGTCGAGATTGTAAATTGCTAAAAACTCTTTGCTGCTGTTCACCCATTTGCAAATTACAAAGAGCCAGAACCTTTTCATCAGGCAACGCATCTATGGGAATCTCATTGATAGTGCGATCAATCCATTCAATCAACATTTCTTCAATCTCCTGACAATTGAGCGCAGCTATTTCCTTAACTTTTTTTGCCAAAGGTTCGGGAAGTTCTAAGGTGATCGCCCCAAAACAAACATTGCAAATATTCTATATATAGAATACAATGAAGCTATGAAATGGAATATCATATTCGACCCAGACTTTAAAATCTGGTTTTACCAACAAGAACAAGGACTTCAGGACGAAACATTTGCAGTGCTGAATGTGTTGGGCGAATTTGGACCAAAACTTGGTAGACCGCGAGTTGATACCCTTGAAGGATCTACTTTTCCGAATATGAAAGAACTTCGTATTCAATATCAATGAGAACCTTGGCGTATTTTATTTGCCTTCGATCCCAAACGACAAGCCGTGTTGCTGATTGGTGGCAACAAAACAGGAAACAAACGCTGGTACAAGGAAAATATTGCGATCGCCGATAAACGTTACGGAAAATATCTGGAAATACTGAAGGAAGAAAACAAATGAACCAATATACAACCCTATCCGAAGAATTAAACAAACTTCCAAAAGAGCGTAAAGAACTTATTGAAGCAAGAGCTTCGCAAATTCATCTTGAAGAAATTACGCTAAGACATTTGCGTGAAAAGTTAGGTTTATCTCAATCAGAACTAGCCGAACGTCTTGAAGTACAGCAGCCAGCCATATCTAAGCTCGAACGCCGACAAAATCTAGAACTCAATACACTTCGAGCCGTGGTAAACGCTTTAGGTGGAACCATTGAAATTATCGTCAGAGTACCTAACAAAGAACCAATCCTTCTTAGTGATTATCAAAAATCGTAAAATGTACTGCTTTTGAGAAATGTTCCACTGATTACAACGCTCGCTATTAACGCGATTCAGGGCATAGATGATAAGATATCAAAATATAAACCTCAATGTGAAAGTGATTTATACAGAGAAACTAGGAGTTAACTTATGCGGACAATCACCCTCCAAATTGATGATAGCGTTAGCGACAAATTTCTATGGTTACTCGATCGCTTCTCTAAAGACGAAATTAAAATTTTAGACCAATCCGATTATGTCAGCGATGATGAATATCTTAGAAGAATTGAAGGAATGCTTCAAAGTATCAACTCATCGCGTACTGAACCCATTGAACAAGGCGTAACTCTAGATAAGCTGGATTGGTAATGTACAAAATAATTCTCATGACGCAAGCTTAGAAGGATGCTAAAAAGCTTGCTTCCAGTGGATTAAAACCCAAAGTTCTGCAACTCATCAAGATAATTGAAGAAGACCCATTACAATATCCGCCAGATTATGAATTTTTAAAAGGAGATATGAAAGGGCTAATCAGTCGCCGCATTAACAAACAGCATCGGATAGTTTACGAAATCTTTGAATCAGAAAAATTGATCAAAATCTATCGGATGTGGAGTCATTACGAGTAGCTTTATTCAAAGCAGGGATTAATCCACGCATTACCGTAACCTGTATCGCCTTAGCCTTCCGTTATGAGATGAGTTGCGATCGCTGGTTTGTGGAATGAGAGTGCGATCGCTTTTTTCAAAAATTAGTTATAATCTACACAAATCTGATTAATTAAACTAAAAGAGATAAAGTCATAAAAGCTATGGTGACATTAGAAGAAGCCATTTCAACCGTTAATCAACTTCCACTTGAACAAAGAGAAATGTTATTGGAGATAGTTAAAAATCAAATGATTGAAGCTCAACGAGAAGAAATTGCTAAAGATGCTAAGGAAGCGATCGCTGCATTTCATCGTGGAGATTTAAAACCTCAGCCTATAGAAAGTATTATTTCTGAATTACAAGCAACTTTAACCGAAGATCAATGAGAGAGCTAGTTTTAACGCCAAAATTTAAACGCTCGTTTAAAAAATTCGTCAAACGGAATTCTTCGCTTGAAACAAAAATTATCCAAATACTACAATTAATGAAAGAAGACATTTTTGCAACTCAATTAAGCACTCACTCACTACAAGGCAAATTATCAGGATTAAAAGCCTGTTCTTGCGGCTACGATTGTAGAATTTTATTTACTGTAGAAACTTCTCAAGATCAAACAGAAGTAATAGTTCTCCTTGATATTGGTACTCATCGCGAAGTTTATTAGTGAGATGCGATCGCTATTTGATGTGAGATAAGTTGAGATCGCTGGTTTGTGGAATAAGAGGGCGATCGCTAACAAACCAATTAGCATCATGCGCTACATATTGTGCGATCGCCCTTCAGCCTCATTAGTTAGAGAGTTGCGCGATACAGGTGATTTGCTAGAGTCACAGTATTTGCCGCAGTAGTCGATCGCTTAGCAAGTTGCTATGATAATACAATTACCGCCTATGCAAACAAGAACTCTAAATTATAATGGAAGAACTCATAGCATTACGCGAACTCTTGCAAAAAGGCAACCTATCCAGCGCTCTCTTAATGATTGATGAAATGGAAGAAATGAGTAAAAAAGATATCCTCAACAAAATTCGTAGTTACGGCATCATTTTACTTTTGCATCTCATCAAACAAAAAGCCGAAAATCGCACAACCCGTTCTTGGGATGTATCAATTCGTAACTCAATCTTAGAAATTCAAGATTTGAATGCAAGACCAAACTCCAAGGGAACATATCTAAATGAACAAGAACTTCGTGAATCCCTAGAAAGTGGTTTTCGCCAAGCTATTAACCAAGCATCCTTAGAAGTTAGCGAAGGAATATATGATCCAAAAGAACTTCAGGGAATGGTAGACAAACAAGAAATATGCGATCGCGCCATGACCTTAATTTCATCATTTTCAGATAACTAAGGAATGGAAATTAAATAAGCTGTGCGAATAAAACCGAAAATTGTTTCGGCGGGCTTCGCCCGCCGAAACAGATC
>JANXUJ010000100.1 GCA_025356295.1 Cyanobacteriota bacterium
CTATTTGGGTTTTGATTATTTGTCCTGTCACTAAGCTAATACCAATTTACGAAAGTGTTGTCACACTTTCATGAATTAAAAACTAAACTCAGCAAAGTTTTGGTATAAAAGTAGCTTTAAATACAAAATTGACAAAAAAGACAATAGCGATGATATAGTATCTTTAGATACAGTTTTTTTGTCAAAGATGAGGTTCAAGAAATGAATATGGGTTTAAGCAATACCAAGTCTATGCTTATTGCACTTTTAGCCTTCAGTGGGCTAGCACTCTGTGGCTCATTAGGAATTTCCCAGACTGTATCTGCATCTGAGTTAACAAAATCTTCTGAAAAAAACTCAATATTATTAGTTCAACATCCAAATGAAAATAGTCAAAATATCTTTGTAGCCGAGCAAGCTAAACCCTCATACATTGTTAGTGTGGCTCAAGACGAACTAATTTCTAATGCTTTACTAATCTTCTTATATCTAGCTTTGCCTGCAAGTTTTGGCTTGCTAATCTGGCAACATGACAAGCGCCGTCAAGAGCAGCTAGCTAGACTTATTGAGCAAATTGCAACCTTGGAAAGAATTTGGCAGCGAAATCCACAGCACTAAATTTTTGGTAGTCCTAAAAAGGAAAGGATGAAGGAGCAGGCAAAGAAGCGTTGTAGTGATGAATAAAATTCCAAATGGCTCCAATGTGGTTTTCTAACTTTTTAGAAAAGGATAGGGTCTTTCTAACTAGTCTTGATACTCGTTGTCGTAACGTACAGTTGAATCTTTCAACATAGTTGGTCTTTCCAGTTTCTTTACCGACTGCCCTATGACGTTTGCTAGGAAGAACAAATGAATAAGGTGTGTAGAAATAGTATAAATAACCGCACATTGGCGATAGACGCTAGGCAAGGATTCCCATAATTTTTGAGTTGAATCGCTAGAGCGACCACCGATATAACAACCTACAATTTCACGAGTCTCAGCATCAATGGCAAGCCATACCCACTGCTTATTGCCTTTGTCATCCACAAAAGACCATAATTCATCCATCTGTATGGTCAAACGGTGTTTTAGTTTGGTTCTACCTCAACCCGTTGAAGAATGTCTTCATATTTATGATTGACGTAGCTCTGCAACCATCGTTCTGAGATATTGAGGACTTTGGCAATTCCAGCTAGTGGGATTTTTTCTAGCAGTAGTCTCTCTAAAAGGTCATTAGTGTCTTGGATACGCTCTGAAACTCTCTGCCACTGTGGATTTTCTACAAATTATCGACCACAGTCCCGACATTTATAATTTTGTTTCCCATGCCTTGTACTACCGTTTTTGACCACGGATACCGACTGACAGGATGGCATTGACTCTGACATTACTTACCTAATTTAACAACCTTCTCCTTGTTTTCCTACATCCTTTCCTTTTTAGGACTACCAAAAAAGATTCATCTCAAACTTTAACAGAACTCAAATCACCTTTTAGAAGCGCTAAAAGGTGATTTGAGTTCTATGAAGTTTGATGATTCGATTAAAATGATTGATGAGTGGCAGACTCTGGTTCAACAATCTAAAGAGCCAGAATTTAAAGAGATCGCTACTGAACTTAAAGATTTAAAACAGCTTCTTAAAGGTAAGAAGACAAAAGCTAGTGATATCAGTGAGAAGTTAATTAACATGGGTGAGCAAACATCCAAGGCATCTTCTCTAACTGCTAGAGGCTTTAAAGGAGCTATTCAAAAGCTTGGTAAATCACTTGATTCAGAAGATGACTAAGATCATTGCCTGAGCATTGATATCATCGCAAGCTTGATTCAGTAAAAATAAACTTAAAACCAGAGCGTGGTCGCTCGCTACGCAGACGACCCACGCTCTGGTTTTTAATTATGCCGAGATAATTAAAATAAAAAGTCATTGGGACTAACACCAATCATTTCCCAAAAGAAATTACAATTTATACAATCCCAGCTAATACAATTCAAATTAGCGATCGCATTCTGATGTCAAAAAACCTATGATCAAAACGCATCGTCGTGGCAAACACAAAATATTTATCGGCATGAGTCCAGGAGTAGGCAAAACCTATCGCATGTTGGAGGAAGGACATCGACTGCGCGCCGATGGGACAGATGTCGTAATCGGGTTGCTAGAAACCCATAACCGTGCGGAAACAGTTAGCAAAGCGATCGGACTAGAGATAGTTCCTCGTCAAGAGATTACTTGTGAATCAGCAACCCTAACAGAGATGGATACTGATGCTATTCTCAAACGACAGCCCCAACTGGCGCTAGTTGATGAGTTGGCACATACTAATGTACCCGGCTCAGAACGGACAAAACGCTATCAAGATGTAGAACTGCTCCTTGAAGCAGGAATCGATATCTACTCGACCGTAAATATTCAACATATCGAGAGCCTCAATGACACAGTGGCAAAGATTACAGGAGTAATCGTGCGCGAAAGGATACCCGATCGCATTTTAGAAGCAGCTGATGAAGTAATAGTAATCGATGTTACGCCTGAAACCCTTCAAGAAAGGCTGCGCGATGGCAAAATCTATGCGCCCGACAAAATTGATCAATCTCTCAAAAACTTTTTTCAGCGCCGACATTTAATAGCGTTGCGAGAGCTGGCTCTGCGGGAAATTGCTGACAATGTCGAAGAAGACCTCGATACGCAAGGTCATGATAGCTCCACTTTCAGTAATGTTTGTAATATTCATGAACGCGTATTAGTCTGTGTTTCTACTTATCCAAATTCATTACAACTATTGCGAAGAGGAGCGCGGATCGCTGGATATATGCATGCACAACTCTATGTGTTATTTGTTGATGATCCCGATCGCTTTTTGACTAAAACTGAAAGCTTGCATATTGAAACTTGTGAGCAGCTTTGCAAAGACTTTGACGGTAATTTTGTACGGATACGCGATGGTAATGCTTTGAAGGCGATCGTAGAAGTAGCTCAAACCTATCGGATTACGCAAATTGTGATGGGTGAGAGTCAGAAGTCACGCTGGCAGATTTTGTTTAAAGGATCGCTTACACAAAGAATTTTGCGAATACTTAAAAATGTTGATATTCACATTATTTCCACCAGTAAAGTCGCAGATATCGTCCCAAACTAAACACCACTAAATTATCTAACTCTTCCACAAAATTATTTTTCGGTAAGTCTCCATACTCCATCCCATTCATCGTCAGGAGGATTGAGCAAGAAGTGCTGACAACGGGTGATATGGATATTTGCGGCTTTATTCTGTTTATCGAGTTCTAGGACTTCCGCAAACTCGGCAACTGCCTTACTAAACTTGCGCGTGAGATAATGCTCGCGACCCGTATGATAATGCTCAATAATCTTAGATTGAATTTCGTTAAGCGGATCAGATTTTAAGCCGACTAATTCATAGACGCTGACGGGTTGGTTTTTGCCCTTGACTTGGATGCGATCAAGTTCTCTTACCCAAATGCGATCACTACAAAAATTGTAAGTAGTTTCGCTAATAATCGCATCCGTACCATATTGTTTACTTGCACCCTCAAGCCGTGAACCGAGATTAACTCCGTCCCCGATAGCCGTAAATTCAATCCGCCGCGTTGAGCCGATATTGCCACTGATCACCGTATCCGAATTAATACCGATGCCGATCCTGATCGTCGCCATGTCTAATTCTTTTTGGTTTTGTGGTTTCATCTTTTCGATACGCTTGATATTAAATTCACATAAACGATGGCGCATATCGATCGCAGTTTGGACAGCCATCCACGCATGATCAGGGATGGGCATCGGCGAACCAAACACCGCCATGATTGCATCACCGATATATTTATCTAAAGTACCTTTGTACTCAAAAACAGCCTCTACCATCGTTTCAAAATATTCATTTAACATCGTCACTACATCCTCAGCATCAAGGGATTCAGTGAGTGTGGTGTAGCCACGAATATCTGAGAATAAAACCGAAACTTCTTTGCGATCGCCGCCCATTTTGACTTCGCCACGAGCCAGCAGTTGCTCAGCAAGCTCTTGGGTCATATAGCGATACATCGTACTTTTGAGGCGCTTCTCTTGACTAATGTCTTCCATCACCACTAGCGACCCACGCACACCTTCGCCCTCATCACCTTGTGACATCGTGTTGATAGATATATTGATGCTGTGCTGCTCACCATCGATAGAGCGCAGAGTTTGGTCAGGATAGTACTGCTTACGACTTTTTTCATCACTACCCTCTAAGCTGTTATCAAACCATTTAGTAAAATTCGCCTTCTCAATGTTAATTAGTTCATAAACTGATTTTCCTTCTAGCAATGCATCGCCAACTCCCAGTAAGTCATAAGCACGTTCGTTAGCTGCGATAATTTTGCCATGTTTATCCGTAGAGATTACGCCATCGGATAAACTTCGCAGAATGTCTTTTTGCATCTGCTGTTCTTGCTTGACTTTGGCAAATAACTTGGCATTCTCAAGTGCTACACCTGCTTGAACATTAAAGACTTTCATAAAGTCTTCGTCATTACTATTAAAACTAGCTTTGAAGCGATCAGGGGCGATCGGCCAAGTGTCAGGATTGTATTCCGAAAAATCACCACGCTGAATCTTATTGACCAGTTGGGTTACGCCGATCAGTTCTTTATTAGAATTAAAAATCGGCATACAAAGCAAGCTACAGGTGCGATAGCCATTGTCTTGGTCAAACTTTTTGGAATTATTGGCTTCAGGATGATCGTACAAATCAAAGGGAATGTTCAATACTTCTCCTGTAATTGCCACCCGCCCTGCAAAGCCCACACCCATAGGTACACGCAATTCCTTAGTTGTCCCCGCATGAGTGACGATCTGTGTCCACAGATCATTGCGATCGCGATCAATTAACCAGAGCGTACTGCGATCAGCATTCATCAATAGCTTGGCTTCTTCCATTACTTTTTTAAGAGTTGTCTCTAGGTCTAAACTCTGTCCTAGAGACATGGCAGCTTTCATCAGCGCATCGGCAGCACGTTGCTTTTGAGCTGCGGAATAAAAAGCTTGAGAGCTTTCTAAAATCAGGCGAATAGAAGGTGTAAACTGAGCAAATAGAGCTTGATCTTCTTCTGTAAAACCAAAGTTATCAACGCGATCTTCGAGGGGTAAAGAGTGATCGTTAATGCGTAACTTATTAATTAGCTGCACCACCGCTACCAGTTGACCGTTATCGTTCAAAAGCGGCATGGCGATCATGGTGTATGTGCGATAACCTGTGCGCTCGTATTGTTTTTTGGCTTGGGTCGATCGGGGATCATCAAAAAAATCAAAAGGAATATTAACAGTTGTGCTGTAAGTGGCCACTTCACCCGCGATGCTAGTTGGTTGGGTGGGGATGCGAATTTCAATACTTTTGCCATCTTCACTAGGCACATTTGTCCAAAGTTGATTTTTATCGATATCTAACAAAAAAATCGTGGTGCGATCGGCTGATAACAATTCACCAATTTTGCCGCGAATTGCTTGCAACATTTCATCAAGAATCACATCAAAGTCGGTATTGAGCATTCCCAGAGTTTGATTGACGATGCGTAGCCTTTGTTCAACATCATGGACGACTTGGCTAAATTTTTCGGGGGTCAGCGGCGCAAGGACTGAGGCAAAATTGCCTGCTGCGGTTACGGCTAAATCGCTAGGGCTTTCGTCATGGCGTTCGTTATCATAGTTATTCTGGATAACATGTGTGGCAGATAAAAATTCGCTCTCTGAAATCACATCGATCGTAGCTGGGGTATCTATGGATGGTATGCGAGAGGTAGATGATGTTGTCATATCAGTACTAATATCTTCGGTTAGTCCCAACTTTTAAGAGTCTTGATGCTTAAATAAGTACTCTTGTTCCACATAATTCAAAACCAAAATCAAACCGAAAGAAATATATTAGCATTGCTAAGATTATGATCGCCAAGTTAATCAACCCAATAAATCAAGCCCAGAAAAGAGCGCAAAGCGCTCTTTTCTTTAAAGAGTGGCGCTAATATTTTGTTTGAGGCGATCAGGAGTGATCCTGGCTTGAATCATCTCTATCAAGCGATCGCATACAGTTTCTGGAGTTTCATTCTCACTGACCATGATCGAAATATCCGCTTGAGCATAGCGATCGCGTCTTTGTGCATAAAGCTCATTAAGGCGCTGCAATGGATTTTCAGTTTGCAATAGAGGGCGTTGCTCAGATGCAGACTTAAGGCGATCGTGCAGAATCTCAACAGGCACATCGATCCAAATCACAATTCCATCATGCAAATGTGACCAATTTAGCGATCGCATGACGATCCCACCCCCTGTCGCCACAACTAGGCGAGTGTGAGCCGATACTTGGGCGAGTACCTGTTGCTCAAGATCTCGAAATGTATCTTCGCCATGCTCAGCAAAAATTTCGAGGATCGATTTACTTACACATTGCTCGATTAGAGTATCTGTATCGAAAAAATTGTGACCTACTTTTTGAGCTAAAAGCTTACCCACTGTACTTTTGCCAGCGCCCATCATCCCAATTAAAAATATATTCGTTCCCTTGAGCATTTGCCTGTATTTAAATTGTTAAATATCAAGATCGATTTTATCGGAAAAATGGGTTTTGGATCGAGACCACAATACGGCTTTGAATATCTTAGCTATTAGTTTAAATAGGGTAGGGCGCACCCAAATCTCTACGCCTGTGGAAAGTTCGACCTCTGCTAGTTAGATGTAAGTCTTTCGGGTAAGTTGTCTTGCTAAATCAGGAATCCCCGTCACAGAGCGTGCGGGGAGTGTCAAAGAACTTGAACTTGCATACTTTGCCATTGGGATAGGCTGTGAGTTTTTAGCTGTAAGGCATGAATTGCACCGCTATCAAGATGCTCCTGAATTGCGCCATACACCAGTTTATGTTGCTTAATCATCGATAAGCCTTCAAACTGTTCAGCGATTACGATCGCACTAAAATGTTGACCATCATGATTAGGGTCTTCGACCTGAACTTTTGCCTTAGGCAGGGCAGCGCTAATTAATTCAGCAATATTGTTATGAGAAATCATGTTGAACAAACTCAAGAGTTGGGATTATTTTAGATAGGCTTACATTGTGCCATAAGTAAACTGTGCAGAATTGCTGAATCTACTAAATACATAGGAGAAGCAATCAAGCTCAATCGCCTATTCCCTCAAATCAAACAGCGATCGCCTTGCTAATTTATCTTGACGATTACGTTAGAATTAATGCAAAACAAGTGGTAGAGACGTAATGTTATGCAAATAAAAGAACTCACTACCGAACAGTTTCGTTTACTGGTTCGTGAAGTTGTAATAGAAGTCCTAGAAGAATATATTGATCTAGATGAAGGTAAGAAGTTAAAAACAGTAGTTGTGGAACGTTTATTGCGACAACAACAGCAACCAAATGTTATTCCTGCGTCTCAGGCTATGCAATCATTGGGGCTTAATTGGGATGAGCTATAGTATTAACTTTACTTCTGAGGCGATCGCTGATCTTGCAAAAATTGATCGCACTAATCAAATACGAATAGCTCGTAAAATTAAGTGGTTAGGCGAGAATTTTGAACAAATTACACCTCTATCCCTTTCTGGCAATTTATCAGGCTTTTTTAAGTTGCGTGTTGGAGATTATCGAGTTATTTATGCGATCGCCCAATCACAAAAAAGTCTCATTATTCATCAAATCGGACATCGCAGGGAAATTTACGATTAGGCAACTGATCGCCTAAATCTCCACATCAACCAGCGATCGCCCCTCCTCACTTACAAACCCGATCAGCTGTTTCCCAAAACTAATAATTGCTACTTATAGTGTGTCGCTACTTATAGTCTGTCAGACTATACTTTATAGGCTTAAATATTATCCAAAAAATGGATATTACAGAAAAATTCGGAAAAAAAGTTAGATACTTTAGAAAGATTAGAAATCTTTCGCAAGATGAGCTTGCCGAGTTGTCTGATTTGCATCGCACTTATATTGGCTCAGTAGAACGAGGAGAGAGGAACATAACGTTACTTAATGCAAATAAAATAGCTAATGCCTTATCTGTTCATTTAACAGATTTGGTAGCGGATGATGACTAAAACAAAGAATTGTTAATCCAATAATGACTGAAACAACACTAGAGAATATTTTAATAAAGTATCAAAGTTCATTTGCTGACAAGGTTTATGTAGAAGAAAATGAAGATCATGACCTCTTAATGGATGTATTTAACATCTCTCCGATTCTGAAGAAAGAGAATAAGCAATACTGGGGCCGTGAACTAGGAATGTGTTGGCAAATGTTAGTTACTGCAACATGTAAAGCTTACTGCTCTAATTTTCAACCAGCACTGAAATTAGATAGTGACGAACCCTGTGACTTAATCGTTGATAAATATGCAATAGATACAAAGTACCGTATCGGTTCAGGTGATTCTGGAACACTCAAAAAATTCAAGTTATACGGATCACTACTTCGTAGTTACAGCTATGAGCCAGTCTTTTTAATTCTGAGAAAAGATAATCTTCCCTCAGCCATTACAGCGTGTGAAGTTGGAAAATGGAAAGTTTATACTGGTGATGCATCATTTGACTTTATAAAAAAAATCAGTGGTTTTGACCTAAAGTTATTCCTTAGTCAGAGAACTGGAGCGTTCCCTGTAGTTCGTTAGAACTATTAAGACGCTTTTTGATAATGTCTATATATTCATGTTCTATTTCGATACCAAGATAGTTAATTCCAAATTCTTTAGCTGCAAGTAAAGTGGTTCCTGATCCTGCAAAAGGATCAATTAGGATGGTTTCATCTAAACGAGGAACAAATATTTCAACAAGTTTTCTCATTAAAGAGATGGGTTTTACAGTGCAATGGACATTAAAATCCTCCGTCTTATCTCTCTGTATACCTTCTAAAATATTAGATTGAAAACCTCCAAGCTGCTCTTTAGTATAA
>JANXUJ010000118.1 GCA_025356295.1 Cyanobacteriota bacterium
CAAGAAGAAGGCTGTATTCTGGAAGTATTCAACGCATTAGGTGAGTCCATTCATGTTGTTGCTATTCCTAAGTCTTGGGTTGTTCCATTACAATCAAATCAAATCTTCAGTGTGCGTACTCTTGCTCTAGTAAGTTAGTTACAAAGTAAAACGCTATTGGCAGGAGAATAACCATGAAAGTTAAATACGATGCAGAAGCAGATATTCTCATTTTCATCTTGCAAGACGATTTACCATACGAGGCACTATCTGAGCAAGGCGGCGTAATAGTTAGCTACAACGAAGCCAAAGAACCCGTTAGCATTGAGTTTTTAAATGCCTCCAAGCGTCAACTGTTCAATCCTAGTGAAACTAATTTAGTTATTTCAAGGTGATTTGTTGTACCAGTTGCCGATTATCGGCATAATTTCACCCTGCTCTGGCACAGTCACGATAGTATGTCCATCGGAGATTTCTCGTTTGAGCTTTTTGGGCAAGCACTCATCAAGCAGCACTTTCATAATCATGCGCCAAATAATATTTGATGGATAGATTCAAAAACTTCACCACTTTTTCTCTCTGCACAGTTGGAAAGTCATCTAAAAAATCTTCCAGTGAGTCTCCTGCTTCCAGATAATCAACCAAATTCTTTACAGGAACTCTAGTTCCCTTAAATACAGGTATTCCAGAGAGAATTTCAGGATCTCTTACAATTAATTGATTTTCCATTTTGCTATCTCAATGCTATATCTCTCATAACTTAGATCTTACAACGAAAACATGAAATCATATTTATACCTTCTCATAAGCACTAATAAAATCATCCCGCGAAATCCCCGATTGAGTACAGATACTTCTAAGCGTAGAACCCTTGATCAGCTTGTGATTTGGCATAGTTAAAGGAGTCGTTGTTCCATCAGCATTTTGTCTGACCATCGAGATATGCTCCTTCTCCCGTACTATCGAAAATCTGAAACCCTCAAGCACCTTAATTACCTTTGATTTCGGCGCATCAACAGGAAACTTAGCCATTACACACTTGCCTCAGCCACAAAAGCCTCAAGCACTGAAGACTCAGACTCTAAAACCGATCGCCCAAATGTTTCCACATGAAACAAGATCGCCGATCGCACATCATTGAGAGCCTCTTCATAGGAATCTCCCTCGCCAACCACAACCCCTTGAATACCTAGAGGATAAGCCACATAACCTTCTGGATGTTTTTCTACCACAATTTTGATATGTTTCATGATTAATTAATGTAATTAGAGACATCTATAATATTAACCTTTAGGATCGTATTTAACTCTGGGCTATTGTTTCTAATTATTGACGAAATCAGGGGACTGAGCGATCGCAGGTAATGCTTAAATTATTGCCACAAAAAATATTAAAGATTTTTTAAACAGCGATCTCATCTTCCCCAACTTATCCATTCTCAAGTCAGAACAAATCGTTAGGAAATAACACTTATGGCAACTTTAACAATTCGACTTCCCGATGACAAACATACAAGACTAAAGGAACTAGCTCAGTCACGAGGAATTAGCGTCAATAAGCTTATGGAAGAATTATCAACTATTGTTCTGACTGAATTCGATACCTACAACAGATTTAAAGTAATGGCAGCGAGAGGTAATGTCCAAGAAGGTTTACGCATACTAGATAAATTAGATGCAGAAAGGTAATTTCACCAGATGTTACTTTCTGTGTAAAAAGCTACTGTAGGGGCATCAACAGGAAACTTAGCCATTTCAATTTATTATCCTTATCGCCCACCTTATGCAAGAAACTGATCATGTCAAAACTCGAAAATTTACGGATTGCGATCGCGCATGAATGGTTTGTCAACTACGCAGGTTCAGAGCGCGTGGTTGAACAGATTTTAAATATATTTCCCCATGCTGATTTATTTGCAGTTGTGGATTTTCTGGATGATTCTCAACGGGGCTTTATTCAACACAAAAAAGTTAAGACTACATTTATTCAAAATTTGCCGTTTGCCAAGACTAAGTTTCGGCAATACTTACCACTGATGCCGATCGCGATCGAGCAGCTTGATTTGTCGGCATATGATTTGGTTATTTCCAGTTCGCACGCTGTGGCTAAAGGAGTGCTGACTTCGCCACATCAATTACATATTTCTTATGTGCATTCACCAATTCGCTATGCTTGGGATTTGCAACATCAATATCTAAGAGAATCAAATTTAGAACGTGGTGTTAAAAGCTGGATCGCGCGATGGATTTTGCATCAAATCAGAATTTGGGATACGCGTACAGCCAATGGAGTTGATTTATTTATTGCCAATTCTGAATTCATTGCGCGGAGGATACAGAAGGTATATCGGCGAGAAGCGAAGGTAATCTATCCGCCTGTGGATTTGCAAAATTATGCGCTTTGCAAACAAAAAGAGGACTTCTATCTCACGGCTTCGAGGCTAGTTCCCTATAAACGGGTTGACCTGATTGTGGAAGCTTTTTCGCAAATGCGCGATCGCAAATTGATCGTGATTGGTGATGGTGAGCAGATGGCAAAAATAAAAGCAAAAGCAAGCGAAAATATCAAGTTTCTCGGCTATCGAAAACCAGAAGAATTGCGCGAATATATGCAGAATGCAAAAGCTTTTGTATTTGCTGCGGAAGAGGATTTTGGGATTACACCTGTGGAAGCTCAAGCTTGTGGTACACCTGTGATTGCCTATGGTCGAGGTGGCGTATGTGAGTCGGTGATTGGCTTAGATGGCGATCGCCCTACGGGTGTATTTTTTGCTGAGCAAACACCTGAAAGCATCTGTGCGGCGGTGATTGAGTTTGAGCGATCGCAACATCGCATTTCGGCTGATAACTGTCGCGAAAATGCAATGCGGTTTTCGACCGAAAGATTTCAAGTAGAATTTCTCGATTTTGTGAAGCAATCTCTAAATAATAATTAGGTACGCCGTATCTAATTATTATTGATTTTTTCCCATGCTGATCGCGCGGCATTTTGAACGCGGCTGACAGTTTTTGTGACCTGCTTTCCTAGTTTCTTCTCGACATTTTCTAATGCATCATTAACGGAGTCCACCGCCCAGCTATCAAAATCTTCAAGGCGATCGCGTACTGAGTCAACTTGTTTGTCTACATTTTTATGAGCTTTCTTAAGATTTTTTTGATATTGCTGTTGCGCCACATCAGCGACTGTGTGGAGAGTCTTTTCGATTTTTTGTTGAATATCTTTTTTGGGCATCACGATAACTCCTGAGTGGGTTACTACAAAAGTGTTGGTTTCATCTATGATATCGCTATAGCTTGGTTAGCAACTACGACCATGACACAAGACTTTAAACAAGATTTTTATCAACAAGGTTTGACGAAGGCGAAATCTGGCGATCGCTATGGCGCTGTCCAAGCTTTTAGCTGTGCGATCACCGCTAATCCTAAATTTGCTGAATCCTATTACCAGAGAGGTTTAGTCTTATTTGATCTAGGCGATCGACAAGGGGCGATCGCGGACTATGACCAAGCGCTGAGTTTGCAACCTGATGCGCTGATGTATATTGCCCGAAGTTTGACCCGAATTGCGATCGCCGATATTATCGCCGCCCAAGCTGATATCGCTCAAGCACTTACGCTTAATCCCAAATCAGCGATCGCGCACCAATTATTAGGTTTAACCTATAAGCAACAAAATCAAATTGATAAAGCGATCGCCGCTTATAAACGCGCCGCTCATCTGTTTTTAGAATTGCGTGATGAAGAAAATTGTCGCCGCTGCATCGAGAGCTATAAACCGCTAGAAGCAATGCTGCCTCCATCGACAGAAGATATCTTTATTAAAATCGAGCAAAAAATCGACAGCAGCGACTATACAAATGCATTGATTGATCTTAATTGGATGTTACAAATCGATCCTAAAAATGTCAAAGCCTTCTGTCTGCGCGGCTTGACTTTAGGTAAACTTGGCGATCCTGATGGCGCAATCAAAGATATCAATCAAGCGATATTTCTGGAACCTCAAAATCTGGAAGTGCGGATCGGTCGTGGCAAAATTCGTGTTGAAATTGGCGACACTCAAGGTGCGATCGCCGATTTTAATGAGTTACTCCACAAATATCCCAGCAATACCAAACTTTATAGCGATCGCGCTAAGGCACATCTGCGACTGAAAGATTATCGGACTGCCATCGAAGATTTTTCGCGATCGCTGGCGCTTGATGTTGCCAACCCCCAAATTTATAGCGATCGGGCTGAAGCTCGTTATGACTTTGGTGATATCAAAGGTGCGATCGCCGACTATCAACAAGCCGCGAATATTTGGTTTAATCAATCAATCATGGATCGTTATCGTTACGCACTTGATCGCATTAATCTCTGGCAATCGGAACTCGAAAAACAAACTAAAGAAGCTAAGCGTCAGCAGATAAATTCTGCTGCTACAGTTGATTTGATGCAAATGCCGACTCTCGAATTGCAGCAAAAATTGCTCAGTTTAGTTGGTGGTAATATGGCGATCGCACAACGCTTAATTGACATTGCCAAGCAAGATCATCCGAATATGCCCGAAGTTTGGTATTGGCAGAAGGTTGTTTTTGATATTGAGAGGCAATCTTAATGAAGCGACAAACTCTTTTAATAATTGGGTTAGTAGTGATTGGTTTTTTACTGCGGTTACCCAGCCTCCAACTGGGGCTATGGCAGGACGAAGCCTCGACTTATTTTGATGCACTTCCTAATGATTTTGAGACAATCATTAATACTGTCATCTACAGTGAACTCAATCCGCCTGGTTTCTATCTGATCATGCATCAGTGGATGCAATGGTTTGGCTCACAGGAAATAATATTTAAACTCCCCGCATTATTCTTTGGATTATTGCTGATCCCATCTACTTATGCCCTCGGTCGATTAACTGGGTCACGAGAAGCTGGATTAATTGCTGCTACTATTGCTACGTTTACACAAGATGCTGTTTATTACTCACAAGAAGCTAGACCTTATACATTAGCCGCGCTGCTATGCTGCTGGGTAATATTTTTATACTGTAAAGCTATTGCTAAGACTAAATATCAAACATGGTATTTAGTTGCATTTATAATTTGTGCAGATATTTTGCTGTATGTCCAGTACACAGGTTTGTTGCTGATTGGTAGCTTGATCATAATTACTTTATTCTTACTATGTAATCGGGCAGTAAATATAAAGATAATGCCATTTGCTATAGCTTTTGGTACTATCTTTTTACTGTTTATGCCCTGGTTGCCAATTTTTCTTACCCATCTATATACTGGTACTCCTTGGACTTCCAAAGATTCGTTTTTAAAGGCTTTATTTGACAATATTTCTTATACAATACTTGAACCTAGAAAAGCAGTATTTTTATGTATTTTGTTAGGATTAGCAGTTAAAATAAGAGGCTTTTTAGCTCAGATTAAAGAGGCAAATTGTAAACAGAATATATTCCCAGAAATATATACATTTATATTAGGTATATGCTTCATATTGTTAGCAGTTATGCAAGCAATTCTTTCCTATGGTGGACGCTATATGTTTCCCTTTACACCTATTGCTTGGGCATTTCATGGAAGTTGCTTTTTTGCTCTATTTCAATATTTATTAAATTTTATTAATAGTCGTTGGGCTGGTCAATGGTACAGTTTTTGCCGCCAAGTGATCTTAGTTATAATTATAGCCTTATTAGTTTTTGCCAATAAATACGACTTTTATTTTGAAAATATCAATAAATCTGGAATAAGAGCGTTGGCTAAGGATTGGGAGGTAAGAAAACCTGACGATAAGACCATGTATATTCTCAGTCCAGACTTTTTAGCGTCAACATTTGGTTATTACTTTGCCAAGCATCCAGTTCCATTTTATGGCTTTGCGCGTTGGGATAAACCAGAGATTTTTAGCCCTAGAGATTATGCAGAAATATGGTCAAACCCAACGTTGCTAAAGGATACTGAACAGCGTATTCAGCAAGAAATCCAAAAAGGCTACACACAATTGGCTCTTATTCAGGTAAGCGAACCGATGGGTGATGCGGGAAAAGTTAAATATAGCCAAATAAATCAGTTTCTGGCTAGATTGAAGCAAAAAT
The DNA here is from genome assembly GCA_025356295.1 of Cyanobacteriota bacterium. Classification (GTDB taxonomy): domain Bacteria; phylum Cyanobacteriota; class Cyanobacteriia; order Pseudanabaenales; family Pseudanabaenaceae; genus Pseudanabaena. The sequence continues at coordinate 6,061 of JANXUJ010000118.1, forward strand.
ATTCACTTCTCAAAAAGACTGATTATCCTGGTCAACTTCAATCTGTTTCTTTATATTTATTTGATTTGATAAATGCATCTAAGTGACTTACAGCGCTTTGTGCTGACTTAAAATTCCCAAAGGTTTTGTACCACTTAGAACATCAATAGGATATGGCATATTAGAAATATATGTCAGAAATCGAGAAATAATACAGCTAAGCCCTCAACGGAATTCGAATCCGTGACCTTTCCCTTACCAAGGGAATGCTCTACCACTGAGCCATGAGGGCATTTTTTGCGCCTAATAATTATTACACAATGATGTGCAAAAATGATGTGCAAATCAACCCAACTTAGTTAAAAACTTTAAAAGGGTCTGAGTGCGCGGCGTAAGCAATGTTTTTCGATAAGCATCCGCCGCTTTTTTAATCGCATCGGCTTGGGTTGGATAAGCGTGAATCACACTAGCAAGCTTATTTAATCCTTGCTTTGTGGCGATCGCCAAAGTAATCTCGCTCATCATTTCACCCGCATGACGCGCCACAATCGTTGCACCCAAAATCTGATCGGAGCCGCGCCGATGCAAGATTTTCACAAATCCATTTGCTTCTCCGTCATAAATCGCCCGATCAACCGCAGAGAATGGAATCTTAATCTCATCAGTTTCTAAACCTTGAGAACTTGCCTCTGCGGTGTATAAACCAACATGAGCAATTTCAGGATCGGTATAAGTCACCCAGGGCATGACCAGATCACTTAGCTTGCTTCTTCCTAAACCAAATGGAGAGAATAAAATATTTTTAATCACGATGCGAGCAGCAGCATCGGCAGCATGAGTAAACTTCCAGTCCGTGCAGATATCACCTGCGGCATAAATATGCGGATTTGAGGTCTGAAGATAATCATTAATGATCACGCCTCGTTGTTGATCATATTCCACACCTACTGATTCCAAATTCAAGGCTTCGACATTGGGCGATCGCCCTGCACCGACTAAAATCTCATCGACTTCAATTTGGTTGATTATTCCATTTTGTTGATAATAAATTACTTTGCCAGTATTGGTTTTTTCAACTCTAGCGATCGCACAACTAAGTATTAAATTTATGCCCTCGCGCACAAATTCTTGCTGCACAATTTCGGCGGCATCTGCATCTTCACGATCAAGCAAGTGCGAGTTTTTATGGATTAATGTCACCTCACAGCCTAAACGCTGAAAAGCTTGTGCCAGTTCGCAACCAATCGGTCCACCGCCGATCACGGCTAGACGTTTAGGGCGATCGCTCAGCGAGAATACAGTTTCATTGGTTAAATATCCCGCTTCGGCAAGTCCCGTAATTTGAGGAGCAGTGGCGCGCGCACCTGTGGCAATAACTGCTTTTTTAAATTTTAGCTCTGTATCTTTTAGCTCTCTATCATTAACTGCGATCTCATTCTCGCGTACAAACCGCGCTGAACCGAGAAATACATCCACGCCAAGCTTGCTAAACCTCTCTACAGAATCATTCCCGCTAATCTCGGCTCGAATTTTTCGCATTCGTTCCATTACTAATCCAAAATCAACATCAATATCTTTGGGTGAATTAACTCCAAAGCGAGTAGCATCGCGAATGTCTGCGACCACTCGCGAAGAGCGAATTATGCATTTGGAAGGAACACAACCGACATTGAGACAATCTCCTCCCATTAAGTTCTTCTCAATCAGCGCCACTTTTAAGCCTAGCCCCAAACCCGCCACTCCTGCGGCGACCACCAATCCCGCAGTGCCAGCCCCAATCACGACCAGATCATAGAGAGCCGCAGGTTCTGGATTTATCCAATCAAGAGGATGCACATTTGTAATCAGCGCGCGATTATATTCATCCACTGGTTGGATGAATGTTTCATAGCTGCTATGTGATGGATGTTTTTGAGATTGAGTCATACCGAGATTATAACCAAAAAGCCAAAAAAGCTAAAGTGGCGCTTCGCGCCACTTTAGCTTTTTTGGCTTTTTTGATTTTTTGGATTTAGCCTAATCTTAAAAAAAACTTATTGATTTAATAAACTGAGCTTAACCCGATAGTGTTGATTAACACATAGGATCATTAATGTGTACCTCACGCTTTTATGACATATACCTTCTCAAGTTTTGATCTCAACTCGGCAACTTCGGTAACTGATTGGCGGCGATCGCTCGAAGAAATTTATCGCGGTCGCACCATGCACACTTACAAAAGTGGGCAGATTGTGCCGATGTATCCCCACGAAGTTTGGGTTGTTTGTCGTGGTGTTGTCCAGTTAAATACGCTGCATCCTTCGGGTGACGAAGTTCTGGTTGGCTTTGCCGTACAGGCTATGCCCTTTGGTCTGCCCCTAACCAACCTAGAGCCATATCAAGCGATCGCCTTGTCAGACGTTGACCTGATGCGGTTTACATTACTTGAGCTAGAGCAGTCGCCTTCGCTATATCAAGGGATTTTGCAACATCTCAATCGCCGTCTTCAGCAAACTGAATCTTTGCTAGCGCTAGTTAGTAACAAACGTGTTGAAGAACGCCTGCGTCAAATACTCCTCCTGCTTAAGCAAGAAGTGGGCGTACCTGTAGAAGGCGGAACTCGGCTGACAGTACGCCTTACTCACCAACATCTTGCCAGCGCGATTAGTAGTACTCGCGTCACAGTGACTAGAGCCATGAAGCTACTTCAAGATGAAGGTTGGCTAAAAGTTGATCGCGATCGGCATATTGTTTTGGTATAGTTCTCGACTACAGCGCTTTACGATTATTAAAAACCTATCTGCACTACTTGCTGTAAAAGCAAATAAAAAAGCCCTACTACGCAGGGCTTTTTTATTTTGGAGAGTCTATTTTTTAAGGATAGTTACAACTAGAGCAGTGGTATCAGTTACAGGCTTAACACCTTCAGGGTAGTTAATTTCGCTAACATGGACACCCTTACCGATTTCGAGTTCAGTAATATCGATTTCAAAACTTTCAGGAACGCTATTAGGCGCGCAAGCTACACGAATGTAGTTTTTAATCGTATCAACCGAACCACCACCAACTTTTACACCAACAGGGATACCAATGAAGTGGAGAGGAATATCTACTTCGATCTTGGACTGAGACTCGATCGCAAAAAAGCTGAGGTGATAGATCGCCTTTTTGTAAGGATGATTTTGAACTTCACGCAATAGTGTTTTGCCTTTGAAGTCACCATCAGTTACATTTACTTCGATCAATGTATTGTTAATCGTGGCTTCACGGAGCAAAGTAGTTGCTTCTTTACCATCTAAAGTAATCGAGATCGATTCTTCACCTTTATGTCCATATACGGTTGCAGGAATTTGACCACCACGGCGAAGGGCGCGGTTATTGCCGTTGGGGGCGCGAGTAGAGGCGTGTATTTGTAATTGCATTTTAGTAATTAATAGTAATTAGTTAGTTGTCTGCTTTGAGAGTTTGGCTTTGAGAAAACATGTTTTCTCAAAG